>DAIPHP010000007.1:0-34022 GCA_036771295.1 Ilumatobacteraceae bacterium
GACCGCGCGACGAACAAGGAGCAGTCGATGACCATCTCCGGCCAGTCGTCGCTCTCCAAGGACGACATCGACAAGATGGTGAAAGACGCCGAGGCGCACGCCGACGAAGACCGCAAGCGTCGCGCCGACGCCGAAGTGCGCAACAACGCCGACTCGCTCGTGTACCAAACCGAGAAGGTGTTGCGCGAGCAGGGCGAGAAGGTCACCGACGACGAGCGCAAGGCGGTCGAGCAACCGCTCGCCGACCTGAAGGCCGCGCTCGCGGGCAACGACGTCGACACGATCAAGAACGCCACGGAGAAACTGATGACCGCCAGCCAGGCGTTCAGCCAGAAGCTCTACGAAGCTGCGTCACGCGACGCGAACGCCGCCGGAACGTCGGCCAGCGGACAAACCGCAGGCGCGACGGGCGGCAACGACGGCGACATCGTCGACGCAGAAATCGTCGACGAGAAGTAACCGTCCCAGGGCACCGCGAAGCGACGACCGACCATGGCTGACGACACGACCACTTCGAATCCGGAGGGTGCCGACGGCGCCGCCCCTCACGCCGACACGGCACCCTCCGGTGATTCGAGCGCGGGTTCGACCGGGCAACTCGGCGTCACCGACGTGCTCGACGCCGTCACCAAGGAGCGCGACGAGTTCAAGGACCTCGCGTTGCGTCTGCAGGCTGATTTCGAGAACTTCCGCAAGCGCGTAGCCACGCAGTTGGTGGACGACGTCGATCGCGCGACGGGGAAGCTCGTCGAGTCGATCCTGCCGGTGCTCGACGCCTGCGAAGCCGCGGCCGCTCACGGCGTGCAAGGCATCGAGTCGGTGTGGTCGGCGTTGCTCGGTTCGCTGCAGAAGCAAGGTCTCGAAGCGCTCGACCTCGCCGACAAACCGTTCGATCCGTCGACGGCCGAGGCAGTCGTGCACGAGCCGGGTGACGACGCACAGCAAGGCCCGGTGGTCGTCGAGGTGCTGCGCACCGGTTACCGCTGGAAAGGTCGCGTCGTGCGCGCGGCGATGGTGAAGGTGAAGGGCTGAGCACGCAGGGAAGGACGCCATGACTGCACAACGAGAGTGGTTCGAGAAGGACTACTACGCCGTGCTCGGCGTGCCGCAGAACGCGTCGGCAAAAGACATCACGAAGGCGTATCGCAAGCTCGCGCGCCAGTACCACCCGGACGCGAACCCGAACAACGCCGCCGCCGAAGAACGCTTCAAAGAAATCTCCGCCGCTTACGACGTGCTCGGCGACGAGCAGCGCCGCCGCGAGTACGACGAAGTGCGTCGACTCGGCCCCGGCGCGTTCGGCGGGCCGGGCAACGGTTCGTTCCGCTTCGACATGGGCGACATGGCCGGTGCCGGAGGGCTCGGCGACCTGCTCGGCCAGATGTTCGGCGGCGGGCGTCGCACCGGCGGTGTCGGCCCGCAACGCGGCTCCGACCTTGAAGCGTCGCTCACCGTCGACTTCGTCGACGCGGCCAAAGGCCTCACGACCAGCCTGCACCTCACCTCCGAAGCGGTGTGCTCGTCATGCAGCGGTTCGGGTGCTCGCACCGGCACCACGCCGAAGCGGTGCACGCGTTGCTCGGGTCGCGGCGTCACCGAGATGAACCAAGGCGGCTTCGCTTTCTCCGTTCCGTGCTCGCAGTGCTCCGGTCGCGGCGCGGTGATCGAGCACCCGTGCGGCACGTGCCGAGGTTCGGGAGTCGAGATGCGCAACCGAGAAGTGAACGTGCGCGTTCCGGCCGGCATCGACGACGGTTCGAAGATCCGCATCAAGGGTCGCGGCGCCCCGGGTCGCAACGGAGGGCCTCCCGGCGACCTCTTCGTCGTGTGTCGCGTGACGCCGCACCCCGTGTTCTCCCGCGACGGAAGAAATCTGCTCGTGCGCGTCCCGGTGTCGTTCACCGCGGCGGCACTCGGCGCCGACGTGCCCGTCCCCACGCTCGAAGGCGACACCGTGATGCTGCGACTGCGTGCCGGCACGCAACCCGGCAGTCGACACCGCGTGAAAGGCCGCGGCATCAACACCGACAAGACGACCGGCGACTTGATCGTCACCGTCGACGTCGTCGTTCCTACCTCGTTGACCGACCAGCAACGCGACGCCCTGCTTGCGTTCGCGAAGGAGGAAGCATCATGACCCAGCATTCCGAACGCGACCACCAGCGCATGGCGGTGTACGTCATCTCGGTGGCGGCCGAACTCTCCGGCATGCACCCGCAGACGCTGCGCAACTACGAGCGCGTCGGACTCTTGCGCCCGGCGCGCACCCAAGGCGGCAACCGTCGCTACAGCCAGGCGGACATCGCCCGACTGCACCGCATCGCCCAACTCGTCGACTCCGGCATGAACCTGGAAGGCATTCGCCACGTGCTCGAGCTCGAGAACGAGGTTGCGCAACTGCGCAAAGAAGTGGAGTCACTGCGCGCGACGATGGCCGCCCAGCGCGCCTCGCGCGGCGAACTCGTGCCGACACGGCAGGTGCTCTCGGTGTTCACCCGCCGATCGGGCTTCCTCGGAGACCGCTAAAGAGGAGCACTGATGACACTCGACCCGCGCAAATGGACCACCAAGACCGGCGAAGCCGTCGCGGCCGCGATGCAAGCGGCCACGTCGGCTGGCCACCCCGAACTGACCCCTCACCATCTGCTGCTCGAACTTGTCAAGCAAGACGGCACGATCGTGTCACCGCTGCTGGCGAAAGTCGGAGTGCCGGTGAACACGATCGCAGAGAAGTGCTCGAGCGCGCTCGCCAAGATGCCGAGCACCAAGGGCGGGTCTGAGCCGCGTCTCAACCGCGAGCTCGCCGCGGTGTTCGCAGCGGCCGCCGAGCTGCAGTCGGACTTCGGCGACGATTACCTCTCGGTTGAAGTGCTCGTGCTCGCGATGCACGAATCGGTCGGCGTGCCGCGAGAAGAGATGCTTGCCGCGCTGCGCGAGGTTCGAGGCTCGCACCGTGTGACGTCGCAGAATCCCGAGGACCAGTTTCAGGCGCTGGAGAAGTACAGCGTCGATCTCACCGCGCGGGCTCGCGCCGGCAAGATCGACCCCGTCATCGGTCGCGACGAGGAGATTCGTCGCGTCGTGCAAGTGCTCTCTCGCCGCACGAAGAACAACCCGATCCTCATCGGCGAACCCGGCGTCGGAAAGACGGCCATCGTCGAGGGTCTGGCGCAACGTATCGCGTCGGGCGACGTGCCCGAGGGCTTGAAGACCAAGCGCCTCATTTCGCTCGACCTGGCGGCGATGCTCGCCGGCGCGAAGTACCGCGGTGAGTTCGAAGAACGCCTCAAGGCGGTGCTGAAGGAGATCACCGATGCCGGCGGCGAGGTGATCACGTTCGTCGACGAGATCCACACGCTGGTCGGTGCCGGCGGTGCCGAAGGTGCGATGGACGCCGGAAACATGGTGAAGCCGATGCTCGCCCGCGGCGAGCTGCGAATGATCGGCGCGACGACGCTCGACGAATACCGCACCCACGTGGAGAAAGACGCCGCGCTCGAGCGTCGTTTTCAGCAGGTCTACGTCGGCGAGCCGACCGTCGAAGACACCATCGCGATCCTTCGCGGTCTGAAGGAGCGTTACGAGGTGCACCACGGCGTGCGGATCCAAGACAACGCGCTCGTCAGCGCGGCGGTGCTGTCGAACAGGTACCTGACCAACCGCTTCCTTCCCGACAAGGCGATCGACCTCGTCGATGAAGCCGCAAGCAAACTACGCATCGAGATCGACTCGATGCCGACCGAGATCGACGTCGTCGAGCGACGCATCATGCAGTTGCAGATAGAGAAGGTCGCGCTCTCGAAAGAAACCGACGCTGCGAGCAAAGAGCGCCTCGGCGCGCTCGAGGACGAACTGACCGAGCTCACCCAAAAGTCGGGAGAGATGAAGAAGCGATGGGAAGCCGAGAAACAGGGCATCACCGCCGTGCGAACACTGAAAGAAGAACTCGACGTATTGCGACAACAAGCCGAGCGCGAGACCGACCTGGAGAAGAAGGCCGAGCTGATCTACGGTCGCATCCCCGAACTCGAACGGCGCATCAACGAAGCGACGGCAGGGGAGTCGGCCACCACCGAGGACCGGATGCTGAAAGAAGAAGTGGACGCCGAAGACATCGCCGACGTCGTCGCGAAGTGGACGGGTATCCCCGTCACTCGTCTGATGGAAGGCGAGATGCACAAACTGGTGCACCTCGAGGATCTCCTGCACCAGCGAGTGGTCGGCCAAGACGCGGCGGTCACGGTGGTCGCCAACGCGATCCGTCGCAGTCGCGCCGGGCTCTCCGACCCGAACCGACCGATTGGCTCGTTCATGTTCCTCGGCCCGACCGGCGTGGGCAAGACCGAGCTGGCGCGCGCACTCGCCTCGTTCCTGTTCGACGACGAGAAAGCGATCGTTCGAATCGACATGGGCGAGTACTCCGAGAAGCACTCGGTGAGCCGTCTCGTCGGAGCGCCTCCCGGCTACGTCGGGTACGACGAAGGCGGTCAATTGACGGAGGCCGTGCGTCGCAGACCGTACAGCGTGGTGCTGCTCGACGAAATCGAAAAGGCGCATCCTGAGGTGTTCAACCTGCTCTTGCAGGTGCTCGACGACGGACGACTCACCGACGGCCAGGGTCGTACGGTCGATTTCACCAACACGGTGTTGATCATGACGAGCAACCTGCCGGTCGAACCGATCGAATACTTCAAGCCGGAGTTCGTGAACCGCATCGACGAGATCGTCCGGTTCGCCCAGCTCAGCCGCGAACATCTCGGAGCGATCGTCGAAATCCAGCTGCAGCGCCTGATCGACAGGCTCGCCGAACGACGCATCACGCTTGCGGTGACGCCGGCTGCTCGGTTGGCGTTGGCCGACCGCGGTTACGACGCCGAGTTCGGCGCGCGCCCGTTGAAGCGGCTGATCCAGCGCACGATCGCCGACCCGGCTGCACTGCTCCTGCTCGAAGGCAAGGTGTCGGAGACGAGCGGCAACGGGATGATCGTGGTCGACTTGGTCGACGGCGAGTTCAGCGTCAACCCGTCGGACGCCGGCTGACCGACGTCAGACGACGAGACTCGTCGGACGGCTGACCGTCGTCATTCAGTCGAAGCGCCTGCGCACTGCGTTGCCGTGCGCAGGGAAACCTTCGTGGTCTGCCAACGCCTCGATCGTCGGCCTCATTCTTCGCAGCGACGCCTCCGATGCCGTCGCGATGGCAGTGGTCTTCAAGAACGTTGCCGCCGTGATGCCCGACGAGACCGCCGCGAACCCGCTCGTCGGCAACGAGGCGGGCACGCCCAACACGAAGTTCGCGGCCGAGAACGGCGTGTGTTGGCCGACGAGGATCTCGCCGGCGTGCTTGATGCGCGCCACGACGTCGTCCGACCTGGGTTCGGCGATCGCCAGCTGCAAGTGTTCGGGAGCGAACGCGTTGACCACGTCGCACGCTTCAGCGAGCGTTCCGACGAGCACGGCACCTCCGTTGGTGCCGAGCGCAGCCCTTGCCGCTGCGGCACGCCGTGTCGGCAAGTCGTTCAGCATCGTCTCGAGATGCGCGTCGATGGCGTCGACGACACCGCGATCGGTGGCGACGAGCACGACGGTCGAGTCCTCGCCGTGTTCTGCTTCGACCAACAGGTCCAACGCGGCGCGCCGCGCGTCGGTGGAATCGTCGGCGACCATCATGCTCTCGGTCGGGCCGAGCACCATCATCGTCGCCACGCCGTGGCGCTGCATCTCGACTTGTGCCGCCGTGACCGCGGGGCTTCCGGGCCCGACGATCTTTCTCACGGCGCTGATGCTGCGGGTGCCGAAGCCCAGCGCCGCGATCGCCGCCGGTCCGTTGGCGCGGTACACCTCGTCGATGCCGAGCATCCGGCACACGACCAGCACCGCGGGATCGACGCGACCCGAGCCGTCGGGCATCGGCGGCACGACCAGGGCGATTCGCGGCACTCCCGCCACCACCGCCGGTACGCCGAGTTGGTACGCGACCGACGGATAACTCGCCTTGCCGCTCGGCACGAACAAGGCCGCCGACTCGATCGCCGTGACCTTCTCGCCGACGCGGGCCCCCGGCTCGATCTCCGTCGACCAGTCGCTCTGCCTCGAACGCACCACCTCGTTGAATCGACGCACATGGTCGATGGCGTCGACGAGCGCCGATTGCAAGGCGTCGGGCACCGAGGCGCGCATGATGTCGTCGGCGGGGATTCGCAACTGTTCCGGCCGCAGCGACACGCCGTCGAAACGCAGGGTGGCGTCGCACACGGCGTCGTCGCCGCGTGCGCGGACGTCGTCGATGAGCAACGCGATCTCTTGGCGGAGCGACGGTGTGAGTACGTCGTGCAACGAGCGCCCGGCGAACGCCCGACGTTCGTCGGTGCTCATCGTCGCCCATTCGCGACGGCGCAGCACGGCGTTCACGTCACGAAACTATCGGTGATATCGGTGTTTTCTCGAGCGTTCACGTGCTGATGCGTGTAGGCTTTCTCTACGTTCCATCGAGCCAGGAGCGTCAATGCCCGTCACCGTCGTAGTCGGCACCCAGTGGGGTGACGAGGGCAAGGCAAAAATCATCGACCTCTTGTCGAACGCGCACAGCCATGTGGTGCGCTACCAAGGCGGGCACAACGCCGGCCACACCGTCGTCGTCGGATCCGAGCGTTACGCGCTGCAACTCGTGCCGAGCGGCGTGCTGTACCCGCACGTCACGCCGGTCATCGGTAACGGCGTGGTCGTCGATCTGCCGACGCTGTTTTCCGAGATTGACACCTTGGAAAAACGCGGCATCTCATGCGATCGTTTGCGCGTCTCCACGCTCGCACACCTCATCTTCCCCTGGCACCAGCGACATGATGCGATCAACGAGTCGTCGCGCGGCGAGTCGAAACTCGGCACGACCCTGAAAGGCATCGGCCCCGCTTACGCCGACAAAGTGCAGCGTGTCGGAGTGCGCGCGGGTGACGCGCGCGATCGCGAGCGCTTTCGTGCGCTCGTCAAAGAACGAGCCACCCAGGAGAACGAACTCTTTGCCTCGCTCGGCGAACCGCTCCTCGATGTCGACGACGTCGTCAGCAGTTTCGATGCGCTCGCCGAGCGCCTGTTGCCGCACCTTGCCGACACCGTCAACCTGTTGCACGACGCACTTGCCGACGGAGCGTCGATACTGCTCGAAGGCGCGCAAGCGACGTTCCTCGACATCGACCACGGCACGTATCCCTACGTGACGTCGTCGAACCCGACTGCCGGCGGCGCCTGCGCCGGCAGCGGGCTCGGCCCGCGCGACATCACGCGGGTGGTCGGAATCGCCAAGGCGTATACGACGCGTGTCGGTGCCGGACCGTTCCCGACCGAACTGCACGGCGAGCTCGGAGACCGCATCGTCGACGTCGGCCGCGAGTTCGGAACCGTCACCGGACGTCGTCGCCGACCCGGCTGGCTCGATCTCGTGATGCTTCGCCACGCGGTGCGCGTGAACTCGCTCACCGACATCGCACTCACCAAGTTGGACGTGCTGGACGACTTCGACACCGTGCGCGTCTGCACCGGATACCGACTCGACGGTCGTGTGCTCGACGGGTTCCCCGACGACGCCGACGCGCTCGGTCGCGTCGAGTGCGTCTACGAAGACCTGCCGGGATGGAAGCACGAGTTGCGCTCGTGCCGCAGCGAAGCCGATCTTCCGCCAGCCGTGAAGACGTTGCTATCGCTCGTCGAGCGGCACACCGGCGTGCCCGTCAGCATGGTCGGTGTCGGCCCGGAGCGTGACGATGTGGTCGTGCGCGGAGGGAAGTCATGATCGAGCGGTACTCGTTGCCCGAGATGGACGCAATCTTCTCCGACGCCGCTCGGTTCGCTCGTTATCTCGACATCGAACTGCACGCTCTCGACGGCCAGGCGGCAATCGGCGCCGTGCCAACCGCGGCTGCTGCGGCGTGTCGTGCGCGCGCACCGAAGATCGACCCGGCGTTCGTCGCCGCCGTCAGCGAACGGGAAGCCGTGACGAACCACGACGTCGCGGCGTTCGTCGACGTCGTGCAAGAACGAATCGGAGGCCCGGACGCCGCATGGCTGCACCACGGATTGACGAGCAGCGACGTCGTCGATACTGCGTGGTGCGCGATGCTGCGCGACTCGGCGGAACTGATCGACTCTGCTCTCGGCGAGTTGATTGCCGCGCTCGTTGGCCAGGCGCGTGCGCACCGCGACACCGCGATGATCGGCCGCACGCACGGGATGCACGCCGAACCCACGACCTTCGGCGCGAAGGTCGCGCTGTGGGCGCTGCAAGTCGACCGCGATCGCCGCCGCATGAAGTCGGCGCGGTACACGATCTCGGTGTGCAAGTTGTCGGGCGCCGTCGGCACCTACAGCAACATCGACCCGCGCGTCGAACAACACGTCGCCGCGGCGATGGGCTTGCGAGCGGTTCCTGCGACGCAAGTGATCAGCCGCGACCGCCACGCCGAGTTTCTCTCCGCGTGCGCCGGCATCGCCAGCACCATCGAGATGATCGCGGTCGAGTTGCGCCATCTGCAACGCACCGAGGTGTCGGAGGTTCGAGAGGGTTTCGCGCCGGGGCAGAAAGGCAGCTCGGCGATGCCGCACAAGCGCAATCCAATTTCTGCCGAGACGCTCTCTGGTCTGGCCAGGGTCGTGCGCGGAAACTTGCAGGCCGGGCTGCAGAACGTCGCCTTGTGGCACGAGCGAGACATCTCGCACTCCTCGGTCGAGCGCATCATTCTTCCCGACACCGCGACGCTGACGTGCTACATGGTCAAGCGCCTCGGTCGTCTCGTGGCGAACTGGGAGGTCGACGTCGAGCGAATGTCGACGAACCTCGAGCACACCCGGGGTGCGATCTACTCGCAGTCGGTGTTGTTGGCGCTCGTCGAAGCAGGCTTCAGTCGCGACGCCGCGTATCGACTGGTGCAAGACGCAACCAAGCGTGCCCACGAAACACGCACGCACTTGCGCGAAGTGCTCGCCTCGGCCCCGGAGATCTCGGCGAAAATGAGCGGATCGGCACTCGACAAGGCATTCGACTTGCGACGAGTGCTGGTGCACGCGTCACGCGCGATCGACGCACTGAACGAGCTCGACTGACGTCGTGTCGACCCTGCCGCCGCTCGACCCCGCGCGCGAAGCGCTTCGTCGTCACGTGCTCGAACATTCGTTGAAGACTGGCACGTTCACGCTCAAGTCGGGTCGCTCCAGCACGTGGTTTCTCGACACCAAACAAACGGCGTGCCGACCCGACGGAATTCTCCTGGTCGCCGACGTCGCGCTCTCGCTGCTTCCTCCCGACATCACGGCGATCGGCGGCTTGACGATGGGGGCAGATCCGGTGGCGTTCGGCATCGCCGCACTCGCCGCCCAGCGCGGTCGCACCCTGCGTAGTTTCAGCGTTCGCAAAGAAGCAAAGGATCACGGCGTGACCGGCCGCATCGCCGGCGCTCTGCAACCCGGCGACCGTGTTGCCGTCGTCGAAGACACGGTCACGCGCGGAACGTCGATTTTCGAAGCAGTCGACGCAGTGAGGGCGTTCGGTGCGACGCCGGTGTTCATCACGGTGATCGTCGATCGCGGCGGAACCTGCGCGGAGATGGCGCGCAACGCCGGAATCTTCTACGAGCCGATGCTCACGGCTCCGCAACTCGGGTACGACTACAACTCGTAGTCGGCACCTCGTGCAGTCGTTGCAGTACTTCATGTTCGCCGCACGGCGAACGATTCCCTCGTGGTCGGGACCGGCGTCGATCCGGTGACCCCGCGCTTTTCAGGCGCGTGCTCTGCCAACTGAGCTACCCGACCATGACTCGGTGTTGCCACCGACTCGCGGTCCCGACGGGATTTGAACCCGCGACCTCCGGCTTGACAGGCCGGCGTGAACTCCAAACTTCACCACGGGACCAGATTCGTTGTCGAAACTGATCTTCGCACCCCCAACGGGATTCGAACCCGTGCCGCCACCTTGAAAGGGTGGTGTCCTAGGCCTCTAGACGATGGGGGCAAGGATTTGTATCTCGTTGGAAGAGCACATGAAATCTACCAGCGCAATCAAGGGGAAACTCCCGGGCCTCACGGGCCCGTCTCGTCAGGCGCGGAGTTGGTCGAGCGACGTGTGCAGCAGCCAGCCGAGGTAGTCGTACACCTGCCGCTGCATCTCCGTCGGGTCGTCAGTCTCCGCTTCTTCTGAGCTCGCGTCACTTTCCTCGCCGTCGTCGTCCTCGCTCACGTCGAGCACCGTGCCGAGCACGAGCCGCATCGCGTTGAGAGCGCGAACGAAACGCTCAAGTTCGACCGTGGTGAACACCCGGTCAGGGGCGAGCATCGTGATGGCGTCGTCGATCGCGGCCAGGTGCGCGTCGGCGAGATCGCCGTGGGTGAGCCGTCGGTACTCCTCGTTTCGTTTCTCGTCGGCGTGGTAACCGGTCGGGAACAGTCGTTTCATGTGCGGAGCGAGGTCGTTGTGCGGCGACTGTTTTGCGGCGACTACCTCGTTGCGCAATTCGCCGAACAGATGCACCACCACCTCGCGCGAGTGCTCGTCGATGTTGAGCCGGAGTCCGCCGTCGACGTTCTCGAATATCACGCGTCGTCCCGCTGCATCGTCGCCCACAATCCGTGCTCGTGCAGTCGTTGCACGTCGACCTCGGCCCGTTCGCGTGTGCCGTTGGACACGACCGCACGACCTTTCTCGTGCACGTCGAGCATCAATTCGGTCGCCTTTTCGAGGCTGTAACCGAACAGTTTCTGGAACACCCACGTCACGTACGACATCAGGTTGATCGGGTCGTTCCAGACGATGACCACCCACGGTCGATCGAGGTCGAGCGTCGTGTCGCCCGTGATTTCGGTCGCCGTCGACATGCCTCCATTGTGCCGACGCATTCTCGGCGGCACGCGTGGCTCCTAGCCTTCAGGCGCGTGGTGATCGGCAAACCGCTCGTTCCTTCTCGTTTGACGAGTGCGTTCGCCCACGTCGGTTCGCGTCCGGCTCGCACGGTGCTCGGCGCGTACGTCGCGCTCACCAAACCGAGAATCATCGAGCTGTTGCTCATCACCACCGTGCCGACGATGGTGCTCGCTGAAGGGTCGTGGCCCGACACGTGGCTCGTCGTGTGGACGGTCGTCGGCGGCACGCTCGCCGCAGGCGGAGCCAACGCGATCAACATGTACATCGACCGCGACATCGACCACTTGATGGAGCGAACGCGCAACCGTCCCCTCGTGACCGGGCGGATCCGTCCGCGCAACGCGTTGGCGTTCGCCGTCGCTCTCGAAGTCGCAGCGTTCGCGGTGCTCGCGGCCTCGTCAAACGTGCTCGCGGGTGCGCTCGCGATCGCTGCGACGCTCTTCTATGTGTTCGTCTATTCGTTGTGGTTGAAGCGCACCTCGCGCCAGAACATCGTGATCGGCGGAGCAGCCGGCGCCGCACCGGTGCTGGTCGGCTGGGCGGCGGTCACCAACGACGTGTCATGGTCCGCGGTCGCGCTCTTCCTCGTCATCTTTCTCTGGACGCCGCCGCACTTCTGGGCGCTGGCGATTCGCCACGTCGACGACTACCGCGCGGCTTCGGTACCGATGCTGCCCGTCGTCGAGACACCCGAGCGCACCGTGCGCACCATGGGGTGGTACTCGGTCGCCGTGGCCCTCGCGTCGTTCACGCTCATCCCGCTGAACGACATGGGTGTCATTTATATGGTGTCCTCGGTCGTGCTCGGCGTGGCCTTCATCGCGCTCACGTTCGGCCTCGGTCGCAACCCGACGCAGGCGGCGGCGATGCGTGTCTTCTCGTTCTCCATCTCGTACGTGACGCTGCTCTTTCTTGCCGTCACCGTCGACGTGCTCGTGCGCTAGTTCGGCGACGCTGCCCTTTCGCGTGAATCACTCGCCGTCGCGAGACCTCGGTCGAAACGGCCGATTTGAGTAGCCTTGCGTGATGGTGACGACGGCAGTGGAATCGCATTCGGCAGGCGACGCTCGTCGTTCTGCGGTCCCCGCCCCGCTCGTTTCGGTGGGTCGCTGGCTGACCGCCGCCGATCACGTTCGCATCGGATCCTCGCTCGCCGCCGCCGCCGCGGTGTGGGCCATCGTGGCCGGGGTCGTGGGAGCGGTGCTCGGGCTCGAACGCCTCGACGCAGGCGCCGCACTCGTCGATGCCGGCGCCCTGGTGCAACTGTTCTCGTTGCACCGATTCGCTCTCGTGTTCGGTGTCGTCGCTCCGCTCATGCTCGGCATCGCGGTGTGGACGTTGCCGGGGCAGCTGCACGCCTCGAACGTGTCGCTCCCGAGACTGGCGGCGTTCGGTTGGTGGGCATGGCTCGCCGGCTCGATCGTCGTACTCGTGTCGTATCTGGGCAACGGCGGCCCCGGCGGGGGAGACGAGCGTTACGTCGAGACGTATCTTCTGGGTCTGGGACTGGTCATCGTCGGTCTCGTCGCCGTCGCCGTTTCGGTGGCCACCACGGTGTTGACGCGGCGCAACGGGCAGCGGCTCGCCGATGTCCCGGTCGGTGTCTTTGCCGCGTTGATTTCTGCCGTTGGTCTCGTGCTCACGTTGCCGGTGGCGCTCGGCACCGTCGCCTATCTGTGGGTTGATTTCGTGAACGCCCGCGTCGCGTTCGGCGGCGCTGACCTGTTCGATTCTTGGCTCGGATGGTCGATGCGCGAGCCGCAGACGCTCGTGTATGCGGCCCTCGCGCTCGGGGTGCTCGCGGACGCCGCGGTACGAACCGCCAAAGGCCGCCAGCCGTTGCGCGGCGCGGTGCTCGTCGGTGTCGGTGTCGCCGCGTCCGTCGTGTTCAGTTCGGTCACGCAACAGGTGCACGTGTTCGAAACGGGCAAGACACCGTTCGCGACGCTGCAGTCGTTCGTGCCGTTCGCGTTGTTCAACCTCGTCCCGCTGCTCGCACCGTTGCTGGTGGTGCTGCTCGCTCTCTTGGCGCTGCGCGACGGAACGCCGAGCGTGTCTGCCGCCTTCGTCGCGTCGTTCCTCGGTGTCGGCATGATTCTCACCGGGCTCGTCGGTTCTGCCGCCATGCATCTCGAGGCTCTCGGTCTCGTCGGCACGGTGTTCGGCGAAGCCGCGCTCGTCTATGTCGTCTACGGTGCGGTGCTCGCCTCGATCGGTGCCGTCACGCTGCACATCGGCTCGTTGACGGGTCGCGCGTTGCCTGACACGCCCGTGTTGCTGCTCGCGTTGCTCGGGTTCGTCGCCACCGTGCTCGCGTCGCTGCCGCACTACGTGGCCGGCTTCCTCGACCAACCCGCCGCCGTCGCGACTGGATACGACGACTCCGGGATCGTCGGAGTCGCCAACGTCGCCGTCGCCCTCGGGCACCTCCTCATGGTGCTCGTCGTGGTGGCGTTCTCGGCGCTCGTTCTGAAGTCGCGTCGCGGTGAACCCGTCGCTGATCGCTACGCGCAGGGAGCATCGGCATGAGCGTGCCCGCACTCGCCGCCGGTCCGTCGCGCCGCAACAGCACCGTTTTTGTCGCGACGGCGTTCGTTGCCGCAGCAGCCGCCTCGTTGATGGGCGGCATGCTCGCGATGTGGCTCGACTTCCGCGCCAAGGCGCCCACCCGCGTCGCGAGCGACGGTGTCTCGATCATCAAGGACTGGCTGAAGAAAGACATCGCGATTCCCGAAGTGGCCGCCACCACGATGATGTTCACGTTCGTCATCGTGTGCGTGATGGCGCAGTGGGCCGTGTATGCCGGGCGCCGCAACGACAAGTCGCACACCACCCTGGCGCTCGCGGTCACCATGTTCACCGGTCTCGCCCTGCTCAACGTGCAAGTGGCGCTGTGGATGCAGATGGACATCGTGCTGCGCGACGACGCGTACCAGACGATGTTCTACACCGTGACGGGAATGATGTTCGCCATCATCGCCAGTGCAGTCACGTTCTCGCTCGTCGCGATGTTCCGCGTGCTCGCCGGGCGCACCGGCGATCGCGACGTGCTCGCCGCCCACGCCCTCTATTGGTACGCGACATTCGGCATCTTCACTGCCGTGTGGTTCGTCGTCTACGTGCAGAAGTAACCCATGTTCAAGGTCGGCTCGAAACTCTTCCTCGGTCTCACCGGGTTCGCGGCCGTCAATCTGGTCGCGTACCTCGTCTTCGTCGAGCGTCTCGCCATCGGCGGAGTCGCGCTCAGCATCGTGTTTGCCGCTCTCGTCGGCCTGACCGCAGCCGTGCTGATCGTCAACGAGGGCGACGACGAGGCCCAGCCGCGCGACAACGCGCTCACTCGCGCCTCGATGTGGCCGCTCGTCACCGTGCTCGGTCTCGTGCTCTTCGTGCTCGGGTTGGTGGTCGCGCAGGTGTACTTCGTGCTCGCGATCGTCGTCGTGCTCGCCGCGCTCGCCGAATGGATGGTTCAGGCGTGGAGCGAGTCGGCGTCGGACGACCCGGCACACAACGAGTCCGCACGTCGACGAGTGCTGCACCCGATCGAGTTCCCCGTCATCGCGATGCTCGGGCTCGGCGTGATCATCTTCTCGTTCTCGCGCATCATGCTGGCGATCTCCAAGAGCGCCGGCGCGGTGGTGTTCATGGTGGTTGCCGCAATCGTTCTCTTGGTCGGCACGATCTTCGCCGTTCGCCCGGCGCTCAAGTCGGCGCTCGTCGGCGGCATCTGCGTGATCGGCGCACTCGGCATCGTCGCCGGCGGTATCGCCGGCACCGGCGCGGGTCTTCGCGAGGAGCTCGTCGAAGCTGCCGAGGAAGGCCACTACACCCACCGTGAGTGCGGCGCAGAGAAATCGAAGTACTTCGACAAGAAGGCGATGAAGACGCTGTCGCTGCGCAGCAACGTCGCTGCAGTCATCGAGCTGCGCGACGGCCGTCTCTCTGCCGACGTGTACGGATTCAGCGGGCCGCAGGAAGTGATCAGCGTTCCTCGCGCGAATCCCGTCACCTTCATCTTCCGCAACTATGACGACGCCGAGCGACGAATGGTCGCCACGCTCGGCACGGCGATGGCCGCTGCGGCACCTGCCGAAGGCGGCAAAGACGCTCACGACGGCAAGAACGAGACCTGCACGCAGCTGATCCCGAACGGTGCCGAGCAGGCGCTGACCATCACGTACAACAAGCCCTCAATCGCACAAGAAGAACCGTTCACGCTCCGCGTCCCGGGTGTCGACGGTCAATCGATCGAAGTGTTCGTGCCGTGAATCACGAGCGGACGAACGAGACCCGCCGAGCCTCGGGCTTTAGCGTGAGTCGGGTGATGTCTCGTCGCGGTCTCGCGCGTTCGATCGCCGCGTTTGCGTCGCTCTTCGTGCTCGGTTCGTGCGCGACGGAAGCCCCGCAAGACACCTGGCAACCAAAGGGTCCGAACGCGCAGATGATCGACGATCTGCAGCGACCGGTGTTCGCCGTCGCCGGCATCATCGGCATCATCGTTTTCGTCGTCGTCGTGTACGTCATCTGGCGTTACAAGGACCGCGGCCAGCCGATCCCCGAACAGACGCACGGCAAGCCGGCGCTCGAGATCACTCTCACGATCATCCCCGCTCTGATCCTTGCAGTGGTCGGCGTGTTCACCGTTCGCGTCATCTTCGATCTCGCGCGCACCGACGACACCGAACTCGTCATCAACGTGACGGGCCAGCAGTGGTGGTGGGAGTACGACTACCCGACGCAGAACGAGTGGGGCATCACCCAACCGATCATCACGTCGGGCCAGCTCGTGATGCCCGTCGGCACCAAGGTGCTGCTGCGCGAAACCAGCCGCGACGTCATCCACTCGTACTGGATCCCGGCGTTGAACGGCAAGCGTGACGCCGTGCCAGGACGCATCCACACCCTGCGACTCGAGGCCGACGAACCCGGCATCTACGCCGGACAATGCACGGAGTTCTGCGGACTGTCGCACGCCAACATGCGCATGGAGGCTGTCGCGTTGTCGAAAGACGACTTCGCGAAGTGGGTGGCGAACCAGCAAGCCGCGTACCAGGCGCCCGCCGAGGGCACGCTGGCCAAAGAGGGCGAGTCGGTGTTCCTCAACCAGTGCGTGCGCTGCCACCAGGTCGACGGCTTGAAGCGCGCCGACGGCACGCTCGCGATCGCCGCACCCGACGAGAACGTCTGGTCAGGTGCCGCGCCGAACTTGACCAAGTTCATGACACGTAACACGTTCGCCGGAGCGATGTTCGACCTGCTGCGCGATGCGTGCCGTGACGACGTGTGGAAGGCCGAAAGCGCCGAGTTCGGCGAGAAGTACCTGGCTGGCGTCGGCGAAGCGTGCCTGAACGTCGCTGACCTGCGCGCCTGGCTGCGCAACGCGCCCGCCGAAAAACCGATGTACGCCAACCCGACGTTGCTCACCGAGACCAACGGCAAGTACCGCGGCATGCCGAACCTCGGCTTGAGCGAATCCGACATCGACAAACTCGTCGCATACCTGCTGACGCTGAGGTAGTAGGAGGAACAGATGGCCATCATCGAACGTCCGGCACCCGGCACCACGGCGGTGCCCGCCCTTGCACCAGCCGCCCCGGCCATCACGCCGACGCGCACGTTCGGCGCCCTGCGCCGACCGGTGGCGAGCACCGGCTGGAAGTCGTGGTTGTTCACCGTCGACCACAAGAAGCTCGGGATCATGTACGGCGCGATGGCGCTGTTCTTCTTCATCGTGGGCGGCCTCGAAGCGGTGCTCATCCGCCTGCAGCTCGCAGCCCCGGATGGCAAGGTGCTGAACGCCGACCTCTACAACCAGATGTTCACCATGCACGCAACGACGATGGTGTTCCTCTTCGTCATGCCGATGGCGGCCGCGTTCGCCAACTACTTCGTGCCGTTGCAGATCGGCGCCCGTGACGTCGCCTTCCCGCGACTCAACGCGTTCGGTTTCTGGTGCGTGCTCGGCGGCGGCATCGTCGTGAACCTCGCGTGGTTCCTCGGCGGTGCGGCCGACGGCGGCTGGTTCATGTACGCGCCGAACTCCGGCCCGGTCTTCTCGCCGAGCCACGGCGTCGACTTCTGGGCACTCGGCCTGCAGATCGCCGGTATCGCCTCGCTCACTGGCGCCATCAACCTGATCGTCACGGTGCTCAACATGCGCGCACCCGGCATGACGCTCATGAAGATGCCGATCTTCACGTGGATGATCACCGTCGTGCAGTTCCTCCTGCTCTTCGCGATCCCGGTGATCACCGTCGCGCTCTTCCTGCTCAGCTTCCAGCGAATGTTCGGAGCCCAGTTCTTCGACGTCGCTGCCGGCGCCGACCCGCTGCTGTGGCAGCACCTCTTCTGGATCTTCGGTCACCCCGAGGTGTACGTGTTGATCCTGCCGTCCTTCGGCATCATCTCCGAAGTGCTGCCGGTGTTCAGCCGCAAGCCGCTGTTCGGGTACCCGTTCGTCGTGTTCTCCGGCGCGGCGATCGGCTTCGTCGGCTGGGGCGTGTGGGCCCACCACATGTTCGCCTCCGGTCTCGGCCCCGTGTCGGTCGCGGTGTTCTCCGTCGCCACGATGGCGATCGCAGTGCCGACCGGCGTGAAGATCATCAACTGGACGCTCACCATGTGGGGCGGCAAGCTCGTCTTCACGACCGCGATGAAGTTCGCCGTCGGTCTCGTGGTGCTCTTCACCATCGGCGGCCTCTCGGGCGTCACGCACTCGGTGGCGCCGAGCGACACGCAGCAGACCGACACCTACTACATCGTCGCGCACTTCCACTACGTGCTGTTCGGCGGCGCGATCTTCGGTTTGTTCTCCGGCTTTTATTACTGGTGGCCGAAGATGTTCGGCAAGATGCTCAACGAGCGCCTCGGCTCGTGGAACTTCTGGCTGATGGTGATCGGCATGAACCTCACCTTCGGCCCGATGCACATCCTCGGTCTGCAAGGGCAGCCGCGCCGCATGTACGTGTGGACCGAAGCCCGCGCCGGCGAGGGCTTCTTCAACCTCGCGTTCTGGAACCTCGTCGCTTCGATCGGTTCGATCATCCTCACCATCGGCGTGCTGTTCTTCCTCATCAACATCGTGGTCACGGCACGCAACAAGACGCGTGCCCCGCTCGACCCGTGGAACGCGCGCAGCCTGGAGTGGATGACCTCCAGCCCGCCGAAGGAGCACAACTTCGACTCCATTCCGCACGTGCACCACTTGGACGAGTTCTTCCACCGCAAGTACGAGGAAGACCCGAACACCCACACGATGCGCGAGGTCGCGACCGCCGAGCAGGTGCTCGCGGAACTTGAGCGCAATGCCGACTCGCACATTCACATGCCGTCGCCCTCGTACTGGCCCATCGTGCTCGCCACCGGCCTGCCGGTGATCGCGCTCGGTCTCATCTACTCGATCCCCGTCGCCATCGTCGGCGGTGTGCTCGTGCTGTACGCGATCTACGGATGGGCCTTGGAGCCGTCGGTTGCCCCGGAGAGCGATTTCGACCCGTCAGCCAACGGCTCGTCGGGCAACGGACACGCGGTCGGAGCCCACCATGGCTGAGACCGCAGCCGCGCACGACGCGCACACCTCGAGCACCGGGATCTCCAACGTCAAGTTGGGGATGTGGCTCTTCCTCGGTTCCGAGTGCCTGCTGTTCGGCGGCCTCATTTCCACGTACATGCTGTACCGCGGCCGCGTCGCCAACGGTCCGACGCCCGAGCAGATCTACGACATCCCCTTCACGTCGGTCAGCAGCTTTGTGCTGCTCATGAGCTCGCTCACGATGGTGCTCGCGGTGTCGGCCGCCCACAAGAAGGACGACCGCGGCACCAACCTGTGGCTCACGATCACCGCGCTGCTCGGCGCCACGTTCGTCGGCGGCCAGGTGTACGAGTTCACGGCGTTCTACAACGAGGGCCTCGGATTCACCACGAGCCTCTTTGGTTCGAGTTTCTACACCCTGACCGGCTTCCACGGCGTGCACGTGACGGTCGGCATCATCATGTTGCTCGCCTTGGTGGCCATCAACAAGCGCAGTCGCGTGCCCGGCAGCAAGTCGGAGACCGTGGAGATGGTCGGCTTGTACTGGCACTTCGTCGACATCGTCTGGATCATCATCTTCACCCTCGTGTACCTGATCCCGGTCTGACATGACGACGCACCCCGCCACCGACACCCACGCCCCGACCGACGGCACACACGACGCTGCCGAACACGGCATGTCGACGCGCGGTTACATCAACATCGCGCTGATCCTCGCGGCGATCACGGCGCTCGAAGTGTCGACGTACTACGTCGATTTCGGGCCGCTCTTCCTGCCTTCGCTGCTCATCATGATGGTGGTCAAGTTCTTCATGGTCGTGAGCTACTTCATGCACCTGAAGTTCGACAACAAGATCTTCAGCTGGCTGTTCTACGCCGGGCTGTTCTTGGCCATCGGTGTGTACGTCGCCGCACTCGGCACCTTCCACTTCTTCCTGCGCTGAGGTAGCCGATGACCGCGCCGACGGCGTTGCTCGCCGAATCCGCCGACCTTCTCGCCAGCCCGTGGCGGTTCCAGGCGCACCCCGAAGTGTGGTTGCTCGTCGCGTTCGTCGTCGCGTCGTGGTGGTACGCGATCCGATTCATCGGCCCGCACACGCCAGAAGTACGCGCCGGAGCGCCGATCGTTACGACCAGTCAGAGGCGACTCTTCGTGCTCGCCGTGCTGATGCTGTGGCTGTCGTCCGACTGGCCGATCCATGACATCAGCGAGGAATACCTCTATTCCGTGCACATGTTCCAGCACATGGCCCTGTCGTACTTCCTGCCGCCGCTCGTGTTGCTCGCCACGCCGATCTGGCTGTTCAGGGCGATCATCGGTTCGCAACGCGCCGGCCGAGTGATCAGCTGGTTCGCACGACCGGTGATCGCCGGCGTGATTTTCAACGTCATGGTGATGGTGACGCACATTCCCGCCCTGGTCAACCGGAGCGTCTCCAACGCGCCGCTGCACTACTCGCTGCACGTCGGGCTCGTCCTTTCGTCGCTGCTCATGTGGATACCGATCGCCGCGCCAGACCCGGCGATGCGCGTCGGATACGGCGGCCGAATGGTGTATCTCTTCCTCATGTCGGTGATTCCCACCGTCCCCGCCGCGTGGCTCACGTTCGCCGAAGGCGCGGTCTACAAGCACTACGACATCGCGGTTCGCGTCTGGGGCCTTTCGGTGACTACCGACCAACAAATCGCCGGAGCGATCATGAAAGTCGGCGGATCCATCTTCTTGTGGAGCATCATCGTGTTCCTGTGGTTCAAGCGCTTCATGGCGGGTTACGGCCAGCGCCAGAGTTACGTGCGTTCGCCCGAACCGCCGCTCACGTTCGAGGCCGTGACGCGCGAATTCGACCGGGTTCCTGCCAAGCCCGAGCCCACGCGCGACGTCTGATTCTCGGCGACACGCTCAATCACCGACGCTGAGCGGCTCAGCGGCGGTCAGCCGTCGAAACGGAAGAGTTTCCCGGCCACCGCCGGGGCGACGACGGCCCATACGGCCAACACGATCCAGGCTCCTGTCGTCGCGCCGAGACCGAACCACCAGTCGCCGGCAAGTGATCGCGCGTTGATCGTCGACTCGAGCACGTCGGAGAGTGCGCCCGAAGGCAGCAATCTGGCGACGGTCGCGAGCCCGTCAGGCAGCTCGCTGGCAGGAACCATCACGCCGCCCACGGCGAGCAGCAACAAGTACAGCCCGTTCTGCGCGGCGAGATTCACCTCCGCCCGCAGACGCCCGGCGAGCACGAGGCCGATGCCGGCGAACGCGGCGGTGCCGAGCAGCATCGCCAGCACCGTGCGCCACCATGACGCGTCGCTCGCCGACCATCCGAGGCCGACGGCGATCGAGAGCAGCAGTGCCGCCTGCGCGAGTTCGACGACGCCGACCGAGCCCGCCTTCGCCCACACGAGGCGGTGCCGACCGAGCGGGGTCACACCGATGCGCTTCAGCACGCCGTACGAGCGCTCGAAACCGGTCGCGATGCCCAGGCTCACCATCGCCGTCGACATCACCGAGAGCGCGACCACCGACGAAACGACCCTGGCCAGGTCGACGCTCTCCGGCAGCACGTCCGTGGTGCCGAAGAAGAGCAGCACCCCGACGGGAATCACCACGACCAACAGCAGTTGTTCGTAGTTGCGCGCGAGGGTGATCAGCTCCATGCGCAGTTGGGCGAGTACCAGCTTCATCGAGTGACCTCACGCACGGCGTCTTCGAGCCGCTTCCCGCCGGCGCATACGTTCTGCACGGTGTCGTCAGTGACGACCTTGCCGTGATGCAGCACGACGACATGGTCGGCGACCCGTTCGGCCTCGTCCAAGTCGTGCGTCGCGAGCACGACGCAACAACCGCGACTCGTGAGATCCGCAATGATCCTCCGCGTCGCCTCGCGACCGTCAAGATCCACGCCGGCAGTCGGCTCGTCGAGAAACACGATGTCAGGCCGGGCTGCCAGTGCGAGGGCGAGGGAGAACCGTTGGCGTTCGCCGCCCGACAAGCGTCGAAAGGAGGCCCCGGCACGGTGCTGCAACCCCACCAGTGCGACGAGCTCGTCGGCGACGGCTCCGCGGTCGTGCAACTCGCAGTAGTGGCGCACCGTCGAGCGCACGCGTGCGGCTGGTGCGATGCCGCCGTCTTGCAACATCACGCCCATGCGCGCCCGAACCGCAGCCGGCAATCGACGGGCGTCGGCACCGAGCACCGACACCGATCCGCCGTTCACTGGGCGAAGACCCTCGCATGCCTCGATCGTCGACGTCTTCCCGGCGCCGTTGCGCCCGAGCACCGCGGTGACCTCGCCGTGTCGTGCGGTGAACGACACCGAGTCGACGGCGAGCACGGCACCGTAACGAATCGTCAACGAGCGCACGTCGAGTGCGATGCTTCCTCGTGTCGCGTTCACCACGAACACAGTAGAAGGCGACGCGTGCACCAACGACGCAGCACTAGCCTTGTTCGTTGTGATTGATGTCCGGTTGCTTCGCACGCAACCCGACGCGGTGCATGCGGCACTCGCCAGGCGAGCAAAGCCCGAACTGCTGGAGATGCTCGATCATGCGGTGCGTCTCGACGTGCGGCTGCGGGACATCACCGCAGAACGCGACACAGCCCGGGCCAGAATCAACGACCTTTCGAAGCAGGTCGGCGTGCTGCGCCGGGAGAAGAAAGACGCCGAGCCGTTGATGGCCGAAAGTCGTACGCTCGGCGAACGCGAGAAGGCGCTCGACGACGAGTACGCCCAAGTCGAGGTGGCGTTGCGCGACTTGTTGCTGCGAATCCCGAACCTTCCGCACCCCGACGTGAGCCAGGGCTCCGGCAGCGACGACAACAAGGTGGTCCGTGGTCCGCTGCAAATGCCGGACCGTTTTGCCGACCACCAGCGGGTTCCTCACTGGGAGTCGGGGGTGGCCCTCGGCATTCTCGACGCGGAGCGCGCGGTGAAGATCTCTGGGGCGATGTTCACCATGCAGCGCGGGCTCGGCGCGACGTTGGCACGAGCGCTCTGCCAGTACGCCCTCGACCGCAACGCCGACGCCTACGAGGAGATTCGTCCACCGTCTCTCGTGACGTCGCAGACGCTCACGGTGACCGGACAGTTGCCGAAGTTCGCCGACGACGCCTACAACATCGGCCGTGACGACTTGTGGTGCATTCCGACCGCCGAAGCACCGCTCACCTCGCTGCACGCAGGGGAGATCCTCGACGAGGCGTCGCTGCCGCTGCGGTACATGGCGTTCTCGCCGTGCTTCCGCCGCGAGTCGGGCTCGGCCGGTCGTGACACCCGCGGCATGCTGCGCAGCCACGAATTCGACAAGGTGGAGATCCTCGCGGTCACGACGCCCGAGCAAGCCCCGGCGATGCTCGAGGAGTTCGTGGAGCGTGTCGTGGCGACGATCGCGTCGCTCGGCCTGCCGTACCGTCTGCTCGAGATTTGCACCGGCGATCTCGGGCAGAGCCACTACCGCAGTTACGACGTGGAGGTCTACGCACCCGGATGCGACCAGTGGCTGGAGGTCAGTTCAGTGAGCTGGTTCAGCGACTACCAGGCTCGTCGCGGTGAAATCAGGTTCCGTCGTGACGGTAAGAAAGGCACCGAGATCGCGCACACGCTGAACGCGTCGGCGCTGGCGGTGCCGCGCGTGTGGGCGGCGATCGTGGAGAACTTCCGCAACGCCGACGGATCCGTGACGATCCCGAGCGTGCTGCACCCGTACATGCGCGGGGCCACCGTCATCAACCCGAAATGAGCCTTCGCGACCGTCGCGTGCAGTACGAGACCGCAGGTCTCGACCGCGGCGACTTGCGCGACGACCCGCTCGCGCAATTCACCGCGTGGTACGACGATGCCGCCACAGCGGGAGTCTCCGAGCCGAACGCGTTCACCTTGTCGACCGTTGACGCGAGCGGAAGAGCCAATGCCCGGGTCGTGTTGGCCCGCGGTGCGGACTCGCGCGGCATCGTGTTCTTCACCAACTACTCCAGCGCCAAGAGCCGTGAAGCGTCGGCGGCCCCCTCGGTGTCGGCGACCTTCGCTTGGCTCGACTTGCATCGGCAGGTGCGGCTGCGCGGCGACGTGGAACGTCTCAGCAACGCCGAGAGCGACGACTACTTCGCGTCTCGGCCCCGCGAATCGCAGCTCGGCGCGTGGGCGTCGCCGCAATCCGAAGTGATTTCCGATCGTGGGCAACTCGAGCAACGACTCGCCGAAGCTCGCGCACGCTTCGGCGACGGCGTCATCCCGCGCCCGCCGAACTGGGGTGGTTGGTTGATCGTGCCCGTCGAATGGGAGTTCTGGCAGGGCAGACCCAGCCGTCTGCACGACAGGTTTCGGTATTCGCGTATTGCTTCAGGTTGGAAGATCGAACGGCTCGCGCCGTAACGGTCACTCCGACAATCGGTCGGCCGTCATGACGCCAGCGGCCACGTGGTTGCCGCCGACACGAGACCATCGATCAGCGCGGCAGTGTGCGGGGTCGGGTGCGGGCCTTCCCAGTCCCACCACAACGGGCTCGTACCGCGCACTCGGGGCGGCAGCTCGAGTTGTACTCCGCGGTTGCGCGCCGCGTTGACCGGGTTGTTCGGGTGCAAGCCGCGCAGCTCTTTGGGGATGCGTTCGATGTCGTCTTCCACGAGATAGGCAGGCAACGCGCGGCGAAGGTGCGGGGCCACGTGCGCGGCGAGATCGCGGTTGCCCCCGCCGAGCAACATCGTCGTGAACAGACCCTGTCGTCCGTATCCGTGCACGGTGATGACCACGTCGACGTGGCTGATGAAGTCGGCGAGACGATCCGACTGGTCTGCCGTGAACCGGTGCGACGGCACGTGTTGGCGGAGACCTGCCGGCTGGTGCACGCCGTAGTACGACGCACCGGCGCGTTCGGCGGCGAGCCGGGCGATCAGGTCGGTGCGCTCTTCGAGGGATCCGCCATGGAAAGCCATGAAACCGAAGCGACCGCGCAACTCGAGCACCTCTTCGACTCCGGGATGCGCGAGCAAGTCGCGGAGATTCATGTTGATTGGGTCGTCTCGCGCCGTCGCAAAGCGGCGACGATGCCGATGGCGACGATCACGGCGAACACCGCCACTAGTCGCGGCGACCCGGTGTCGGTGATCGTCTCGGCGAGGTTGGTCTGCCATCGTCCGACGACAGTCACGAGACTTCCGGCTTCTTCGCGCTGGGTGATCGCGACGTACCAGTACCACGTGAGATAGACGCCGGTCAGCAAGACGAGCACGCTCGACACGCGGTCCATCACTTTCATCACGCCACGGCCACCCCGCACGAGCGCGTTCTTGGCGAACGCGAGGCTGGTGGTGAGGGCCACGACGAAGAGCCCCATGCCGAGGCCGTAGAGGCCGACGCTGATGACACCAGAGAGCGCGCCGTCGCGCGAGAAGCTGCCGAGAATCGCGGTGGTGAGCAGACCGATCGTGCATCCGATCGATGCGACCGCGTACACGACGCCAAAGAGCACCATGTTGCGCGTGCTCGCGCCGCGAGCCGAACCCGAGAGCGACGGCACCCACAGTTTCGGCCGCCAGCCGCCGAGCATTCGCACGCCGACGACCATGAGGCCCAGTCCGATGACGAGGGCTGCGTACTTCGCGTTCGTCGCCAGCCAGCCGGTGAACAGTCTCGATACCGCGCCGACGACGATGAACACCGCCAAGAACCCGGCCGATACGGAACTACCGACGACGAGCGAACGGCGGACGCGCAAGGCAGGACCGCTCGAATCGTCGACGCTGAGGTACGAGACGAGGTAGGCCGGCAGCAGCACGAAGCCGCAGGGGTTCACCGCCGCGAGCATGCCGAGCAGCAACGAATACGCGAAGTCACCCTCGACGAAACCGATCACGACGGGAACGCCTCGGCAATCGCCCGTTCGAGGCTCTCGGTCGTCACTTCGCCCGTCAGCTGGCGTCGCACCACGCCGCCGGCATCGACGAGCAGGGTCACCGGAGCGGTGGCCACCCCCATGGCGCTCGTCAGCCGGCCGTCACGATCGAAAAACATGTCGAACGTGGCCCCGTAGGAGGCCGCGAAGGCCCGCGCAGCCTCGCTCTCGTCGAGCAGGTTGACGCCGATGAATCGAAGTCGAGGGTGTCGTTCGTCGGCCGCGACGAGCACCGGAAACTCGCGCCGACACGGCTCGCAGGTGGTGAACCAGAAATTTACGACGAGGGGCTCGCCGACGAAGGTCGACGTCGACACGACGTTGCCGTCCAGGTCTTCAAGGTCGACTTCGGCGAGCATCGAGCCCTCCGACACTTTGTTCAAGGCGATCGTGCCGACGGTGGAGTCGAGCACGTACGTGTCGTCGCTGGCGCGCGACCACCACCAACCTGCGCCGATCGCGACGGCGATCGCAACGACGAGCGACGGAGCCAACAACTTGCGTCGCACGCGCACGGCAGCGAGGCTACCGATGCCCGCCTTCTTCGGTAGCGTCGTCGCCGTGTCGCGCCTGCAACACATGCCACAACCTGCGCCGTTTCCGTCGTCGGGTCGCACGTACGCGGCGCACCGTCGCGTACGACTCGGCGACGTGACACCGCGCGGCCGGTTGCGCCTCGATGCGACGGCCCGCTACCTGCAAGACATCGCCACCGACGATTCGCTCGACGGCAACTACGACGACCCGCACGGATGGGTGGTGAGGCGCACCGAAATGTGGGTGCGAGAGTTTCCGTCGTACCTCGACCAGTTGGATCTCGTCACGTGGTGCGGCGGTGTCGGCTCTCACTGGGCAGAGCGCCGCACGCGAATTTCTGCTGCTGGGTCCGACGAGCCGCTCATCGAAGCGGCCGCCTTGTGGGTGCGAGTCGATCTGCAGACGCTCAAGCCGCTCGCCCTCAGCGAGTCGTTCCGCTCGTTCATCGGTGAAGCGGCCGCCGGGAGGAAAGTATCGGCCCGTCTGCACGTCGGCCGCGACATGCCGAGCGACGCCCCGAAGGAGTCGTTCGCCTGGCCGTTGCGCTTTGCCGATTTTGACGCGGTCGGCCATCTGAACAACGCCGTCTATTGGGAGCCGCTCGAGGAGTATCTGGGGGCCAACCGCGACCGTCGTGCGCCGTTGCACGCGACGGTGGAACATCACCGATCGGTCGAGCCTGGCGCGTCGTTGCAGGTGCACGTCCATGAGTTGGGCGACCGTGTCGTCTTGCGACTGGTCGACGGCGACGAGACCGCGTCGCTCGTGCAGCTGGTGACACAGTAGATGCGGGCTGCCCATCTCGCGCTCGTCGAGAACTGGTGGTCGCTTCCCGGCACGGACAGCTTCGTTGTCTTCTTAGGCGGCTGGGTCGCAGGCTGGGTCGGCTTCGTGCGCGCGAGACGACTACCGCGTGTCACCAATGCTCGTCACCCGGACGACGCAGCGACCGGAGTTCGCGGCGCGCCGACACGAGCGGCGGTGAGCGTGATCGTGCCGTGCCGTAACGAGGCCGCGAACCTCGACGGACTCTTGCCATCGTTGCACGGTGCGTTGAGCGATGGTGACGAGATCATCGTCGTCGACGACGACTCGAGCGATGCCACGGTCACGGTCGCACGTCGGCACGGTGCCAGGGTGGTGACCGCCGGAGCGCTACCACCGGGCTGGGCCGGCAAACCAAACGCCTGTTGGCAAGGCGTGCAGTCGGCTCGTCATGACGTGATGCTGTTCGTCGACGCCGACGTTCGCGTGGGTGCGGGCGCAATCGACGACGTGGTGGGGTTGCTGAACGAACATCCGGACGCCGTGGTGAGCGCGATGCCCTGGCACCGGACGCAAGGGTTCGTCGAGAAGTTCAGCATGTTGTTCAACGTGATCTCGGCGATGGTGGCGAGCGTCGGCCATCGCGGTGTCCGCCGCGTGGCGTACGGGCCGTTCCTCGCGGTGCGACGCGACGCGTACCTGCAGTCGGGCGGTCACGCGCACCCGACGGTGCGCGGGGCGGTGGTCGAAGACTTGGCGCTCGCCCGCGTGATGCCACAGGCGGTGGCCACGGTCGCGTCAGCGTCACAAGTGGAGTACCGCATGTATCCGCTCGGCTGGCGTCAATTGTTGGAGGGCTGGACGAAGAACACCGCGATCGGAGCCTCGAACGTGCCGCGCATGTCGGCCGCCCTGATCATCGCCTGGGTCGTGTCGTTGTGCGGCGGCCCGCTCACCTCGGCGTGGTGTTACGTGCTGTCGGCGGTGCAGGTGGCGGTGATGTCGCGTCGCTTCGGCAACTTCGGCGTCGGCAGTGCGCTCGCGTATCCGCTGCACGCGGCGGTGTTCGTCGCGGTGGCCGTGCGCAGCGCGTTGCGATCAGCGCTGCTTGGCAGCGTCGGTTGGCGCGGTCGCACCATTGCCACCCGGTGATGGCACGAAGAACGACGCTCGATAGAACGCGAGTTCCTTCACGCTCTCGCGGATGTCGTTGAGGGCACGGTGCGCGCCGGTCTTCGGTGGCCGCGAGACGCTCGACGCCGGATACCAGCGTTTGGCGAGTTCTTTCACGCTTGATACGTCGACACTGCGGTAGTGCAGGTAGTTCTCGATCTCCGGCAGGTACTTGGCGAGAAACCGTCGGTCTGTGCCGATCGAATTGCCGCACAACGGCACGCTGCGCGGGTCTGGCACGTGTTGCTTGATGAAGGCGAGCGTCGCCGCCCCTGCTTCGGCCAGCGTGGTACGCGAGCCCCGAATCGCCTCGAGCAGGCCGGATTCCGTGTGCATGGTGACCACCACGGGCTCCATGCGGGCGAGCACGTCGTCGGGCTGGTGGATGACGAGGTCGGGGCCCTCGGCCACCACGTTCAGGTCGTCATCGGTGACGAGGGAGGCGATTTCGACGATGACGTCCACGTTCGGATCGAGCCCGGTCATCTCGAGGTCCATCCACACGAGCATCACTCAACCTTACGGCGCGTCGTATCGTCATGAGGTGCCTTCATCGCTGGTCGTGCCGATTCGACGACTCGACCCCGAACTGCCGCTCCCTGTCAAGGCGCATCCCGACGACGCGGGGCTCGACTTGCACGCGCGCGTCGACGCTCTCTTGCCGCGCAACGGCGGCCGCGTGTTGGTGGCCACCGGCGTGGCGGTCGCCATACCGCGCGGCCACATGGGCATGGTCGTGCCGCGCAGCGGGCTGGCGCTCAAGCACGGGATTTCGCTCGTCAACACCCCGGGCATCATCGACTCCGCGTACCGCGGCGAGCTGCAGGTGATCATGATCAACCACGATCCGAACGACGACTACCAGGTTCGTCGCGGCGACCGAATCGCACAGCTCGTCGTCCAGGCGATCACCGACGTGCAGTGGTCGCCGGTCGAAGCGCTCGACGAAAACGACCGCGGCGGGGGATTCGGCCACAGCGGCCGCTGACGTTTATCTCGTCGAATCGGCGGGCGTGGTGGGGCTTTGGCTGGCCGTCGGGCCGTGACTGCTCGTCACGCCGTCACGAGCGAGCCGCTCGATGTCGGCTTCGTCCATACCGAGAATGTCGCGCAGCACGCGGGCGTTGTCCTCGCCGCGGTACTTCGGCTCGCCGCGAACGCGAACGTCGGCGTCGCTGAACTTCCATGGGCTCTGGGGGATGCGCACCGTGCCGCCGCCACGATCGGAGACCTCGGTGATGGCCCCGCGCTGGCGTGCCCAGTCGGTGTCGGCGAGCTCTGCGACGCTGCGCAGCCGCCCCGTCGCCAGACCGTGCGCGGCAAAGATTCGCTCGATCTCTTCGGCGTTCGCGACGGTCGACGCCCACTCCTGCAGGATCTTCGCGAAGTCGTTGAGATGCGCGAGCCGGCTCGGCACGTCGGCAAACCGCGGATCGTTCTGCAGGTCGTCTCGACCCATGGCCGCGCAGAACCACGCGAAGTTCGTCTTTGACGCGGGGTGCCCGCTCACCACGACGACGCTGCCGTCATTCGTCGTGAGCACGGGATAGTCGGCCGGTTGGAACGAGCGAATCCAGTCGTCCGGCACGTCGCCTTGCCACAACTGGTCGTGAGCGTGCTCGTTCACGTAGAGCAGCGTCTCGGCCATCGAGACGTCGATGTGCTGCCCGCGGCCGGTGCGTTCGCGTTGCAGCAGCGCAGCGAGGATCGCTGCGGCGGTTTCCATGCCGGTGTATACGTCGCCGTGGCTGAACGGGTCGTTCGCGTACTCGCCGCCGCGCGCGTCGCCTTGGTGCTTGGTGAGTCCGGCTTCGGCGTTCACGACCGGTGCGTAGGCGCGACGGTCGACCCACGGCCCGGTCGCGCCGTATCCGCTGATTGACGCGTAGACGAGACGCGGATTTCGGGCCGAGAGCGCTTCGTAGCCGAGACCGAGACGCTGCATGACTCCGGGTCGGAAGTTCTCGATCACGACGTCGCAACGATCAGCAAGTTGCCTGGCGATGTCGATGGCTCGTTCGTCGTCGAAGTTGAGCGAGACGTTGAGTTTGCCGACGTTCTGCTGGATGAAGTACGTCGCCAGCGAGTTGAGTCGCGGTTGGCCGAATCTCGTCAAGTCGCCGACCGGGGGCTCCACCTTGATGACTTCTGCTCCGAGGTCGCAGAGCATGCGCGTGGCGTGCGGGCCGGCGAGCACCCGAGTGAAGTCCAAGACGCGGACTCCGTCGAGCGGACGCGTCATCGAGACGTCAGTCGAGGCGCACGCCCAGCGTGCGCAGAGCGAGGGAGGCGTACATCGCGATGCCCGTCTTCATGGCCTTCTCGTCGAACATCACCCGGTTGGAGTGGTTCGGCGCCGCCGTCGCAGGATTGACGCCCTCGGGCGTACCGCCGAGGAAGATCATCGCGCCCGGCAGTTTGTTGAGCACGTACGAGAAATCTTCCGCGCCCATGACCGGGCTGGGCAGGCGCACGGCCTTGTCGGCGCCGACCAACGCGTCAGCGACCTGCAGGCCGAAGTCGGCGCTCGGGCCGTCGTTCACGGTGACGGGGTAGCCGATCTTCACTTCGACGCGTGCCGACATCTCGTGCGTCGCGGCAATGCCTTCGGCGACCCGCTTCAGGCCGTCGTGCACCTTCTTTCGTGTCGACTCGCTGACGGCACGGATGGTGCCGTTGATCCACGCGGTCTCCGGAATCACGTTCGAGGTGGTGCCGGTGTGAATCTGCGTCACAGTGACCACTGACGGGTCGAAGACGGGCACTCGGCGCGTGATGAGCATCTGCAGCGCCTGCACGATCTCGCAGGCCACGGGGATCGGGTCGAGCGCGCGGAAGGGTTCGGAAGCATGGCCGCCCTTGCCCTTCACTTCGATTTCGAACGTGTCAGACGACGCCATCGTCGGCCCGCCTTTGGCGCTGACCCAGCCCGCCGGCACGGCCGTGGTGATGTGCAGGGCGAAGGCCGACGAGACGGGCGAGGGAGTGCCGTCGGCGAGCGGCGGCACGTCGAGCAATCCTTCATCGAGCATGAACTTGGCGCCGTGGTGGCCCTCTTCGCCGGGCTGGAACATGAAGAGCACTCGCCCCGGCAAGTCGCTCTTTCGTTCGGCGAGCAGCCGGGCGGTGGTGGCGAGCATCGAGGTGTGGGTGTCGTGACCGCACGCGTGCATCATGTTTTCTTGCCGCGAGGCGAAGTCGAGACCGGTGTCTTCGGGCATGGGCAGGGCGTCCATGTCGCCGCGCAGCATGACGGTGGGGCCGGGCTTGTCGCCAGTCAACAGCGCGGCGATGCCGCTGGTCGACTCGTGCAGGGTGATGTCGAGCGGCAGGCCTTCGAGCGACTCGAGCACCGCGTCGCGCGTCTTGGGCAGATGGTTGCCGATCTCCGGCCACTCGTGCAGCTTGCGTCGCAAGGCGACGGCGCCCTCGTACAAATTGTCAACGTGCGACGCGAGGTTGGTGGCGGTGCCGTGCATCTCTCGTGCCGCGAGGGTCTGCTTGTTGTCTGCCATTGACTCATCGTAGGTCGCGGCTCGCCGTCTACGCTGGGGCGAACAGATGCCGTCGCTCGTCGTCGAATTCACCGTCGAACCGTTCGTCGAGGGGCAACCCGGGCCGCACGTCACCCAGGCAGTCGCCGCCGTGGAAAAGCACGGAGTGAAAGTCGATTTCGGTCCGTTCGGTTCGAGCTTCTCCGTCGCGGCCGACGTGATGCCGCAAGTGATCGCCGACATGATGCGGGCTGCGTACTCGAACGGCGCCACGTTCGTGAGCGTCAGCGTGTCGCGCAACGCAGGGTCATGACACTGCGTCACCCGCTGCTCGATACCGTGCAGCCGCTCTTGACCGCGCTTGGCGCCAGCGTGGTGCCGCCGAACGAGATCGCGAAGTCAGACGTTCCGCTGATGTGGGAAGGCAAAGTCGTCGCCGGGGTCCGGCTGCCGGCGTTGCACGGCGCGATGGATCGCTTGATTGATTCGGTCGAGCTCGAGCTGGGCGGCAAGCTCGCGTTGCTCTCTCGCGCCGAAAAACAGCGTGCGATACGTCTCCTCGACGAGCGCGGGGCGTTCATCTTGCGTCGGGCGGTGGAAGACGTCGCAGACGCTATGGGCGTCTCGCGAATCACGGTGTACAACTACCTCAACTCGTTGCACCGCTGACGCTGCGCGTCGCGCCGCGCTAGAGCTTCCGCAAGAAGACGTCGGTCACGCGGTGATCGGCGCCCTTTTCGATGACGAGCGATGCCCGTCCCTTGGTGGGGGCGATGTTCTCGCGCAAGTTGCGACCGTTGATCGACTCCCAGATCTGGTGGGCGAGGGCGTTCGCCTCGTCGTCGCTCATGTCGGCGAAGTGGCGAAAGAAGCTCTGCGGGTCTTGAAACACCGTGCGTCGCAGCGCGTGGAAGCGGTCGACGAACCACGACTCGATGAGCAGTTCCTGCGCGTCGAGATAGATCGAGAAGTCGAAGTAGTCGCTCACGAACTCGGTGGCGCGCGAGTCGATCTGCAGCACGTTGAGCCCCTCGAGGATGAGAATGTCGGGCTGGTGCACGGTTTCGAACGTGTCGGGCAGCACGTCGTAGATCACGTGGCTGTACACCGGGGCTGACACTTCCGGCTCGCCGCTCTTCACGGCGCGCAAGAAGTCGAGCAGTCGTCTCGTGTCGTAGCTCTCCGGGAAGCCCTTGCGATCCATCAAGCCGCGTGCCTCGAGCTCGGCGTTCGGGAGCAGGAATCCGTCGGTGGTGATGAGTTCGACCCGCGGATGCTCGGGCCAGCGCGAGAGCAGCGCTTGCAGCAGTCGGGCGAGCGTGCTCTTGCCGACCGCGACGCTGCCTGCGACGCCGATGATGTACGGCAGTTTCGGGGCGATGGTGCCGAGAAACGTCGCCGACACGCGATGCAGGTTCTGGGTAGCCGACACGTAGAGGTTCAGCAGGCGGGTGAGCGGCAGGTAGACGGCCTCGACTTCGCCGAGGTCGATCTGCTCGTTGATGCCGCGGAGGGCCTCCAGGTCTTTCTCGCGAATCGTGAGCGGTGTCTGGGCGCGCAGCGCCGCCCATTCGTCACGAGTGAACCGCTCAAAGCGCGGTACGTCGCCCCCGTCGATCACGCGAGTAGAACGCTATGGCACGGGCTCCAACAACGCACAAGTATGGCGTTCGCAACTTGCGGATCGATGGCCCGGGGCGAACCGTGGCTTGCGAGCGTCAGGCGGAGAGTGGGGAGCGTGGCGACACTGCACCAGGGCCGGTGAGCACGTCGAACCCGTCGTCGGTCACCAAGATCGTGTGCTCGAACTGGGCCGTTCGCTTTCCGTCGATGGTGACTGCGGTCCACTCGTCGTCCCACATGCGGTGTTTGTCTGATCCGAGCGTGATCATCGGCTCGATGGTGAACGTCATGCCCGGGCGCATCAGCATGTTGTTGCGCGGCTCGTAGTAGTGCAGGATCTGCACATCGGTGTGGAATTGCTCTCCGATGCCGTGTCCGATGAATGCCTTGACGACGCCCATCTTGTGTTTCTTGGCGTGAGATTCGATCGCTCGGCCGATGTCAGAAAGCGGCGCATTGGGGCGCACGGCTTCGATACCCAGCCACATGCACTCTTCGGTCACGGAGATGAGATGACGGTCTTCGTCGGTGATCGCACCGACAGCGAAAGTGGCGTTGGTGTCGCCGTGCACGCCCTCGAGGTAGCAGGTCACGTCGATGTTGACGATGTCCCCGTCTTGCAACTCGCGCGAGTCGGGAATGCCGTGGCAGATCACTTCGTTCACGCTCGTGCAGACGCTCTTGGGGAAGTTCTGGTAGTTGAGGGGGCTCGGGTAAGCACCCCGCGCCACACAAAGGTCGTGAACGTAGACGTCGATTTCATCGGTGGTGATCCCTGGTTTCACGAACTCACCGGCGAGCCGCAGCACCTCGGCCGCCGCCGCCCCCGCCTTGCGCATGCGGGCGATGACGTCAGGCGACTTCACCGCCGGCTCGGGTCGTCGCTTCACTTGACCAGTCGCCGCGTACGGCGGCCTCATGATGTGCTCGGGCACGGCGCGCATCGGGCTGACGATGCCCTTCAACACGCGGCCCTCGAGCGGTTTGTGGCAACGCTTGTACTTGCGGCCGCTGCCGCACCAACACACGTCGTTCGCCGACGGCAGTGTTTTCGGCGGTTGAGGGGTCGAACGCACGAGTTCAGGCTATTGGAGCACTACAC
>DAIPHP010000008.1:0-32815 GCA_036771295.1 Ilumatobacteraceae bacterium
CTTGCGGTTGGCCGCCAATTCGATTTCCGAGCCGATTTCAGCGCGACTCGATCGAATGTTAAAGAACGCGTACAGCGCCCAGCCACCGATGGCGACGACGAGCGTGATCCAGGCAAGCGTCGTGGTGACGTCGGCGAACACGGGGGTCATGAGGTCAGTGCCCGCCCGCTCCGACGCAGTGCGGACCTTCCGCTTCTTGCCCGGTCGTGTTCGTGCCGATCGCCGGGCCGCCGAAGACCGCGCCGGTGTCGATCACGACGTTGCCGTTGTTGATCGACACGGCGAAGCGATCCATGCCGCGCGGGGCCGGGCCACCCTTCTTTTCTCCGACTCGGTTGAACTGCGATCCGTGGCACGGGCACTCGAACCATTGCGACGTGGTGCACGTCGGCACTCGGCATCCGAGGTGGGGGCACTTCTGATACAAAGCGACGATGCCCGACGACATCCCCGAGAACACCGGGGCCTGCGAGGCGTACACCGCTTCTGCTTTGGCCAGCGACTCTTTCGGGTATTCCGTCAGCCACGCGCGAGCTTCGGGCAGATAGAGGAAGCCCTTGTTCGAGCGGATGCCGGCGACGATGTCGTCGAGTTTGCCGGCGTTGATCTTCGAACCGAATCCGCCTTCGGCGCCTTTCCAGAGGAATCCGATGACCGCGGCACCGAAGCCGCCGAGTCCGGCGCTCATCAAGGTGACGGTCGCCCGGTTGAAGAACTGGCGTCGCGACACGCCGATGACTTCGGGGTCTGGCGGCGAGAACGGCGCGACCGCCACGCTTTGGGGCACGGCGAGCGCGGTGCTGCGCGCGGCGACGGCCTCGCGCTCGTAGTTCTTTCCGCTCGGGCCGCTCGACTCGGCTTCTTCGCGGGCGGCTTTCTCGCGTGCGCGCGTCTCGCGCGAGAGGACTCCGGTCGACTCACGACGGCGCGCCGCGGTGAGCACGACGACGGCAGCGAGAACTGCGATGACTGCGATGGCGATGATCAGGGTGGTGTTCATGGTTTAGAGCTCGAAGAAGATTCCGTCACGCCAGGGGAACGTGAAGTTGTAGCCGGGTCCGCGGAAGAACGAGCTGATGATCACCAAGACCGCCCAGAACATCATGTGCACGGTCATCAGGCTGGTGATGAACTTGCGGTCTTCCGGCTTGTTCGAGGCGTTGCGATCGAGGTACGGCGCGAAGATGAGCAAGATGAGGCCCATGCCCGGGATGGTGACACCGGCGATCATCGGGTGGAACATCGTGAGCAATTCCTGCAGACCCATGAAGTACCACGGTGCTTTCGACGGGTTCGGCGTCTGGTTGAAGTTGGCGGCTTGCAACAGCGGTGCGTTGACGAACCACGAGAACATGAAGGTGAACGCCGTGCACGCGAGGGCGGCGACGAACTCGATGGAAAGCAAGTGCGGCCAGACGTGCACCTTGTCGACCGGCACGGCTTTGACGTCTTGGATGGAACCCGACTTCACGACGGTGAGCAGTCGCTGCGTGTGGCCGCCTGGGCCGGCACCCACCGGTACGCCACCAGCCGAAGGTGCAGCGACAACCGGGGCCGACGGCGCGTCCTTCACGGCGACGCCACCTGCTCGCGCGGCTTTGCTGCGCTCGAGCAACTCGGACGGAATTCGCGACGCGCTGTCGCCACCGCCTGCGGTGTCACCGCCTGTGGTCTCCGATTTCTCGCGCGCGGCCTTGGCCCGCTTGAGGAGGTGTTCTGGGATCTCGGTCATCGTCGCTCCAGTCCTGTGCTCACAGAGGTCCTGAGATTCCGCCGTCTTTGCGGACGCGCCAGAAGTGGATCGCCAAGAAGATCACGGTGACGAACGGGAAGAGCAACACGTGCAGCACGTACCAGCGCAGCAGCGTCTCGGCCCCGATCTCCGTGCCGCCGAGCAGGACGAACCTCACCTGCGAACCGATGAGCGGCGAGTATCCCATCATGTTGGTGCCGACCGCGACGGCCCACAGCGCCAACTGGTCCCACGGCAACAAATAGCCCGTGAACGACAGCAGCAGTGTGAGCGTCAGCAGGATGACACCGACGACCCAGTTGAACTCGCGCGGGGCCTTGTAGGCACCGTGATAAAACACGCGGGCCATGTGCAAGAACACCGACAGCACCATCAAGTGCGCTCCCCAGCGATGCATGTTGCGCACCATGAGGCCGAAGGTCACCGAGGTGTGCAGCGACTGGATGTCGTCCCACGCGTTGGCCGCAGTGGGGCGGTAGAAGAACATCAAGAAAATACCGGTGATCGTGAGCAAGATGAAGAGGAAGAACGACAGCCCGCCCAGGCACAACGTGTAGCTGACTTTCACGGCGTGGCGCTTCACCTTCACGGGGTGCAGGTGGTACAGCACGGAGTTCATGACGACGTACGAGCGGTTGCGCGGCGAGTCGGTATAGCCCTTGCGGAAGATCGAGCCGGGTCGGAAGATCGAGCTCCACACTTGGCTGCCTTGCACCTGCTCGCCGACCTTGGAGAGACGCTCCTTCAGCGTCGGGCGCGGGGTTTCTTCGACGATGCTCGACATAGGGCCTCCTTAGAACCTCATACCGTAGGCGTAGCCGTGGTTGTTGGTGCGCGCGTGCGGGTCGCCCGTCGCCGGTGCGACGCCCACTTTGCCGAGCACGATGACGCCAGTCGGGCACCGGTCGACGCACAACGCGCAGCGGGTGCAGATGTCGTCGTCGATGACGAACACGACGTTGTCGGACGGATCGGCCCCCGGCAACTCGGTGCCCTGCGAGTCGACGACCGCCTCGGGGCTCACCATGTGGATGCACTTCCACGGGCAGATATCGACGCAGCCTTCGCACATGATGCATTCGCTCTGGTCGATGTGGATGAACTGCTTGGGCTTCACCGCCTTGTTGAGATACTCGGCGTCCACCTCGACGAGCGTGTACTCGTCGGTGAACGGCATCATCGGCGGGTTGGCGTCGGTACGCGTCATCGGGTCAGGCCTTCTTCACCAGCGGTCGGCCGTAGGTGCTGCTCGGCAGTGCCGCGGGCTTGACCTCGCCGCGCTTCTGCCACCAAACGAAGAGATAGATGAACGCACCGATATAGATGCCGTGGATGACGAGCACGACGATGTCGCGCAATGCCTCGTAGCTGAGCGTGAACGGGAAGGGTCCGCCGAACTCTTGCGGCTTGAGCAAGTTGAACGGACCGAAAATGAGCTTGTCTTTGCGCCACCCCAGGTCTTTGTCCGCGTGGTCGATCCACTGGTGAGGCACCACGCCGAAGGCGAGGAAGATGACGAAGAAGACGTACGCGCTGCCGAACATCGCCTCACCCCAGGTGGCCTTGCGGTCGACGGGGCGGCGCTTGCCGACCACGATCACGAGGTACGCCAAGAGGTTGGTCGCAAAGAAGGAAAAGAGGAACGCCTGATTCATGCCGGGCCATCGGAGGATGTCGACTGCGATCATGCGACGTGCGTGCCTTTCACGGTGACCACAACGAGTGCGAACACCGTTCCGAAGCCTAGTCTTCGGCCCTTTCGAGGGCTCGCCCCGTCTTGTAAATCGGCTGTGACGGATGGGCGTCCGTCGTGCGTTCGTGCAAATGACGGCGTCTGCGCCGCAGCGATTAGTCTTGCGACGGACATGTCGCGCGCAATGCAGTCACTGGGAGCACTTCGATGACCGAAGTACCCGATTACCTGCTCAAACGATCGAAGGATCGTCGCGCCGTGCTCTCCGGTGGCACGCCTTCGGCCGAGCCGAGCGCGTCGAAAGAAGTTGCAAAGACTGCCACTTCGTCGGCGGCGCCGGCGATTGCTGCCGAAGCTCCACCTCCGCCGCCCCCGAAACCAGACCCCGCGTACGTCGTCGCGGCAAAAACGCGAAAGAAGATCCCGTTCTGGGCGATGGCGACGCTCAGCTTGTTGCCAGTGTGGGCGTTCCTCTATCTCCTGGCCGTTCGCCCGCAAGAACGCGAAGCGTCCGGCCCGATGGCGATCGGCGCCGTCGCGTACAGCGCCTGCGCGAGTTGCCACGGCGCGGCAGGACAAGGCGGCGCAGGGCGCGTGTTGCACGAAGGCGAAGTGTTGAAGACCTTCCCTCATATCGAGGACATGTTGAACTACGTCTACACCGGAAGCCAGCCCTTCGTGTCGGCCGGTCTCGCGGTGTACGGCGACCCTGATCGCGAAGGCGGTGCGCACGCCCCGCTTTCGTACAACGGCAACGCGATGCCGGCACAGGGCGAAAAGTGGGGTGGCGGTCTCACCGACTACGAGATTCTCGGAGTCGTGTGCCATGAACGCTTCGCCATCGGCGGCGCAGACCCCAAGAGCGAGCAGTGGGCCGCAGAATACGCGACATGGTGCGCGGAAGACTCCGAGATCTTTGCCGCGCTCGAGGCTGGCACCGTCGACTTTGACACGATCGCCGAGACGTTCTCGATGCTCGAGACTCCCCCGCGCGTCGTGGGCACCGATCCGCGACCCAGCGCCAGATAACGCGCTCCGCCGCTCGGGCATCCGCCACATCGCTCGGTCGTCGTTCGACGACGACGCATCTTTACGCTGAGAAGCGATGACTTCCGACCCGGTCACCATGCCGACTCGCGAAACCGACGTGCTGGTCATCGGCGGCGGCCCCGCGGGTGCGGCAATGGGTTATTGGATGGCCGAGCACGGGCACGACGTCACCGTGGTCGAGCGCAAACACTTTCCTCGCGAGAAGACCTGCGGCGACGGTCTCACACCGCGCGCCGTGAAACAACTCGACGACATGGGGCTCGGCGAGCGCCTGAAACAGTTCCACCGTTACGAGGGGCTTCGTGCGACGGCGCACGGCAAGGAGCTCGAACTGCAGTGGCCGACTCACCCCGTGTACCCGCGTCACGGATACGTCGTGCGACGCCGCGAACTCGACTCGATGGTCGCGCTCAACGCCGAGAAAGCCGGCGCCGTCCTGCTGCAAGGACACGAAGCGGTGGAGCCGATCATGGATAAAGGCTGCGTGCGCGGTGCGGTCGTGAACGATCTCGACGAGAACCGCAAGGTCGCCATCAAGGCGACGTACGTCGTGGTGGCGGACGGGGCGAACTCGCGATTCGGACGTTCGCTCGGCACCGCCCGAACGAAGTCGTGGCCCTACGGCACCGCGATTCGCACCTACTGGGTGAGCCCACGCCACGACGAACCCTGGATCGAGTCGGCTCTCGACGTGCAGGACCGCAACGGAAACTCGATGCCCGGGTACGGCTGGATCTTTCCGGTCGGTGACGGCACCATCAACGTCGGCGTCGGGCTCTTGTCGACGTTCAAGAAGTTCAAGGACGTCAACACCTCGCACCTGCTCGACAGTTATGCGCACATGATCGCCGAGAGATGGGGCATCGACCCGGCGAAGCCCGAATGCCGGGCGACGAGCGGAAAGATCCCGATGGGCGGTTCGGTGTTTCCGAAGATCGGTGCCACGCACCTCGTGATCGGCGACGCCGCGGGAAGCGTGAACCCGTTCAACGGAGAAGGAATCGACTACGCCTACGAGACGGCGCGCATCGGCGCCGGCGTGCTGCACGACGCGCTGCGCAGCGGCGACGCATCGGCGCTGCAGCAGTACCCGGGTCTGCTCGATGCCGAGTACGGCCAGTACTTCAAGGTGGCGCGACTGTTCGCGCGCGTGATCGGCCGGCCGGCGCTGATGCGCGAGTTGTCGCGCGTCGGCATCCACAGTCGCACGCTCATGGAATGGGTGCTGCGAATCATGGCCAACCTGCTCCGCCCCGACGAGAAGGGCCCGGCAGAAGTCGCTTACGCGATGGCGGCTCGCATCGTGCGCCTCGCGCCCGACGCCTGAGCGTTACCGTTCGCAGATCACCTCGACGACTTCGTCTCGGTCGAGATCGAGCACGCTTCGGATACCCGTCTCGGAATACGACTCGATGAACGCACGCAACGTGGGTGAGCGGGGCTCGCCGGCACACGTCCGAACGACTCCGTTCGCCAGCGGCACGCGCCAGCCGTTCTCGAGCACCCCCGTGTCTCCCCCGTCTTCCATGTCGACGAGCGTCGGCACGACGAGACTCCGCGCGGCCGGGCCGTCAGCGTTGACGAGCGCGTACCACACGATGCCCTCGCCGAGTGTGTCAGCGAGAAACACGCAGGCAGCCGGGGTCGTTCGATCTGCGCAGTCAATCTCGCCCGGCGTCTCGCGGGCCACCGTGACGGTCCTGCCGTCGTCGAGCGTCAACACTGCAGAACCGACGGTGACGCCGTCGATCACCCCGAACGCTTCGCTCGCTTCGATTCGCATCACCGATCCGACCGTCTCGACGCGACGAATACTCGGTTGGACCGTGTCTTCATCATCGCCTCGGCGTCCGTCGCCTGTGAGCAGCTGAAGCACCGTGACCAGCACCAACAACACGCCGATCGCGGCCCACGTTCGCCACGACAACAACTGACGCATCACTCGTCAGGCTACGACTCGCTGGGTAGCGTCGTCTTCGTGGCGACTTCCGGAAGCTCGTCGAGTCGTCTCTCGCGAATCACGTTCAGCGCGTTCTCGTACGTCGACCAGCTGGTGTTCCACTTTCTGAATCTGATGCCGCCCTTCGTTCGGTGGGCCTACTTTAAGGTGCTGTGCAAGCGGTACGGACGACGCGTATTGCTTGATTACGACACCTACATTCGCTACCCGCACAAAGTGAGCATCGGCAACGACGTAGCGATCAACAGGGGCTGTCGTATATATCCGTCGCTGCTCACCAAGACGGCAACCATCACGCTGGAAGACGGCGTGGTGCTGGGACCTCAAGTCACGTTCTTCGGTGCCGGCCAGGACCCGCGAACGGCGGACCTCGCCGACGTCGCCGAGTCGATCGTCGTGCGCCGCGGTGCGTACGTCGGCGGAAACGCCACCATTCGCTACGGCGTCACGATCGGCGAGGGTGCCGTGGTGGCTGCCGGATCGGTGGTGGTCAACGACGTGCCTGCGAACACCATCGTCGGCGGCGTACCCGCCAAGGTGCTCGCGCCTCGAACGATCGACTGAGTCGCGCGGCAGTCGTCGCGATCAAGGACGTCAGCGGGCTATCGCGAGCTTTGCGATGCGGTGGGCGTTGGCCATCGTGAGCAACCCCACCGTTGTCGCCGGTATCGCCGGTAACACCGAAGAGTCGACCACATGCACCCTGCTCCAGCCGAACGGTCGACCGAGCACGTCGGTGTCGCTCGGCGCACGCGGTTCGTCGCGCATCGGGAACGAGGCCCCGAAGTGATACGTGAGTGCGGCACCAGAGGTTTGCTTGGCGAGCGGAATCGAGAAAAAACCCGCCGGCCGAAGAATACGACCGAGCCGACGAGAGTAGGCGCTCGTCGACCGACGAGAGTGCGTGCCCCAGGTTTGGCTCGTCTCGACCGTAGGCAGTCCCTCGTTCGTGCGATTGATGCGCAGCTCGTACGTCGGGCCCAGCGAACTGTGCAGGTTCAGTGCAACAGAGACCATGCGACGTGCGGCGACCTTCGCAGCAGAGGCACGAGCGCCGGAGAGATTCGAGTGCCGCAAGCCGAGCCGGCGCAGGATCGCCTCGTTCGGTAGACCGACCTGCGCGTGCGCCCAAAACGGTGACAGCTCGGCGTCGCGGAACGTCACGAAGTGCGACGTCTGCGTGTTGACCTCGGGCCACTCGAGGCTGATCGGACGCAATGAGGCAAACATCTGCACGCAGTATCCCGTGCGGCGAATCGTCGTGGTCTCCGGGTGGTCGGACGAGGAGTTGAGCAGGATCCGCGCCGAGTTCACTGCTCCGGCTGCGAGGAAGACTCGTTCTGTCTCGAGCGTTTCGACCCGCTGATTGCTCACGAAAGAAATTCGCACCGACCCGGCGTGTTCACGAAGCGCGAAAACGGTGGTGGCACCGCGGTATTCGATTGCACCGTCACGAATCCAACGATCGAGGTCGTGCTCTGCCGTATATATGGAGCCGTAGACACATCCCGAGCTGCAGTGTCCGCAGAATCGGCAGCGGCTCGGCACAGAGGGCGACGACTCGGTGAGCAGTCGGCTTTGCCCGACGAGCACGGTCTTGTGCGCGACCGTGTCTCTCGGGGTCCGCGAGCGCGCGAGCCGCTCGTGCAACGACGATTGGCCGGGCGACAACGCAAGAACGTTGGTGCCGCTCGGTCGTAGTCGACCGAAGTACGTACCGAGATCGTCGGTCGGTTCCGAGAGCGGAATTCCGTCGAGAACCTCCTGCATGTTGCGAAGGAGATCTGCGTGCGTCACCGGCCACTCTTCGACGTCGCTCGGTGCCGGTGGCAACACCGCCGCACCCCACCCGACGCTGAACCCGCCGCGGGCCGGCGACCACGGCGGACTGCCGCGATCGAATCGGTCCCACTCGGATAACGCGGCTTGCTCCGTCGAATAGAAGTAGTCGGAGCCGAGCACCAGTTTGCGCGGTACTGATCGGTTCGGTTGCGGCTCGTCCGCGGCAAGTTGGTTCCACTCGTGATCAGACCACTCCGACGGTTCTCGTCTCGCCATGGTGAGCTGCACCTCGGCAAGATGGCTCGGTAGTCGGTCTCCTACGTCCAACAGCGTCGGTCGATGACCGCGACTTATGAGCGCCTTGACGGCGCCGACTGCGGCGAGTCCCGAGCCGACGACGACCACGTTCACGACTGCTTGACTAACTCCCTGATCGCTGCGCTGATTCGCTGTACCTCGCCCTGCCTCAACTGGTGGTAGCACGGCAGGTACACGCCTCGGTCGTACAACCGCCGCGCCCAGGGTGTTTCACGCTGCCCCGGATAGCGCGGCAGGTCGGTGAGAAGAACGAGACTCGTCGTCGCGCAGTCGACTCCGTGAGATGCGAGCAATTCCCGAGCCTTGGGGAAGTCGGTGACGTAGACGATGAACTGCCAATAGACGTGACGCTGTCCTCGTTCGCCTGCCGGACGATCGGTGACACCCGACGATTCGACGATGCGCTCGATCGAAGCCCGACGTTGCTCGTCTCTGGCAGCGACTCGTGGAAGCTCAGCGAGCGCCACGATCGCCTGCACCGAGGTGTACCGACGAAACCACGCGGTCGGCAGTTCAGACAGCGGTTCGGTGCTTCGCGCGCCAGTGAAACGACCGACGGCCTTCTTGGAGAACCGCGTCGCCAGTCGCAGCAGCGGGTACGTGAGGACAGGGAACACGAGCCGTGACGAGGCCGCGTTGCGCACAACGTTGCGGGCGATGGTCTTCACCACGTCCGCGCGGCTGGGCGGACGCAGTTCTGCCTGACGGCGACGCAATCCGGCGATCATCGCGGCGTCGTTCGAAAGCGCGTACCCGCCGCCAAAGGTGTCGAACGTCTTCACTGACGAAGCGCTGTACACCGACACGTCACCGAACGTGCCGATGTTTCTGCCGTCATACCGGCCGTTCAGGCACTGCGAGAAGTCTTCGATGATGAAGACACCGGCCTGCCTGAGCGTGCGCACGATCGACTCGACGTTCGGCACCAGCCCGAAGAGGTACGTGAGTATCGCGACCGCGGGCTTCGTCTTCACGGCTTCTGCCAACTCGCGCTCGTCGAAGCACGCCGTCGCTGGGTCGATGTCCACGAAGACAGGCTCGTAGCCGAGATGCACGACCACGTCGAGAATCGGTTTGATCGTGATTGGTGGCATCACCACTCGACTGCCGCGCGGGAGATTGAGCTCCTGCAAGGTCGCCCAGATTGCCGTACGTGCGAACGGGAAAACGATGCATTCGGTACGTCCCACATAGGACGCAAACTCGCGTTCGGCTCGGCGCACGACGGACTCGTTCGACAAGGGAGCCACCAGCCCCCGCGCCAGCCATCCGAGCTCTCTCCCGAGCGTGTGCGAGATTCGCCCGCGAGAGATCGGCAACGCCATCAACGAGCGAGCCTAATGAGTGCGTCGGTTCAGCGAACCGCTATCGGGTCAGACCGAGACGGGGTTTTGCTGCGACGACGATTGTCCGCGCATTTGCTCGTGGTAGCCGAGAATCTGGAGCTCGACTCCGAGGTCCACGTTGCGAACCGCCACGCCCTTCGGCGTGGTCAGCACGATGGGTGCGAAGTTGAGCAACGATCCGATGCCGGCGGCGATGAGATCGTCGGCCACCGATTGTGCGGCGGTCGACGGCACGGCGAGCACGCCGATGTGCACGCCGTTGGCGCGCACGAAGTCGTTCATCTCGTCGAGATTGCGAACCGTCAGGTCGCCGACGCGCGAACCGACCTTGCGGGGATCGACGTCGAAGATGCCGACGACCGGGAAGCCGCGCGAGGCGAAACCGCCGTTCACGGTGATGGCGGCGCCGAGGTTGCCGGCGCCGATCACGATCGTCTTCCACTCAGTGAGAAGACCCAGTTCGCGCTTGATCTGATAAATGAGGAATGCGACTTCGTATCCGACACCGCGCGTGCCGTAGGTGCCGAGATAAGAGAGGTCCTTGCGGACCTTCGCCGCGTTGACGTTGGCGAGCGCCGCCAACTGATCGCTCGAGACCTGCGTGGTCTCGGTCAACTGCAGATCGGTGAGAATCTGCAAGTACACCGGGAGACGGTTCACGGCGGCGGTGGGAATCCGGCGGCGGCGCGGGGAGGCGTTCTTCTCGGGGGTGGTCATGTCGTTCAGGGTACGGCGATTGCGCATAGTTTCACGAGCCGTTCGGGGCTCCGTGTCCGATGACACGACCGCCGTCGCAACCGCGTAGTCATCGCTATTTCGGCGAGTCTCTGCGCCTTCGTAGTCTGAGCCAGCGTGGACGACCGCACCGTTGCACTCGCGGCGTTCGCCGGTCTGGTCGCCGCCGGATTCGCACTCGTCACTGCCGATCGCTGGCACCGCCGACGACTCACCCACCACGGTGCGTGGACGATTGCAATGGTGTTGTTTGCCGTCGGTTCGTTCGCTCTCTGGTGGGCGACCTCGACCGGCTGGTCGGATGGAGTGTTCCGTGTCTTCTTCACGGCCGGTGCCGTGCTCAACGTCGCCTGGTTGGCGCTCGGTTCGGTGGCTCTGCTCGCCGGGGATCGCATCGCGATTCCGCTTCGTCGCGTCGTGGCGTTGTTGAGCGCGTTCGCGATCGGAGTGATGGCGGTCGCTCCGGCGAAGAAGGGGTTCGTCGCGTCGGAGTTTCCCCAAGCTCGCGACCACTTCGGCGTGTTGCCTCGCGTGCTTGCCGCAGTCGGCTCCGGGGTGCCGGCCCTCGTCATCATTCTCGGTGCACTGTGGTCGATCGCACGCGTACTGACGAACCGTTCACCGGCGCTCACCGGCTCGCGACGCACGCTCACGATCCCTCCGTCGCGTCTGGTGCTGAGCAATGCATTCATCGCTGCGGGCACGTTGGTGCTCTCGGCGAGCGGATCGTTGGCGGGTCGACTCGGCGAAGAGCAGGCCTTCACGGTCACCCTGTCGGCCGGCGTGCTGATTCTCTTCGTCGGATTCATGATTCCGACGGCGTCACCCCGTGCAAGGTCTTGAAACTGCAGACCTGAATTTGAAGCCCCGTCCGCGAAATTGCTTTCGCGACGACTGCTAGCGAAGGGCTCGGCGCAGGACTTTGCCTGTTCCCCCGACGGGAAGCTGCGGAACGAACAACACCTTTGTCGGGCACTTGTACCGCGCGAGCCGCGCGCGACAGTGGTCGATGAGCGCATCCTCGTCGAGGGCCTGCCCCGGTCGCAACACCACGTAGGCGCGCACCGCTTCGCCGGTGTGCGGGTGCTCGACGCCGACGACCGCCGCCTGCGCGACTGCGGAGTGCTCGAGAATCGCTTCTTCCACTTCTGCGGGGTACACGTTGAAGCCCGACACGATGATGAGGTCTTTCGCGCGGTCGACCAGGTACAAGAAACCGTCCTCGTCGACGACCGCGACGTCACCAGTTCGTAACCACCCGTCCGCGGTGAGCGCCCGGGCGGTGGCCTGCGGGTCTTCGAAGTAGCCGCGAAACACGTTGGGGCCGCGTACCCAGATTTCGCCGGAGTCGCCGCGCAGCACGTCGTCTCCGTTGTCGTCGACGACACGCACTTCGACACCGGGCAGCACGCGACCGATCGAACCGATCTTGGCCAACGCCGTCTCGCGGTCGACGTCGGTCGTCGTCGTCACGACCGGCGAACACTCCGTGAGACCGTATCCCTCGGTGACGAGCAATCCGAAACGTTCGTGCAGCGAGCGGGTCGTGTGCTCGGGCATCTTCGAGGCTCCCGTCAACGCGGTTCGCACGCTGGCGAACGTGTCTTTCGGCAGATTGGGCATCTGCTCGAACGCCATCCACAGCGGCGGGGCTCCCGGAATCAGCGTCACCTTGCGTTCGCGAATCGTCTCCACCGCCGTCATCGGGTCGAACCGCTCGATCAGCACGATCGCCGAGCCGCGCATCAGCGAGTACGCCAGCACGACGTTGAGACCGAAGATATGGAAGAGCGGCAGCACGCCGTAGACCACGTCGGTGCCGTCCAGTTTTCGCACCAGTGCGAGCTGGTCGAGGTTGGAGCGCAGGTTGCCGTGCGACAACATCGCGGCTTTGGGCGATCCGGCAGTGCCGCTCGTGAACAGCATGATCGCAAGGTCGTCCGCCTCGAGCTCGACGATCGGTGCCGGAGCGTGAGCGAGGAGGTCGTTGAACTGCAACGCACCGGTCAGCTCGCCGGTGGTCGCGATGACGTGCGCCAGATTGGGCAACGCCGTGCGGTCCACGCTCGACCATCCGCTCACGGCTGACGGTGCGATCACCGCGGCACGAGCACCTACCACGCTCAGTTCACGCTGCAGCTCCGGGGCTGGTGCCGTCGGGTTGAGCGGCACGCACACGATGCCCCGCCCGAGACACGCGAAATAGGTGACAACGAATTCGATCGTGTTGCCGCACAGCAGAGCGACCCGATCGCCTTTCCCGACACCGAGACCGTCGAGCGCGCCGCGCATCGCGGCGACCTTGTCCTGCAGCTCTCCGTAGGCGCACGTGACGCCGCGACTGATGATCGCCGGCGACGCGGAGGGATGCGATTCGATGACCGTCGCCAGGTTCATGTCACCGCCTCGCCTTCGTCACGGCTTCAGCTCATCAGGATGGAGACGAGACCCGCGGCAAAAATCGCCAGCAGCAGGAGACCCAGCGCCAGGGTGGTGGCAGGACGCACGCCGACAACCTTAGTGAGACTCGCAACGGGGTCGTCCTGGCGCGACGTTCACCGGTCCGTCGGACCGCGACGAAGCGTCACGTTGGTCGTGACTCCCGGCGGATCGGACAACGCCGAGAGTCGCACCGCGTCGCCGACGGCGACCGAGAGTTCTGCCGCCGCCGAGCCGCGGTCGATGCACAGCGCGAGCATGCCGAACGAGTCGATGACGAGCCCGACTCCTCCGCCGATGTCTTGGAAGTTCTTCACGACGTTCGCCGATCGCGTCGAGCGTTCGCCCGTCGCCGACGTCAGCCCGACGCTGAGGAGAGTGCCGAGCGCCGCGACATCGTCGGGGCCGACGTTGAGCTGGCAGTTTCCGTAGCGATCCACCCACGTCACTTCGGCGATCACCTCGTCGCCCTCCGTTCGCGAGAGGGGCACCACCCCGGGCAACAACAGGTTTGGGTCGACCGGTTCGCCGAGCTCGCTCAGTGCGACGCCGTTGCACAGGTGCGCCGCGGCCGGCGCGAAGATGTCGCGGCCGGCGAAAGTCGCGCCTGGCGCGGCCAGTTGAAACTCCGGATTGTTGAGCACGACGGCCGAATCGGCACCGCCTGCGAGGGCCGTGCCCATCGACAGCAAACCGTTGTCGGGCCCGATCAGCACGCCGCGACCGCCGCCCACCGACACTGCGACCCCTCGGCGGCTCGTGCCGACGCCGGGATCCACCACCGCCAGCACGATTCCGGACGGAACGTACGAAATGCACCGAGCCAACGCGAGCGAACCGGCTCGCACGTCGAACGGCGGGATTTCGTGAGTCAAGTCGATCACTTTCGCGTGCGGGGCGAGATCGGCGATGACGCCCTTCACGATGCCGACGAATTCGTCGCGCAGTCCGTAGTCGGACAAGAACGAGATGGTGTCGTATTTGTGGCCGCTCATCGCATGGTCACCCTAGAAGCGACATCCCGAGAAAACGTAAGGGTCGGTGCCAACCCCCCGACGGCACCGACCCATACGGCGCAACCCTTGCGGGCGCGACTCCCGGTGCGGCAAGCCGCCCGGTGATTTGTTGTGTCCCTACCTTACGCACCGATTCCCTGTTTGCAACATCTCTGTGCGGGATTTTTTCGTGTCGTCTTCGGCTTCCACTTCTCGCTGACGCAGGTTGCTATCCTGACGGCGCGACGCTATGCGTCGCCGAGTTCTTTGCTGCGTCGAGTCGCAGCTCGCACCGCGCTGAACAGCGCGTCGCGCACGTTTCGCGCGTCGAGCTCCGCGATACCCGCGGCGGTCGTGCCATTCGGCGAGGTCACGCGCGTGCGAAGCTCGGCTGCTCGGGTCGGCTCTCGTTCGAGCAACGCGGCCGAACCGACGAGCATCTTTGCGACGATGGCCGCGCTCGAGTCGGCGTCGAACCCTTCTGCCATGGCCGCTTCGCGCAACGCTTCTGCCACATAGAAGAGGTACGCCGGGCCGGACCCCGCGAGCCCGGTGAACGCGTCGAGCATCGATTCGTCAAGTTCGACGACGAACCCGACGGACGAGAGCAGTTCGTTGGCCCATGCCCGGTCGTTCTCGGTGCACGCCGGTGAGGCGGCGAACGCCGTGGTCGACAGCCCGACGGTGGCGGGTGTGTTGGGCATCGCTCGAATCACTCGCACTGCGGCACCGCCGGCTGCTTGCAAGGCCGCAAGACGAACTCCGGCGGCGATTGACACCAGTCGGGTCGCGCCGGCGGCCGCCGCAGCGCGAACCGCACCGTGCACATCGGCGGGTTTCACAGCGATGACGGCTTCGCTGCACGAAACGACCGAGTCCGTGATGCGAACCCCTGCGAACATGCCTGCGAGCTCGTTTCGCCGCTCCGGCGAGACCTCGCAGACGACGATGGAGTCGGCCTTTCGTCCTGATCGCAAGAGACCGTGCACGAGCGCCGCGCCCATGTTGCCGCCGCCGATGACGGCAAGCATTGCCGGCTGCTCCACCATTCGAACGCTACTGAGAAGAAGAAAAGCGGCTGGCAAAAGCGAGCCGCAACAGATCGGGGAACTGTGCTTCGACGGTGGCGAACAGCGTTCCGATCACTCGGTCGAGTTCTCGGTCGTCGACCGCCGACAACACCAGTTCGCCGATGAGAAACACCGCGTTCTCCGCGCCGAGCGCGTAGTGCGCGCCGACGAGACGTTCGTTGCGCCGCAACAACGATTCGAACACTTCTGCGTGGTTCTCTTCTGGGTACGGCATCACGTAGGTCTCGTACTTCAGGGTTCGCTGACCGAGTCGCAACCAGATGGTGGTGAACTCCTTGGCCTCACCGCGCAACCTCACCATCCAGCGATCCGGCTCGTCGGTCGAGCGCTGCGCGCTCACGACGTTGGGGTGCTGGGCGTGCACGGTGGCAAGCCACTCGTCGACTCGTCGTTGCATGGCGGCTCGACGACCGTCGTCGAAGAGGTCGCTCATCGCGTGGTCAGCTGCAGAGCACGAGGTCGCGCGCGGCGAACTCGGCCACGACGCGACGCATGCGGCGTGCCGCACCTTGCCACGAATACCCCGAGCTCCGTTGCACCGCTCGTTCGCTCATGAGCCGTGCCGCGTGCGGGTCTGCGAGAATCTGGGCGACTCGCGAGGCGAACAACTGCCCGTCACGCTCCGGAACCAAGAAACCGTTCATCCCGTCGTCGACGAGCGACAACAGTCCGCCGACTGCGGTGGCGACCACCGGCGTGCCGCATGCCGACGCCTCCAGCGCGACGAGACCGAAACTTTCGCTGCGAGACGGTACGAGCACCACGTCGGCGGCCCGGTAGTAGGTCGCCAACAAGTGGTGCGGTTGCGGTGCCACGAAACGAATCTGATGGGCCACTCCCAGCGACTCGGCGAGCGCGGTGACGCGGGCGAGTTCGGCTTCTCCCTCGGCTCCGCTCGCGCCGCCGACCACCAGCAGGACGGCATCGGTGCGACCGAGCGCGGCGAGCGTCTCGACGGCGACGTCAAGCCCTTTCAACGGCTGGATGCGTCCGACGAAGAGCAGCACCGGGTGGGTTCCCAGCGACAACGCGCTGCGGGCACCGCTTCGGCTGCCGGGCGAGAAGAACGCACGATCGACTCCCGGCGTGATGACGTCGACCGTGCCCGGTGAATCGCCGTACAACGCACGGAACTGGTCGCGTTCTTCGCGGCACGAGACGAAGATGGCGTCGCTGCAGCCGATGATCGACGACTCGATGGCGTCACGTTCGCGGGACTCCGCGTCGCCGTGCATCGACTTCACCCGCGCGAGCGTGTGAAAAGTGGTGACGAGCGGCAGGTTGAGGTCGTGCTTCAGCAAGTGCCCGGACAGCCCGGAGAGCCAGTAGTTGGCGTGGATGACTTGCGCCGGCGAATGGTGTCGCAAGTGGTGGCTCACCGTGTCGGTGAACTCGGGTACGACGTCGACGAGACGTTCCTTGGGTAAGTCGAAGTCACCGGCAGGCACGTGCACCAGACGATGATTGGGTTCGATGTCGACGACTGCCGGCAGACCGGGCTTCCAAGACCGCGTGTAGGTGGTGCACTCGACGCCGAGCCGCGCCAACGACGACGTGAGTTCGCGCACGTAAACGTTCATGCCGCCGCCGTCGCCGACGCCCGGTTGGGCGAGCGGGGACGTGTGCAGGGACAGCACAGCGACGCGCTGCGCGGGGGTTGCAGCCATGGGAACTTGAACCTATCTGAACCCCTGCCCGCACCGACAAGCCGGGGCAGTTTCAGCCCGAAGAGTCGTCGGCCAAGAAACTGCGGTAAATCGCCAGCATCGCTTGTTTTTGTTCGTCGTTGAGACGGGCGTCGGTCGCGATCGCGTCGATCACGGCGTTGCCTTGCGACTCTTTCGGGTCGAGCATTCCGGCACGCTCGTACAACGTCTCCGCGGAGATTTCCAGCGCGCGGGCGATCTGCTGCAGGATCTCGGCCGACGGCTTTCGCAATCCGCGCTCGATCTGCGAAAGATACGGGTTCGAGACTCCGGCTCGCTTCGCGAGGTCACGTATCGACTGCTGGGCGATCTCTCGTTGCTGACGGATGAACGTACCGATGTCAGGACGCTTGCGATTGACCATGCGTCAACGACCTTCGTTGCGCGGCACGCGTCAGCGGCTCTCGTCGAGCAGAGAGTCGACGCTCGCGGTCGAAGATCGGTAGCGGCGCACCAGCTCGGCGGACAGGGCGTCGATGCGCGCGAAGAGCGTCTTTCGCAGCGTCGACACCCGAGACTCGAACTCTGCGAGTCGCTCGACGCAGGCTCCCAACTCTTGGTCGCTCAAGTCGCGGAGACCCCCGAACCCGATCGAGTCGCACAGCGACTCCAGTTCTGCCGACAGCGGATGATCGGCGGTCACCGCGGTGTCGCGCGGGGGCCTGTTCGAGCCGCTTCCTCTCTCGACGGCGAACACGCGCGTGATGCCGTCGGTGACGTCCTGCTGCGAATCCTCGCCGCTCGCCCGCCGCCGCACTTCGTCACGCGCGATGTCCAATCTTCCCTGCGCCACGCGACGCACGAACGAGACCGCGTCTTCCTCGGCCTGCACGGTGGCTCGCTGCGATCGCACGGCATCCAAGGACATCGTCGACAAGTCGTCGGCGCCTCCCGACACTGGCGGCAGCACTGCGACTTCGTCGTGGTCGCTCACTTCGGCGCTCGGCTCGCACTCTTCGCCGTTCAGCCAGATCGTGCACGATCCGAGCACCGCCTCGAACGACGGACCGAATTGTCGCTTCGCGGCGGCCAACACGTCGGCGACGGTGTCACCGGCGATGGTGTCTCGCGATCGTCCCGCAGCTTCGCGCGCCGAAGCAAAAAGCAGGAGTCGCGCCACGAGGTCAGCGTACCCAAGCGACTACCCTGCGACGGGCACATCATGACGCACTCGACGACGAATTCCGATCACTCGAGTGCCCCGATCATCGTCGTTCGTCACGGAGAGTCGGAATGGAACGTGCTCGGCAAGTGGCAAGGCCGCGCCGACACGAACCTCACCGACGCCGGTCGACGACAGGCGCTCGACGCCGCCCGGCATCTCGCGACGTCGGGCATCGCGATCGACAGAGTCGTCGCCAGCTCGTTGCGGCGAGCCAGCGAGACCGCCGCGATCATCGCCGCGCACCTCGGGCTCGCAGTTCCGGAGGTTGACGACCGTCTGGTCGAGACCGACGTGGGCCCCTGGGAAGGTCTGCGGGAGCACGAGATCGAGGCGGCATGGCCGAACTACCTCGCCGAACGGCGAACGCCGCCGAACTTCGAGGCGCCGCACGACGTTTTCACCCGTGCGACCAGCGCGTTGTGCGAGCACGCACTGCGCGGTGATCGCACGCTCGTCGTCAGCCACAGCGGCGTCATCCGCACGCTTCGCCGGGTGATGAACGCGCAGGACCGCAGGCTGCACAACCTCGAAGGCTGTTTCTTCACGGTCTCTCGCACCGGCGTCGTGGCGGCGGGCGACTTCATCGCGCTGGCGGCAGCCGGGCGAGCCACGACCAACGACAGCGTCTAGCGTCGGTCGTCGTGCTTGATCGGCTGCTCGACGACTCCTACGATCGCGCGGTCCGACAGAACCTCGTTCCGTTGACGGTGACGCGAATCGTCGCGAACACCGGTTACCGGTTTGCTCCCCCGTTCATCGCGATCATCGCCGGGGCAGAACAAGGGTTCGACGTCTCCATCGCCGACGTCGGCGTCATCATCAGCGTGTCGGAGCTCGCCGGGTTCCTCGCCCCGCTGTTGGGCACGTTCGTCGACCGCGTGTCGCGCCGCACCGCGATGGCGGTCGGCCTGGCCGGAGCGTTCGTCGGCATCATGCTCATGGCGATCGCCCCGAACCTCGTCGTGTTGTGCGTCGGACTCACGATGGTGAACCTGTTGAAGTCGTGCTTCGATCTCGGAATGGCCGCGTGGATTTCCGATCGTGTGCCCTACGAGCGTCGCGGCCGCGTCGTCGGACTGACCGAGACCTCGTGGGCCCTCAGCTTGCTCGTCGGCGTCTCGTTGCTCGGGCTGGTGACGGCAGTGTCGTCGTGGCGGGTCGCCTGCGCGATCGGCGGCGTCTTGATCGCCGGGTGCGCGCTGTGGCTCGACCGACGACTGCGCGAATCGGGCGAGATCGTGCGAGCGGCGTCGCACGAGTCCGCACCGGCGGGCAAGATGACGCGCCGCGCATGGTTGGTGCCGATCTCCATGTTCGGCCTGATGGGCGGCGCACAGTGCATCTTCGTCACGTTCGGTGCGTGGCTGGCCGACGAGTTCGACTTCGGGGCGTCCCGCATCGCGCTCGTCGGTTTCGCTTTGGGCATCGGCGAACTGGTGTCGTCGACGTCGAGCGCCCGACTCACGGATCGCATCGGCAAGGAGCGAAGCGTCGTGCTCGGTTCCTTGCTCATGATTCCGTCGGCGTTGCTGCTCGCGGCGTTCGACACCTGGCTGGTGGTCGGCTTGCTCGGCCTCGCGGTGTTCATCATCGGGTTCGAGTACGGCGTGGTGAGCATGTTGCCGCTCGCCACGCAACTCGTCGAGTCGGCGCCAGGCAAAGGGTTCGGTTTGGTGATCGGCGTCGGCACGTTCGGCCGCGGGGTGCTGACCATCGTGGCGACGACGCTCTACGAAGACCACGGCATTGCCGGAGCCGCACTGTCGGGTATCGCCTGCGCCGTGTTGAGCGCCGTCGCGATCGCCGCGTTCAAGGCGACGGGCCGACCTGCAGGTCAGCCGCGGTAAGAGTTGGTGATCGGCAACCGTCGGTCTTTGCCGAACGCCTTGCTCGTCACCCGCACGCCGGGCGGCAGCTGACGCCGTTTGTACTCGTTGTTGTCGACGAGACGAACGATGCGGCGCACGAGCGCTTCGTCGTGGCCGAGCGCGATGATCTCGGCCGCGGTGCGGTCTTGCTCCACGTACAGGGCCAGTACGGCGTCGAGCACGTCGTACGGCGGGAGACTCTGGTCGTCGCGTTGATCGGGCCGCAACTCGGCTGACGGTGCTTTGGCGAGCGTCGACTGCGGAATCACCTCGCGACCGGCCCGCTCGTTGATCCGGTGTGCGAGCGCGTAGACGTCGGTCTTGAAGATGTCCTTGATGACGGCGAATCCGCCGACGGAGTCCCCGTAGAGAGTGAAGTAGCCGACGGCGAGCTCGCTCTTGTTGCCGGTAGTGAGCACCATCCAGCCGAACTTGTTCGAAAGCGCCATCAAGGTCGTGCCGCGCACGCGGCTCTGCAGGTTCTCCTCGGTCAGGTCCGCCGCACGGCCCGCGAAAGCGCTGCTCGTCATCTGCAAATACGCGGCGAAGGCAGGTTCGATCGGGATCGTCAGCATCTCGACACCGAGGTTCTTTGCCAACTCCGCAGCGTCGGTCTTGGACCCTTCGCTCGAGTAACGCGAAGGCATCGACACGCCGTGCACATGGTCGGCTCCGAGCGCGTCGACCGCGATCGCAGCGACGACGGCCGAATCGATGCCGCCCGAGAGACCGATGACCACGTCGGTGAACCCGTTCTTGCGAACGTAGTCGCGCGTGCCGATCGTAAGCGCTGCGAGCACGCGGTCAGTCTCGGAGAGCACCGAGGCATTGACCGGAGCGCCGCCGGTCTTGGCTGCCGAACCGCCCGACGAGACAGGCACGTCGACGACCAGCAGTTCCTCCGCGAAGTGTGCCGCCCGGGCGACGACCTCGCCTCGACCGTCAACTACGAGCGACCCGCCGTCGAACACGAGCTCGTCTTGCCCGCACACTTGGTTGACGTAGACGATCGGCATACCAGTCTCGCGAGCGCGACTCACCACCGTGTTCTCGCGCTCACCGCCCTTGGCGCGGTCGAACGGTGAGCCGTTCACGTTGATGCACAACTGCGATCCGGCCCGACGTTGGCGGGCGACCGGGCCGTCGGCGACCCAGATGTCTTCGCAAATGCTGAGCGACACCGAGACACCGGCGACGTCGTAGAGGGTGCAATCGTCGGGGCCCGCGGCGAAGTACCTCGCTTCGTCGAACACCGAATAGTTCGGCAGCAACGGCTTGCGGTACACGCCGACGATCGCCCCGGTCGCGCACATGGCGGCGGCGTGGAACAGTTTCGGGGGTCGGGCGCGCGAGCGCGCGAGCGGCGCGTCGGTGGCCACGTCGACGAAACCGACGACGACAGCGCAGCGACTGCTGCGAGCGGCGATCTTCTCGAGGATCGCCCGGTTGTCGGCGACGAATCCCGCCTTCAACACGAGGTCTTCGGGCGGGTATCCCGACACGGTGAGTTCGGGAAACGCGACGACATCGCAGCCCGCCGCCTCGGCCCGGGCGAGGTAGTCCTCGATGACGGCCAAGTTGTGGGCCAAGTCACCCACCCGCGGGTTGATCTGCGCGAGTCCCACCCGCAACGAGGTCGACGCCTTCGCGGTGGCCACGCCGTCAGGCTACTGAGCACGGGGTTTTCGACCGGCAAAGACGCGCGGAGATACCCGCGCAACTCGGACGTGACGGGCGTCCGTTCGGCGAAGTTTTCACACGCCGTTTACAAACGGATGATGCCGCTGACACGAACGTGCACGAAGATGTTGTGTCCCGTTCCACGAAAGGAAACGCCATGCCCTACCAGGCCGAATACATCTGGATCGACGGTGTGAAGCCCACGCCGCTGCTCCGCTCCAAGACCAAGGTGCTCGACAACTCCGTGAAGACTCCCCCGATCTGGGGCTTCGACGGTTCGTCGACCGAGCAGGCGACGGGAGAATCGTCCGACTGCATGCTGAAGCCGGTCTTCTGGTGCAAAGACCCGCTGCGTGGCGGACGCAACATCATCGTGATGTGCGAGGTGTACCTCGCCAGCACCGGCCAGCCGCACCCGACCAACACTCGCGCAGCCTGCGCGGAGGCAGCCGCGAAGTACAAGGCGCACGGAATGATCTACGGCATCGAGCAGGAGTACACGTTCATGCGCCTGAACGGTCGTCCGTTCGGTTTCCCGGAAACTGACGGCGAACCCGGTCCGCAGGGCCCGTACTACTGCGGCGTCGGCGCCGGACGCGTCATGGGTCGCGACATCATCGAGATCCACACGCAAGCGTGCCTCGATGCCGGTCTCATGATCTCGGGCACGAACGCCGAAGTGATGCCGGGCCAGTGGGAGTTCCAGGTCGGCCCGCTCGACGCACTCGCCGTGAGCGACCAGTTGTACGTGGCGCGCTGGCTGTTGCACCGTGTGGCCGAAGACTTCGACGTGGTCGTGTCGTTCGACGCCAAGCCACAAAAAGGCGACTGGAACGGTGCCGGTGCGCACACGAACTTCTCGACCAAGGCGATGCGCGGGTCGTACGAGGCCATCGAGGCCGCGTGCAAGGCGATCGGCGGCCGTGTGATGGAGCACGTGAAGAACTACGGCCACGACATCGAGAGCCGTCTCACCGGCAAGCACGAGACCGCACCGTGGAACCAGTTCAGCTACGGCGTCTCCAACCGCGGCGCGTCGATCCGTATTCCGTGGCAGGTCGCCCGCGACCGCAAGGGCTACGCCGAGGACCGTCGCCCGAACGCGAACATGGACCCGTACGTCGTCACTCGCCTGCTGCTCGAGACGGTGTGCTCGCAGGAGAAACTGCCGGCCGGCAGCGGCAAGAAAAAGGCCAAGGGCCGCAAGTAACACCTTCGGGGCGCGCGTCCGACTCTGCTCGGGTGCGCGCCCCGTGGTGCACGCCCGTCGCGCGCGACGCGACGGTTGACTGAAGGGGTGGCAGGCATGCTCGAAGCCCAGCGCGACTACGTTCTGCGCACCGTCGAGGAACGCGGCATCCGGTTGGTGCGCCTGTGGTTCACCGACGTGCTCGGCAACCTGAAGAGTTTCGCGATCAGCCCGGCGGAGCTCGAGAACGCGCTCAACGACGGCATGAGCTTCGACGGGTCGTCGATCGACGGCTACGGCCGCGTGCAAGAGGCCGACGTGCTGGCGCTGCCCGACCCCAACACCTTCGAGGTGCTGCCGTGGGTCGACTCGAAAGCCGCCGAAGCACGAGTGTTCTGCGACATCGCGCAGCTGGACGGCACCCCGTTCGAAGGCGATCCGCGCCAGGTGCTGCGTCGCAACCTCGAGGCTGCGCGAAAGCTCGGCTTCGTGTTCTACGTCGCACCAGACATCGAGTACTTCTACTTCGCCCCGCCGAACGGCGGCAGACCGACACCGCTCGACGAAGGCGGATTCTTCGACCTCACTACCACCGACATCGCCAGCTCGTTGCGCAAAGAGACCATCCGCACGCTCGAGACGATGAGCATCCCGGTGGAGTACAGCTTCCACGAAGACTCGCCCAGCCAGCACGAAATCGACCTGCGCCACACCGACGCGCTGGCGATGGCCGACAGCGTGATGACTTTCCGCTTCGTCGTGAAGGAAATCGCCGCCATGCGAAACGTGCACGCCACGTTCATGCCCAAGCCGCTCGAGAGCGTGCAGGGCTCGGGCATGCACCTGCATCTCTCGCTTTTCAAGGGCGACACGAACGCGTTCTACGACAGCAACGACCCGTACAACCTGAGCGACGTCGCGAAGTCGTTCATGGCTGGTCTGTTGCGTCATGCCGGCGAGATCACCGCGGTCACCAACCAGACGGTGAACAGCTTCAAACGACTGGTGCCCGGCTTCGAAGCCCCGGTGCACGTCTCGTGGGCGCGCAACAACCGCAGCGGGCTCGTCCGGGTTCCCGTCCCGAAACGCGGCAACGACTTGGCGACACGCATCGAGTTGCGCTCGCCCGACCCGGCGTGCAACCCGTACCTCGCGTTCTCCGTGATTCTCGCGGCGGGTTTGCGCGGCGTGCAGGAGGGCTACGAACTTCCGGCCGAGGCCGACGCGAATCTTTTCGAAATGGGCGACATGGCGTTGGCGAAGCTCGGCATCGAGCAGCTGCCGCAGTCGCTGAACGACGCGCTGAAGATGATGGAGTCATCGCAGCTCGTGGCGGAAGCGCTCGGCGAGCACATCTTCGAGTGGTTCTTGCGCAACAAGCGTGCGGAGTGGCGAAAGTACAAGACTCACGTCTCGCAGTTCGAGATCGACACGTACCTGCGTTCGCTATGACCGTCGCCGGGCTGCTCGTCGTCTACCCCGACACGCCGTCGATCGACCTGGCTCGCACCCTCGACTTGTCGGGCTACTCCTGGAAGGGCGTGGCGAACATCGACACCATGTCGAAACTGCAACCCGCAGACGGGTGGGCCGGAGCCGTCGTGAGTTGCGACGAGGACCCCGAAGGTGGCTGGGCGATGTGCCGCGCGCTGCGACGCCTGGAGCGACCCGTGCAACGCATCCTGGTGCTCGTCACCGGCGCACAAATCGGTGACCTCGAGGTGCGCGACAACCTGTTCGACGATTTCCAACTGACGCCGTTCCACCCGCGCGAACTCGAGGCACGTCTTCGGCACATGTTCTACAACGAGCTCGTCGCCCCGTCGTCGAGCGTGGTCGAGCACGCCGGGCTGCGATTGAATCTCGAGACCTACCAGGCCACGTTCGGCGGCAGTCCCCTCGACCTCACCTACATGGAGTACGAGTTGCTCAAGTTCTTCGTGCAGAACCCCGGTCGGGTGTACTCGCGCGAGGTGATTCTCTCCGAGGTGTGGGGTTACGAGTACTTCGGCGGTGCGCGAACCGTCGACGTGCACGTGCGACGCTTGCGCGCAAAATTGGGCGAGGAACATGCTCACCTCATCGAGACGGTACGCAGCGTGGGTTACCGCTTCGGCTCGTCGAAGTGGTCGGGCTGATCAACCGCCGCGTCTGACGACGCGACGTTGCACGGCCATTCAGACGAACGTCGCCACGCCGATCATGATGAACAACGCACCTGCCGCACGCTGAATCAGCCGCACGTTGAGTCGTTTGACCAGTGCCGCGCCGACGAGCACTGCCAAACCCGAAACGCTGGCGAGCGCACCGACCGCACCGAGGCCGACGAAGAGAGGATGCTCCCGGGTTGCGGCGAGGCTCGCCGTCGCGAACTGGGTGATGTCGGCGAATTCGGCGACGCCGATCGTCGCCATCGACACACCGAACGTCGAGCGCCACGAGCGCGTCGCCTCGTTCGCCACTTCGGCGTCGTGGTCTTCGTCGTCGCGCCATGACGTCCACATGACGTACGCGCCGGCGAGCATGAACAGCACTGCGATTCCGTAACGGACCGGATCTTCGGGCAGTCGGGCGAGCAGCCCGCCGAGCAGCACCGCGACCGCGACGTGCAGCGAGTACGCCGTGGTCACCCCTGCCCACACCGCGGAACGACGCTGCAGCCGACTGGCGAGCAACAGCGTCGCGAACATCGTCTTGTCCGGTAGCTCCGCGAGGAACACCAGTCCGAACGTCGTGAAGAAGTCCGCGATCACGACCGCGCCATACCGACCGTCACGAGACCCGACCGTCTAGGACGACGCTCGCTGCATGCGACGCGCGAGCCGCTCGTGGTCGCGCAGCATCGCGCCGAGTTTCGGCGAGACCAGCTGGTGGTCGCGCACCACGGCTCGTCCGTGCACGATCGTGTGCTTCGCGCTCGCCGGCCCGCATCGCAGCCAGCCCTCGACGGGGTCGTCGACCACCCCGGCGAATTGCGGGCCTTCGAGCGACCACACCGCGATGTCGCCCACGCTGCCCGTGCTGAGCTCGCCGATTTCACCGACACGACCCAGGCACCCAGCGCCGCCGCGCGTCGCGAACTCGAGCGCCATGCGCGCCGTGCCGGCCGCGGCACCACTGGAGAGTTTTGCGAGCAACATCGCCTGGCGAGCCTCCAACCACAACGAGGCGGAGTCCGCCGACGACGACCCGTCGACTCCGAGGCCGACGTGCACGCCCGCGTCGCGCAACTTCACGGTCGGTGCGATACCCGAGGACAAGATCATGTTGCTGCTCGGGCAGTGCGCCACGCCCACTCGCGCCGCACCGAGCCGGTCGATCTCTGCCTGGTTCGGTTTCACGCAGTGGGCGAGCCACACGCGGTTGCTGACCCAGCCGACGTCTTCCAAGTACTCCGTAGGTCGGCACCCGAACGTGGCGAGCGAGTAGGCGTCGTCCTCGTCGTTCTCGGCGAAGTGCGTGTGCAGTCGCACGTCGAGACGCTCGGCCAACGTCGCAGAGTCCGACATCAACTGCTTGGTGACGCTGAACGGCGAGCACGGTGCGAGTGCGACGCGCACCATCGCGCCGCGCGAGCGGTCGTGGTGCGTCGCGACGGCACGCTCGCTCGCCGAAAGGATCTCGTCGTGTTCGAGCACGACGTCGTCGGGCGGCAGTCCGCCGTCTTTCTCCGAGAGCGACATCGAGCCGTACGTCGGATGGAACCGCACGCCGAGATCTCGAGCCGCGGCGATTTCCGCGGTGAGCAAGTCGCCCCCGCCGCGCGGGTGCAAGTACAGGTGGTCGGACGACGTCGTGCAACCGGAGAGCGCCAGTTCGGCGAGTCCGACCCACGCCGACACGTGCGCAGATTCCTCGTTGAGGGCGCTCCACAACGGGTACAACGTGCGCAACCAACCAAACAGCGCGGAGTTCGTCATCGGCCCGTACGCACGAGTCAGGTTTTGGTACAGGTGATGGTGCACGTTGACGAGACCCGGCGTAACGAGACAACCCGACGCATCGATCGACTCGCGGGCCGGCGGCGGGGTGCCAGACCCGATGCCCGAGACGAACCCGTTCGTGACCGCCACCCAACCGTTGGCGAGTTCTCGACGACCGTCGTCGAGGGTGGCCAACAGTCGTGCCGAGTGCACGACGAGGTCGGCGGCAGGCGAGGTTGCGGCGCTCAGGTGTTCAGCTCGAGCAGCTCGCTCGCTTCATTGCGCGCGCGAGCATCGCGGTGGAGCGACTCACCGAGAACGGCGGCGATGAGGGCGGTGCCGAGACCCACGAGAATCGGGAACGAAAGCAGCACCACGACGAGGATGATCGCGCCGGCCATCGCGTTACTTCTTCTTGGACGACGACTTCTTCGTCACGGGCTTACTCGGGGCGGGCTTCTTCGGGGCGGTCTTCTTCGTCACCGCGTTGGTCGCCCGCTGCGTCGAACGCTGTGCAGCCACCGGCAAGTACGCCCACGCTTCGATCTCGACGGCGCCGTTCGCCGGTAGTGCCGCGACGCCGATCGTGCTGCGCGCCGGGCGGTGCGAGCCGAACCCGGCAACGTACGCCTCGTTGAACGTCGGGAACGTGTCCATGTCGGTGAGAAAGCAGAGCGTCTTTGCGACATCCGACAACTTCGCGCCGACGCTGTCCAGTTGCGCGCGGAGGTTCACGATGGCTTGCTCGGTCTGGGCTTTCACGCCGCCCGCGACGAGACTGCCGTCTCGCAGCCCGAGTTGACCAGAAACGATGATCCAGTCGCCTGCGCGAACGACGGGTGTGTACGGTCCGATTGGTGCAGCCATGCGCTCAAGGTTAGACGCAGCACCGCTCGTTACCCTTACCGCGTGTCTCGCGTGACCAGGCGGCAGTTTCTCGCCGAGTGCAACCGGTTCGCTCTCGCCGGGACGGCGTCGTTCGTCGCGGGGTCGGTGCTCTCGGCGTGCGGTTCGTCGGGCGAACTCGCCGCGCTTCCGGACGACGTGCAGATCGTCCAGCGCTTTCCGCAGAATCTGGTGGCCGGTCCGCTTCGTCTCCCGTTGTCCTTGGCGAGCTCCGGAGGCCTGCTCACCGTCGACGGGGCGACGAAAACTCCGGCGTCACTCACCGCCAGCATCGTGCGCATCGACGGCGGTCGGGACGTGCTCGTGGCCGAGGGTCTCGTCGCGCAGCGACACGACGCCTCGATCGTCACGCCGTACTGGCCGTTCTTCGTCGACGTTCGCGAGCCGGGTTTTTATCGCATCGTGCTCGACGGGGGCCCGCGCGACGGTGCCGCGTTCCAGGTGTTCGCCCGGGGCGAAGTGGCGGTTCCCGGTATCGGCGACGCGCTCCCCGCGTTGGACACGCCGACGTTCGACGACGCTCGCGGAGTCGACCCGCTGTGCACCCGCCTGCCCGAACCGTGCGCCTTGCACGACGTGACGCTCCGCGACGCGCTGGCACTGGGCAAGCCGATCGTGCTGCTCGTCGGAACTCCGGCACACTGCGCCACCGGCACCTGCGCGCCCGCGCTCGATGCGCTCGTGTCGGTCGCGTCGCGCGGCGACGCTTCGCACACCTTCATTCACGCCGAGGTCTACGCCGACCCCGACGCGACGAAGGTTGCTCCCACCGTCGAGGCGTTGTCGATGAACTACGAGCCGGCGCTCTTCGTGACCGACGAACGAGGCGTCGTCACGGCACGGCTCGACGCGGTGTTCGACGAAGTCGAACTGTCGGCGCTGGTCGGTTGACGCTGACCGTGCAGGTCAGCCGAAGCGAACGTCGCTGGTCAGCTGAAGCTCTGGCCGCAACCGCACGTGCGGTTGGCGTTGGGGTTCGTGATCTTGAACCCCGACTCGTTGAGACCGTCGGTGTAGTCGAGGCTCGCACCGGACAGCAGCTGGGCTGAAGCCGGGTCGACGACCACTTTCACGTCACCGAACGACTGCACCTTGTCTTCGGTGGTGAAGTCGCCGTCGAAGTACATCTCGTAGGAGTATCCCGAGCAACCGCCCGGTCGCACCGCGACGCGAAGCGCGAGGTCAGTCGCGTTCTCGGTCTCGAGGAGTTGCTTGACTTTGGTGGCAGCAGCAGGCGTGAGCGTGATCATGACGCCCCCAAACTACCGTCCCGCCGTGTCACCGTGACAAGCACAACTGCAATCTTCGGCACACGGCGGCAACCCGCAGGGATAGGTTGAGGGCGTGCCCACCGCAGACGCCCCGCACGGCGCCGTCGGCGGGCGAACCGTCCAACCACCCTCGGTGGAGCAGGTCCGCAATCTGCTTCGCGCCGTGATCGACCCCGAACTCGGGGCCAACATCGTCGACTTGGGCATGGCCACCGACGTCGAGGTCACGACCAACGGCGTCGTCACCATCGGGGTGAAGCTCACGATCAAAGGCTGCCCGTTGCGCGCCCAGATAAAGAACGACATCGAGTCGCGGCTCGAGACGCACCCCGGCGTCTCCAAAGTCAAGATCGAGTGGGGCGAAATGAACGCCGACGAACGCTCGGCTGTGATGACGAAAGCCCGGTGGAACGCCCGAGAAAACGCCACTGACACCGCCGTGCCGATCGGAGCGAGAGTGCTCGCCATCGCGAGCGGCAAGGGCGGCGTGGGAAAGAGCTCGGTGACCGCGAATCTCGCCGTCGCACTCGCCGCGCAAGGACGCACCGTCGGCGTGCTCGACGCCGACATCTGGGGCTTCTCCATGCCGCGCATGCTCGGCATGGCGGATCGTCTCGCGGCGCGCAAGGTGGACGGCTCGGAAAAGCCGAAGATCATCCCGAACGAGCGCCGCATCGGGAGCGGACTTCTGAAAGTCGTGAGCACGGGCATGCTCGTCGAAGACGAGGGCACCGCGCTCATGTGGCGCGGGCTCATGCTCACGAAGGCCGTCGAGCAGTTCCTCAACGACGTGCACTGGGGCGAACTCGACTTTCTCCTCATCGACATGCCGCCGGGCACCGGCGACGTGCAGATGGGACTCGCGCGAATGTTGCCCCGCACCGACCTCGTCATCGTCACCACGCCGGCGGTATCGGCGCAGAAAGTCGCCATCCGTGCCGCCGACATGGCGCAACGCAGTTTCTTGCGCGTCGCCGGAGTCATCGAGAACATGAGCAGCTTCACCTGCGAGCACGGCACGTCGTACCCGCTCTTCGGCGAGGGCGGCGGTGCGGCGCTCGCCGACGAGATCGGCGCGGAACTGCTCGGCCAGGTGCCGATCGAGAACGCCGTGGCGCACGGCAGCGACACCGGTGAGCCGGTCGCGCTCGCCGGCGTCTCGCCGGCTGCCGAAGCGTTCCGCGACATCGCAAAGAAGATCATCAGCGCCACGGTCCCCGCCACGGACATGGCAGGGTGCTCGGCCCGCCTGTTGGAGTCGGTCGAGGTCGCGCTCGGCAAGAAGCCGCGCTGAGCTACTCCAACTCTCGGTAGGCCGGATCGTCCGGAAACACGATGCCGACCACCCGACCGTCGGCATCGAAACGCAGCTTCGGGAGTATCGGGGTCGGCACTCCGATCCGCTGCGCTGCGTCGACTGCCTCGCTCGAAGAGCGATGAGGGGCCAGGAATTCGAGGTTCGCGATCGTCGGCGGAATCATCGCCAGTTCGCCGCGCTTGGCGCGCGCGAGAGCGTCGCTCGGTGTCACCCACAGGCTCGCGATCGTTTCTTTGTCGTCGTGCAGCGGGTCTTGCGACGGCGGCGCAACCGCAACGAAGAACCGCGTGTCGAAGCGTCGCTTCTCCCCGACCGGAGTGATCCAGTGGCTCACGTACCGGATGGAGTCGACGGCGAGTCGCAAGCCTTCGCGTCGGCACACTTCTGCCAACGACACGCCGCCCTCGTGCACCTGGTGGCGAAGCTCGTTGAACCGCGACTGCGAGTCTGCGTCACTGAGCGAGACGTATTCACCTCGTGCGTCTCGCGCCAGCAGCACGCCCGCTTCTTCGAAGCACTCGCGAATCGCGGCGACCCAGTACGAGAGACCCCCGCGCGGCACGCGCAATAAGTCGCTTGCTTCGGCGTCGGACATCCCATCGCAGAGTTCGTCAAGCTCGGCCGAGCCATCAACGTCGTCGACGCGACCGCCCGGGAACACGTACATTCCGCTGGCAAAGACTGCGTTCGTGGTGCGTTGCAGCATGAACACTTCGATGTCGCTCGGCGCGTCGCGCACGAGCATGACGGTCGAGGCGGGCCGCAGCGGTACCGCTTCGGTCATTGTCCGCGCGGTTTGCGCATCTCGCGATAGTCGCGGGCCGCACCTTCGAGCGGCTCGACTTCCAGCGTGACACCGTCGATCGCGCCGACCTTGAGCGGTTGACCCGCGCTGATCGGAGTCGCCCGGTTCGTGCGCGCTCGCCAGCGAGCCCCGCGCACCGTCGCCTCGCCTTCGGGCGCGATGTCGGTCGCTGCCTCGCCCGTTTGTCCGATGAGCCACTCGCGACCGATCGTCGGTGTCGCGAAACGCGTTCGCACCATCGACGGCATGCCGACCACGAACGCCAACGTCATCGATGCGACGCCGGCGATCAGCGTGAGCCAACCCAACCGCAGCGACTCTTCTTGAACCGGGCCGTACAACGTGAAGGAAGCAACGACGTACGACAGCACGCCGACGGCCGTCCAGAACCTCGGGATCCCGACCTGCACGTCGACGGCGAACGCGATCACCGCCAAGATGAGCAGCGCGATGCCGACCGGTCGCACGGGTAACTCCGACAACCCGTAGGTGCCGAGCAACGTGCAGAGAGCGCCGACGAATCCGGCGATGCCGACCCCGGCGGTGTAGAACTCGAACACCAAGAGCGCGAGCCCGAACGAAAAGAGCAAGTACGCCAGGGCGGCGCTGGCCGAGGTGTGCATCAACTGCTCGATCGTGCCGAGTTTGAAGAATCGTGTGGTCGCTGCTTCGCGCACCACGGCGCCGTCGTCACCGACGACTTCGACCACCGTGTCGAGCACCGTCCCCTTGACCGAGAGACCGTCGAGGGCGAACAGCATGTTTCGCAACACGGGCACCCCTTCGTCGGCGATGTCCAGGCGCAGCACGCCGCGGTCGCGCGCCTCGTCGGTGCCGAGGGTGTTGCTGCGCAAGAGCGCGGTCGCGTCGCCGAACGACGCGGGTTCACCGTCGATCAGTATCGGTGCGCCCGTCTTGCCGACGATCGAGTTGGGTGCCATCGCCGACACGTCGGCGACCGCCACGAGGTAGGCGGACCAACCAAGCGCGCGCGAACCGCTCGGTCCGACCCACACACCGACGGGAACCTTCGAGTCGCGGACGGCGAGCAACAACTCGCTCATGCGTCGCTCGTCGACGACCGCGCCGCGCGAGTTCACCTGCAGCACCAGCGCCTGCGCGCCGTTCGTCGACGAACGTTCGATCGCGCGCTCGATGCCGTCGGCGACCACCGAATCGACGAGACCGCTCACCTCGAAGACGTCGACTTTGGCGAGTGCCTCGGCGGAGGTGTCGTCGACCGACGACGCGGCCCCGACACCGAACATCACGGCGAGACTCAGTGCAAGCGCGGCAATCACGACACGACAACGGTATCCACGCGCGAGATAACCTTGCCTCGTGCACGTTCTGATCGCCACTGACGCTCAGTACGTGTTGGACGACGTGATTGCGGCCCTCGGCACACCGGACACCTCGTTCAGCGTCTGCCGCGACGGTCGTGACGTGACTGACGCCGTGAAACGACGCACTCCCGACGTGGCGGTGCTCGACTTGCAGGTCGGTTCGATGGGGGCAATGGCGACCACGATGAACTTGCGTCTCGACGAGAGTGGCGGGCGTCTCCCGCACGTGCCCGTCGTGATGTTGCTCGACCGCATCGCCGACGTGCACCTCGCCCGGCGCAGCGGCGCCGAAGCATGGTTGATCAAGCCGATCGACTCGTTGCGTCTGCGACGCGCGGTGCAAGAGATCCGCGCCGGCCGCACGTGGCACGAGTCGGAGTCACCGACCGTCCAGCACCGTTAGGCTGGCAAAGCACTAATTGCAATACGGGGAGTAGCGCAGCTTGGCTAGCGCGCCACGTTCGGGACGTGGAGGC
>DAIPHP010000009.1:0-6958 GCA_036771295.1 Ilumatobacteraceae bacterium
GACCCTGCACGCTGGCGTCGTTGAGGCCGAGGTTGAGGACGGTGTCCATCATTCCGGGCATCGAGAACTTGGCGCCCGAGCGCACCGAGACAAGCAGCGGGTCTTTGGCGTCGCCGAGTTTGCGGCCCATCTTCTTTTCCAACGATGCGACGTGCTGGGCGATTTCTTTGTCGAGGCTCTTCGGCCAGCCGCCGCGCATGTAGTCGCGGCACGCGTCGGTGGTGACGGTGAAGCCGTGCGGCACCGGAAGCTTCAGCACCGTCATCATTTCTGCGAGGTTGGCGCCTTTGCCGCCGAGCAGGTCTTTCATGCTCATCGGCGCCTTGCGGTGCTTGTGGTCGAAGGCGTAAACGTACGTCATAAGTTCGTTGAAGTCTACGGAGATGCGAGTGCCACGGCGTCGCCGAGGTGCGCTCTTGTCACCATGACGAGCGCAAAATCACCCGCGACGGAGGTGCACCGCCCGATCGGCTGGCCGCTCAGCATGTACGGCTCGCCGGCGATCGCGGTCACGGTGCCCGACGTCGCGCCGCCCGCCCCGTTAGGCCGTGCGGGAAGGCGCATCAGCATGCGCGGTGCGGTGCTGCCCCGGCTGTCCATGCGCTCGACGAGTTCCTGACCGGGGTAACACCCCTTGGTGAACGACACGCAAACATCGACGAGCGAGGTTTCTGCCGGGATCGTGTCGGCGTCGATGTCGACGCCGAAGATCGGCCAGCAGCATCGCACGCGTTCGGCGTTGTATCCGGCGTCATCAGCGAGAGCGGCCGACATGCTTGCTGCAATCGCAGGAGCGTCGCCACCGAACACGTCGACCGCGCCGTCGCCTTCGCGCCACGCCGCGACAGTGCCGGGCACTGCGAGTGCCGCGGTTCGCGACGACGCATCGAGGCCTCGCAGCCCCAGCACCGGCTGGGTGGAGAGTTCGAACTCGCATTTCACGCGAATCTTGAACTTGTTCAATCTGGCGAGCGCAGCAGTGCCGCAGCCTTCATCGACGTCGATCTCGAAGTGCTCGTCGGAGACGCAGCGCACCCGCATGAACGCGCTCAGCTTGCCGGTGGGTTCGAGCACGAACGAGTACTTCGACGAGCCAGCAGCCAGCGACGCGATGTCGTTGCTCAGCTGCGAGTGCAGAAAGCTGCGCGCGTCCGCGCCGCGGGCGGAGATGACGTCGCGCGCGAGCCGCACGGAGAACGCTCCGGTCACGCGCGACCTGCTGGGTGTCGACTCGTCACGCGCGGCCCGACTTGCGCTGTGCGGTCATGCGTCGCGCCGCCGGCACCGCGGCGAGCAGTGCCGCCGCCTTGTTGTGGCACTCGAGGTTCTCGTCGTCGGGGTCGCTGTCGGCCACGATGCCGGCCCCCGCTTGGAACCACGCATCGTTGCCGCGGGCGAACATCGTGCGAATCGCAATCGCCGCGTCGAAGTTGCCGTTGAAGTCGACGTAGCCGACGACGCCGGCATACGGCCCGCGCCGCACAGGTTCGAGCGAGTCGATGATCTGCATCGCGCGCACCTTCGGCGCGCCGCTCACCGTGCCGGCGGGCAACGTTGCGCGCAACACGTCGATCGGGCCGAGACCATCGCGCAACTCCCCCGACACTTGCGACGTGAGGTGCATGACGTGGCTGTATCGCTCGAGCGTCATGAGTTCGTCGACGTTGACGGTGCCGAACTTGGCCACGCGACCCACGTCGTTGCGTGCGAGGTCGACGAGCATCACGTGCTCGGCGCGCTCTTTGGGGTTCTCCTTGAGTTCTCCGGCGAGACGGCGGTCGTGCTCGTCGTCGCGGCCCCGCTTGCGGGTGCCGGCGATCGGTCGGCTCGTCACTCGACCGTCGCGCACTTGCACGAGCGGCTCGGGCGAGCTGCCGGCGATGGTGAGGGCGTCGTGGCGGACGAAGTACATGTACGGGCTGGGGTTCACCTGGCGCAGCACGCGGTACACATCGAACGGGTCGGCTTCGAGCTGCACGTCGAACCGCTGCGACAACACGACCTGGAAGATGTCTCCCGCCAAGATGTGCTCTTTCGCGACGCGAACGGCGTCTTGGTACCTGCCGTTCGGCATCGACGACGGTGCCGAGATCGGAGCATCTGCACTGAGCGGCGGCGCGACCGAATCGCCCGGTGTGGCGCGCGCGAGGTCGTCGGCCATTCGTTTCACCGCCGTGCACGCACGGTCGTACGCAGAGTCGATCTCTGCCGCCGTGAGCCCGAGCGTCGGCACGCTTTCGATCAAGTAGGCGCGTTGGCGCCAGTGGTCGAACGCCGCCAACGAGCCGATCATCGACATGATCGCATCCGGAATGCCGCGGTCGTCGGCGGGCGCGTCGGGCAACCGTTCGATTTCGCGAACGACGTCGTAGCCGATGTGGCCGATCATGCCGCCTTGCAGCGGCGGCAGCTCCGCAATCACTGGCGCGCGATGCGCGTCGAGCATCGCCTCGAGCGCGGCGAGAAAACCTTTGTCGCGCGGTACCGAAGCCGGTATCGCGCCGCTCGCGACGACGCGACCGTCGACCAGCGACAGTTCCGCGCGCGGACGGCAGCCCACGAAACTGAACCGAGCCCATCGCTCGCCGTGTTCGACCGACTCGAGCAAGAAACCCGGCTCGTCACCGACGAGCGCGAGGAACGCGCCGACGGGCGTGTGTCGGTCGGCGAGTACTTCTGTCCACACCGGCACCACGCCGTGCGCTGCGGCGAGGGATCGAAACTCGTCGAGGCTCGGCGAGATGCGCACCGGCGACCTCAGAGGTAGAGGCCGGTGCTCGCCTCGATGCGCGAGGCGGCGACGGCGTGCAGGTCGCGCTCGCGCAACATGATGTAGTCGACTCCCCCGACTTCGACCTCGTATCGGTCGTCGGGGCTGAAGAGCACGCGGTCGCCGACTTCGGCGGCGCGGACACTCTGGCCGAGTGCCACGACTTCGGCCCACACGAGCCGCTTGGCGACTTGGGCGGTGGCGGGGATCAGGATGCCGCCGGACGATCGACGTTCGCCGTCAGCCGAAGGGATGCGCACGAGCAACCGATCGTTGAGCATCTTGATCGGAAGTTTTTCGTCGCCCGACATTGCGGTCAGGCTACTGAGATGGGGCGAACTCGCACTCCGCGAGCAGTCATGGCCGCCTTGGCTTGCGCCACCGTGAACTCACCGAAGTGAAAGATGGACGCCGCCAACACCGCGTCAGCGCCGCCGACGAGCACACCATCCGCGAGGTGATCGAGCGTGCCGACTCCGCCGCTGGCGATGACCGGCACGTCGACAGAGTCGACGACTGCTCGAGTGAGCTCGAGGTCGAATCCGTTGCGGGTGCCGTCGCGATCCATCGAGGTGAGGAGAATCTCTCCGGCGCCGAGCGACACGGCTCGCTGTGCCCACTCTCGGGCGTCGATACCCGTCGCGGTGCGGCCCCCGTTGACGAACACTTCGTACCTTGCCGTGCCTGATGCCGCTGCCGACGATGCCCCACGTTCGGCGTCGACTCGTTTGGCGTCGATGGCGCACACGACGCATTGGTTGCCGAAGTCGGTGGCGATCTCGCGAATCAAGTCGGGACGCGTGACGGCCGCGGTGTTGACGCTGACCTTGTCGGCGCCCGCACGCAGCAGTTCGCGCGCCGACGCCGCATCGCGTACGCCGCCTCCGACGGTGAGCGGAATGAAGAGTTGCTCGGCAGCTCGAGCGACGACGTCGACCATCGTGTTACGTCGGTCGCTCGACGCGGTGATGTCGAGAAACACGACTTCGTCGGCGCCTTCGGCGTCGTACCGCGTGGCGAGTTCGACGGGGTCGCCCGCGTCGCGCAAGCCTACGAAGTTGACGCCCTTCACGACTCGGCCGTCGGTGACGTCGAGGCACGGGATGACCCGCGCGAAGGTCGCGGCGTTGGCGAGTCGCTTGTCGTACGTCATGCTCGCAGCGCCTTCACTGCCTCGGCCACGGTGAATCTCGCTTCGTAGATCGCCTTGCCGACGATCACACCGCCCAGAGTGCGAACGTCGTCGTTGGACCCGACGCGGACGTCGCGCAACGCGCGCAAGTCGTTTAACTCGGCGACGCCTCCGCTGGCGATGACCGGCGTCGTGGTGAGTTGTGCGATGTCACGCAGGCCGTCGATGTCGGGGCCGGCGAGCATGCCGTCGCGAGAGATGTCGGTGATGACGAACGCGTCGGCAGACGGATACTGCACGACAGCCGACTTGAGCGTGAGGGTCGAGCCGCGCAGCCAGCCGTGGGTTGCGACTTCTCCGTTGCGGTGGTCGAGCCCCACTGCGACACGCACGACGCGCGACACGACGTCGACAAGGTCGGGGTCGCGCACCGCCGCAGAACCCATCACCACGCGCGTGACGCCGGCGTCGGCAAGTTGCTGGGCGTCGTCGAGGGTGCGTACGCCTCCCCCGGTCTGAATCTTCACGCTGGCGCCGAGCGCGGCGGCAATCGTCGACACCACAGCACGGTTGTTGCCGTCGCCTTTGGCGGCGTCGAGATCGACGATGTGCACCCACGAGGCCCCGGCGTCTGCGAACTGACGAGCAACCTGGAGCGGGTCGGTGCCGTATTCTCGCTCGCGCGCGAAGTCACCTTGTTCCAGCCGAACGACGCGACCCCCGCGCAGGTCGATGGCCGGATAGAGATCCACGTCAGCCGCCCGCGACTTCGACGAAGTTGCGCAAGAGTGCCAGCCCGTCAGCAGCCGACTTCTCGGGGTGGAATTGCGTCGCGAACACGTTGTCGCGGCGCACCGCCGCGGTGACTTGGCAGCCGTAGTCGGTGGTGGCGACGATGCACGACGAATCCGCAGGCACGCAGTGCAGGGAGTGCACGAAGTACATCCACGGTTCGTTCGCGAGCCCGGCGAGCATCGGGTCGCCGTGGCGAACCGTGAGGCGGTTCCATTGCATCTGCGGGCGCTTGACGGTGTCGGGCAGGTACTGCACGGTTCCCGTGATGACGCCCAGCCCGCGGACACCTGGGCTCTCGTCGCTGGCGTCGAACAACATCTGCATGCCGACACAGATGCCGAGAAACGGCGAACCGCTCGCGACGCGCTCGCGCACCAGCGACTCGAGCCCGCTCGCGCGAACCGCGTTCATGCACGCACCGAAGTTGCCCACGCCGGGCAGCACTGCCGCGTCGGCGTCGCGAACGAGCGCTGCGTCGTTGGTGAGTCGGGCGTCGGCGCCGACTTTCTGCAATGCCTTCTGCGCGGAACGCAGGTTGCCGATGCCGTAGTCGAGCACCGCGATGAGCGGTGTCGGCATCAGAGCGTTCCCTTGGTGGAGGGCACTCCTGACGACTCGATACGAACGGCGTCACGCAGGCAACGCGCCAGACCCTTGAACGTCGCTTCGATGATGTGATGAACGTTGGTGCCTGATCGCTTGCGGACGTGCAGCGTGATCGCCGCTGCGTTGGCGAACGACGTGACCGCGTGCTCGGCGAGCTGCGGGTCGAACGGCGGGTTGCCGAGCGGCAGGCACTCCGGAAGATCCACGTTCCACGCGACGAACGGCCGGCCGCTCAGGTCGAGTGCGACGTCGATCAGCGCCTCGTCGAGCGGAAACGCCCCGCTCGCAAAACGACGGATGCCCGCCTTGTCGCCGAGCGCTTCACGGAACGCCTCCCCGAGCGCGATGGAGACGTCTTCGATGGTGTGGTGCGTGTCGATGTGCAGGTCGCCCTTGGCGCGAACGTCGAGACGAAAACCGCCGTGCTTGCCGAGCTGGTCGAGCATGTGGTCGAAGAACGGGATACCGGTGTCGACGTTGGTCGCCGCCGGGCCGTCGAGGTCGACGTGCACGTCGACTTGCGTCTCTTTGGTCGAGCGCGAGCGACGAGCGGAACGAGCCATGGCTTCTAGTCTCGCGCCGCCACGGCGCCGCGCAACGCGGAAAGAAACGCGTCGTTTTCGGCCTTCGTGCCCACGGTGACACGCAGGCAGTCGGTAAGCCCGTCCCACGACGAGCAGTCACGCACCAAGACGCCGGCGTCCAGCATCGACTGCCACGCGGTGCGACCAGGCACGTTGCTGGGCCTGAACAAGATGAAGTTTGCCTGGCTCGGCCACACGGTGAGCGGCATGTCTCGCATGGCGGCGAGCAGGCGCTCGCGCTCGGCGACCACTTCGTTGACTCCGGCTTCCATGTGGTGGAGGTGCTGCAACGCCAGCAGACCGGCGCGCTGCTTGAGCGCGTCAAGGTGGTACGGCAGCGTCACGATCTCGAGGTCGTCGACCATCCACTTCGGCGCGACGAGGTAGCCGAGTCGTGCCGCAGCCATCGACCACGTCTTGGAGAACGTGCGACTGACGGCAACGCGTGATGCATCGTTCACGTGCGCGAGCGCGGTGTGCGGCGAGAACTGCGCGTAGGCCTCGTCGACGACCAGCACACCCGGGGCACTGTCGATAGCGGCCTTCACCACCGACAGGTCTTCGGCCATGCCGGTGGGATTGTTCGGCGAGCACAAGAACGTGACGCTCGGCGAGTGTTCGCGGCAGACTCGGCGAACTTCGTCGGCGTCAAGCGAGAAGTCGGCCTTGCGTTTTCCGTTGACCACGCTCGCCCCGGCGATTCGCGCGATGTGCGAGTGCAGTTGGTACGTGGGCTCGAACGTCGCGACTTTCCGGCCGGCCCCGGAGTACGCGAGCAGCACCGCTTGCAACACCTCGTTGCTTCCGTTGGCGACGAACACGTTCTCCGGGCCCACGCCGTGCAACGCACCGATGGCGGCGCGCAGCTCGCGAGCCGAGCGGTCGGGATAACGGTTCCATTTCACGTCGCTGACTGCGGCGGCAAGCGCCCTCACGAATTCGGCCGGCGGCTCGATCGGCGACTCGTTGGTGTTCAACCGCACCTTCACGGTCACCTGAGGCGAGTGATAGCCCGCCATCTCGCGCAGGTCGTCGCGGCGCGGGTAACGATCCACGCATCAAGGCTAAGAG
>DAIPHP010000009.1:7058-32059 GCA_036771295.1 Ilumatobacteraceae bacterium
CATCTCGCGCAGGTCGTCGCGGCGCGGGTAACGATCCACGCATCAAGGCTAAGAGGCGACGTCGTCAGCGTGCGGTGCGTGCCGCGCGCTGCAAGAGCCGAATGGCGGTCGACAACCCTCGTTCCGCCTCGTAGATCGCGACGAGCAGCGAATCAGCTTCGTCGTCCTTGCCGCGTGATGCGGCGTTGCGGCGCTCGGCGAGCGCGGTCAGTCGCGACCGGCAGGATTCGACGGCGTCGACGAGGGCCGCGAGCTCTGCTTTGGCGCTCGCGTCGTTTCGGTCGCTCGACATGCGGGCAAAGACTAGGTCTGCCGCGACGGACAGATCGACGCCATCCGGCATTCGCCGCAGCGCGGTGATCGCGCGTCGCACACGCGACGCCCGTGCAAGATGAGTCGCAGACTGAACTCTCCCCACTCTTCGGGCGGCAGCAGCGCGTTGAGTTGCATCTCCACTTTGACGGGGTCTTCGTCGCGCGTGAGACCGAGTCGTTTCGACAGTCGCAGCACGTGCGTGTCGACGGGCAAGCCTGGCAGGCCGAGCGCGGCGCTGCGCAGCACGTTGGCCGTCTTGCGTCCGACTCCGGGCAGCGTGACGAGATCTTCCATCTCCGATGGCACCTCGCCACCGAAGCGAGTCATCACGGCGTTCGCCATGCCGATCAGGTTCTTGGCCTTCGATGCATAGAAGCCGGTGGAGCGAACGATCTGCTCGACGTGCGACACGTCGGCCACCGCGAGGGCGGCAGCAGTCGGGTATGCGGCGAACAAGTGCGGTGTCACCATGTTGACCCGCGCGTCCGTGCACTGCGCGGAGAGAATCGTCGCCGCGAGCAGCTGAAACGGTGAGTCGTGCGTCAGCTCGCAGACGGCGACGGGGTAATCCTTTTTCAGGTGCGCAAGAATCGCGAGCGCGTGTTTCGGAAGCTCGGCTTTTGTCGGACGCTTCGCACGAACGACATTCGGCGTTGCCGCACGTGCACTGGTCGGACGCTTCACGCGCTTTCTTGCGGCACCCGTGCCCCGCTTCTTTGTCGCCACGCGCCCACGCTTCTTTGTCGCCACGCGCCCACGGTAATCGCCAGCCGTTGACGACTGCCCCGCCCAGATGGTGCGTGAGTAGCCTTTCGCCGTGTCACGCATCGACATCTCGCGAATCAACCGCGGGTGGGTGCTTCGCAGTCGCGATCGCGTGTCGCGCGAGGAGCTTGATTCTGCGATCTCGCAGGTGACGCGAAACGGTGGCGGCACCGTGCGCTGGTTCATCTGCGAGTCGTCGGCAGACGAGCGCGCAATCGCCGCCGCCCACGGCCTGAAGCAGAGCGCCCCGTTGTTGCACATGCGCTGCGCGCTGCCGCTCGCCCCGCAACATCGCGTTCCTGACGGTTTCGTGACACGAGCGTTTCGCCCCGGTGTCGACGACGATGAGTGGCTCACGGTGAACTCGCGGGCCTTCGCCGCGCATCCCGAACAAGGCGACTGGAACCACGAAGTGCTCTCGGCTCGGATGACCGAGCCGTGGTTCGACGCCAGCGGATTCCTCATTTACGAGGTCGCCGGCCGAATCGCGGGATTCTGCTGGACCAAGGTGCACGAAGCCGGTTACGACCACGAACACGGCGAGTCGAACGACGACGCCACCGCCCCAGTCGGCGAGATTTACGTGATCGGTGTCGACCCCGCGCACCACGGCAAGGGCTTGGGCCGCGCGCTCACGATCGCCGGATTTTCGCACCTGGCGTCGCGCGGGATTCGACGCGGAATGTTGTACGTCGCCGGCGACAATGCCGCGGCGATTCGTCTGTACGAGTCGCTGGGCATGCGCGTGGCGCACCACGACGACGTCTTCATCGGCGCGGTCGCTTCGCGGTAGCGACCCGCGTGCCTCGCGGTAGCGACCCGCGTGCCTCGCGGCGATAGTTTCGCTGCATGCCTGAAACACCCGCACTTCCCCGCTGGAGCGTCGCCGACGTTCACGAATCGTTCGATGCCCGCTCGTTCGTCGACGCGATGGAGCGTCTCGGCGCCGACGTCGGCCGCTTGACGTCGCTGTTCGACGAGCACGACGTGCGAGGCACCGCGCCGCGCAAGCCCACCGCACAAGATGGCGAGGCCGCCGACGCGGTGATCGCGGCGTTCAACTCCGTGGCAGAAGCCAACAACGTTCTCGGCGCGTACGTGTACGCGACGGTCAGCACCGACTCGAGGAACGAGAAGGCACAGGGCTTGCTTTCCGAGCTCGAGGTGACGGATTCCAAACTCTCACCGCTGGTTGCCCGCCTCGCTGAGTGGGTCGCGTCGCTGAGCGCCGACGAGTTGGCGAAGGTCAGCGAACAGGCCCGCGAGCATCTCGGGCCGCTGCGACGCCTGCAGGCCCGCGCCGAGCACCAGATGAGCGAGTCCGAAGAGAACCTCTACTCCGAACTGTCGACGACTGGCTCGTCGGCGTGGGGTCGTCTGCAAGCCGACGTCACGTCGCAGCTGAAGACGCGCGTCGACTTGCCCGACGGAGCGAAGGATCTTCCGATGGCCGCGGTGCGCGGTCTTGCCAGCAATCCCGACGTGCGCGTGCGCAAGGCGGCGTACGAGGCCGAGATGCGCGCCTGGCCGACCATCGGCGTGCCGTGCGCGGCGGCGATGAACGCCATCAAGGGCGAAGCCAACACCGTCAACCGTCGTCGTCAGTGGACTTCGCCGCTCGACGCCTCGCTCTACGCCAACAGCGTGAGTCGCGCGACGTTCGACGCGATGCAGTCGGCCGTGCACGCGTCGCTGCCCGACTTCCGTCGCTGGTTGCGCGTGAAGGGCCGGTTGAACGGCGACAAGAACGGCCTGTCGTGGTGGAACCTGCTCGCACCGCTCTCTTTCGCCCCGAGCAACATCTCGTGGGACGACGGCGTCAAGCTGGTGCGCGGCGCGTTCAGCGCCTACAGCGACCGTCTTGCCGGGCTCGTCGACCGTTCGTTGAACGAGCAGTGGATCGACGCCGAGCCACGCGAAGGCAAAGTAGGCGGCGCGTTCTGCATGTCGTTCGTCGACGACCGCTCGCTCGTGTTGCTCAACTGGAGCGGCAGCGTCGACTCCGCCCAGACCACCGCACACGAATTGGGCCACGCGTACCACAACACGCAGCTCGCCCATCGCACGCCGATGCAGCGCAACCTGCCGATGGCGCTCGCCGAGACCGCGAGCATCTTCTGCGAGACGCTGGTGGTCGAAGAAGGACTCTCGCGCCTGCAGGGCGACGAGCGGCTCGCGTTGCTCGACGTCGACTTGCAGGGTGCGGCTCAGGTCGTGGTCGACATCCACAGCCGCTTCTTGTTCGAATCTGAGGTGTTCGCCCGCCGCCAGCGTCGCACGCTGGGTGTGAGCGAATTCAACGACATGATGCGCGACGCGCAGAACCGCGCCTACGGCGACGGCATCGACCAGTCGACCGCGCACCCGTACATGTGGATCCTCAAGCCGCACTACTACGGCAGCCACTTCTACAACTGGCCGTACACGTACGGACTCTTGTTCGGTTTGGGCTTGTACGCGCAGTACAAGCGCGACCCCGAGCGTTTCCGCAACGGTTACGACGACTTGTTGTCGCGCGCCGGCATGGATTCAGCCGAGCAGCTCGGCCAGTCGTTCGGCCTCGACGTCACGAAGGAAGACTTCTGGACGGCGTCGCTTGACGTGCTGCGGGCGAGAATGCGCGACTACGAGCAACTCGCCGCACCACACTTGAAGGCGTGACTATCTCGCTGTACGACGCGACGCGGGAGACGCTCGCGGGGGTGATGGCGGGCGAGCCGACGTATCGCGTCGACCAGGTGTGGTCGGGCCTCTACAAGCAGTTTCAAGAAGTCGCGGAGATCACCACGATCTCTGCTGCATTGCGCGAGAAACTGTCGCGAGAGCTGCCGACCAGCCTCGCCCTCGTGCGCGAGAGCGTGAGCGACAAGGGCGACACAGTGAAGTTCTTGTGGCGTCTCGTCGACGGCAACCACCCGATCGAGACCGTGCTCATGCACTACGCCGACCGTGTCACGGTGTGCGTAAGCACGCAGGCGGGCTGCGCGATGGCTTGCGGTTTCTGCGCGACGGGCCAAGCCGGTTTCAACCGGCAGCTCACCACCGGCGAGATCGTGGAGCAGGTCGTACGCGCGGCACGGCATGCCAAGCAGCGCAAGCAACGCGTGGCGAACATCGTGTTCATGGGGATGGGTGAACCGCTCGCCAACGAGCCCGCGGTGTGGTCGGCGATCGAACGCTTCCACGACGACATCGGTATCTCGGCACGGCACCTGACGGTGTCGACGGTGGGCATCATCCCGGGAATCCGCACGCTCGCCACTCGCCCGCTGCCGGTGAATCTCGCGGTGTCGATGCACGCGGCGCGCGACGACCTGCGCGACGACTTGGTGCCGATCAACAAGCGCTACCCCATCAACGACCTGATGGACGCCTGCCGCGACTACCTGCGCGTGAAGAATCGTCGCATCAGTTTTGAATGGGCGTTGATCGCCGGGGTGAACGACACTGCCCGTGACGCCAACGAGCTCGCCAAACTGGCGTTGTCGTTGCGGCCCTCGGCGCACGTGAACATCATCCCGTTGAATCCGACACCGGGCTTCCCCACTCGCGGCACCGACGCGGCCGGTGTGCGACGCTTCGCCGACCGCCTGCGAGATCGTGGCGTGAATGCGACGGTGCGACGAAACCGCGGCACCGACATCGATGCCGCATGCGGACAACTGGCGGCGGGCCAGCCGGTGGTGCTGACCGCGCGACGAAACGTCTAGCCGGCGAGCAACTCGCCGAGACGCTTGCGACCGGCGTCGATGTTTTGCTGCAAGATCGCCTCGACGACCGAGACGAAGAAACGCCCGTCGTAGTGCAGGCGCATCACGAGATGCGTGTCGCCATCGCCACCAGTAGCGCCGGCCACGCCGCGCTGCACGATGACGGTGAGTCGCCATGCCGCATGCTGACGGCCGTCGTCCTCTTTGCGCTCGAACACGATTCGCGTCGCGTCACCTTCTTCGAACGTCGTCCGCGCCATGCGCAGTCGTTTCGACCGTGCGAACGGGCCCACCTTGGCGCGCAACTCGACGTCCCAGGTCGGCTCGTGCGCACCCGCCACTCGCGTCGCTGAGTGCACCAGCGACATCCACGTCGGGTACGCGTCGAGCTCGGCGACATGTGCGATGACAGCCGAAGCAGTGGCCGAGGTGCGAAGGGACGCTTCGAGATCCATGACGGTGCGAACGTCGCTAGGCGACGCGGCTACTCGACGTGTTCGCCCTGGTTGAAGTCGTCGATGTGGTCGCCTTGCGGCAACGAATCGGTGTCCGACGCAACGCGGGGGCGCTCGATGGGCTTGGTCTGACTGGAGAACGCACGTCGCAGCAGGCGCCCGGTGGCGTTCAGCGTTCCGCCGACGTCGCTGGTGCGGTCGAACTTCGGCGCGTACGCCGGCTTGGCGGTGCCCGAAGAGCCGTCGGGTGTGGCGACATTCGACGTCGAATCAGCGTTCGTCGGGTCAACGTCGTGGCGCATCGTGGGCGACGTCGGCTCGGTGGGAATCAGCACCGAACGCGCGGGGGTTGGCGTGGGCGTCGACGCGTCGGCGGTCGACGAGGTCTCGGTCGGCAACGGCGACAGACGCGGCGAGTTCATCGGCAGTGTGGGGTCGAAGAGGCTCGGGCCGTCGATGCGTCGAACCGGCGACGAGGTGTCGCGCGAGGTGCGACGCGGTATCGAACCGGTCTTGTTCGAGCCTTTGCGCGGCGACTTCGCCGCCGGCTTCGTGCTCGCCGAGTTCGCCGCAGCGGGTTTGGCGGCCGGCGCGTTCGCGGCGGGCTTCGCACCCGCCGACTTGGCCACCAACGGCTTCACGACGGATGACTTGCCGGCGACGATCGGTTTGGTGTTCGGTCGCGACGCGAGGAAGAGCCGCGGCGAGTGCTCGCGACGGTCGTCGAACGACCATCCGCGCGGCAGGGTGAGACGAGCTGCGTGCTCGTCGCAAAGCCGGTTGAGGTGACGCTGCTCGTCTTCGTCGAAGTTCTCGAGCCACACGACGCACGCGACGCGGTCGATGCCGAAGGCCACGTCTGCTGGCTCGTTGCATCCCTGCTTTTCGCAGCTGCGACTCATCGCAGTCAAGAGTAGGGAGAATGCGGGGCCGGGTGGGCGAATGTCGGTCGCCACGAATTGCGCTTGGTGGGCGATGCGGGCCTCGATCCCACGACTTCTACGATGTGAACGTAGCGCTCTTCCGACTGAGCTAATCGCCCTTGGTGACAGCCGAGGCTAGCGGCTCGATGCACACGGTGCCCATGCCCTGCCGGTCGCGCGCTTGCGTGGTGTCGCTGTCGCAGGGCGAGTCGAACGGCACCAGTTCGCGCGCCACCGCCTGATGCGGGCCGCTGCACGGCACTTCGTACGCGGCGCCGAGCTGGTCGAAGTCGACGCACGAGCCTGACGAAATGAGCCCGTCGATGCCGCGCTCGGGCATCGGGTCGCCCATGATGTGCAGCACGATGAGGATCGCCGCTCCGATGCCGATGACGGTGAGCACGAACCGCCACGGGAATCGCGCCGGCGGATACACGCGGTCGAGGTTCGGGTCGTGCGTCGCGTGCGACGGTCGCGCGGCGGTGGATGCCGTGCTCGCGCCGACACCTGCGGCGCTGCCCGTTGCGAGTTGCAGGTCGTATGCAGCACGACGCGCGGGCGACGACAGCACGCTCCACGCTTCTGCGATGCGCGTGACTTCCGCAGTGGCCGACGACTTCGCACCCGCGGCGGACGACGTCGCGGAACCGGCACCAGACGACCCGGCACCAGACGAACCGGCCCGCGAATCGGGGTGGGCTTTGCGCATGCGGTCGCGGTACGCGCGGCGAATGTCGTCGAACGACGCGTTGCGGGCGACGCCAAGCACGGCGTAGTGGTCGGTCATGTCAGTACCCGAGCGACACGTCGACCAAACCGACCAGCGGCTTGCCTGCCGCGAACAACCGGCAGTTGGTCGTGATGCGTTCCGACAAGAGCGGCACCGCCATCGCGCGAGTGTTGCCGATGTGCGGCGTCACGAGGCAGTTGTCGAGGGTCCACAGCGGATGTTCTTTCGGGAGCGGTTCGGGGTCGGTCACGTCCAGCGTGGCACCGCCGATGCGGCGTTCACGCAACGCATCCACCAGATCGTCGGTGACAATCAACCGGCCGCGGCCGACGTTCACGATCCACGCGTCGCGCTTCATCATCGCCAGTTCGTGTGACGAGATGATGCCGACGGTTTCGGGCGTCAACGCGCACGCGAGCACCACCGCGTCGGCCGTCGGCAGCACCGAGTGCAGTTCGCTCTGCCCCACCACGCGTTGCACCCCGGCGATCGGTGCGGGATGCCGTCGCACCACGGTGATGCGGGTGTTGAACCCCTGCAGCATGCGCACCAACGATGTGGTGATGCCTCCCCCGCCGACGATGACGATGTCGCCGCCGAGCAGGTAGCGCCCGTGGTCGACCGACCATTCGTTGACGCGCGAGTAGCCGATCACGTGCCGCATGCCGCCGAGCAGGAACGCCATGCACAACTCGGCGACGGGTTCGGCGTACACGCCCTTGCCGCTCGTCCACGTGCGGCGGTCGTCGAGGTGCGGCACGAAGTTCTCGATGCCGGCGAACGGCAGCTGCACCCAGCGAAAATGCTGGTGCGTTCGCATCACTTCGCCGAGTTCGTCGGCGCCGCGCGGGTCGCCCCACACGAGCGCTTCGGCGTCGGCGTAGTCGGCGAGTTCGCAGCCTGCGGCGCGCACGGCGTCGCGGATCCACTCCGGGGTCTTGGCGGGGCCCACTGCGACTCGCGTCATCGACGCCGCCCTGCGACGTGCGTCATCAGTTGCCGGTGAGCGTTGCCGCGATGTTGCCGGCCGACGCGCCGCCGCGCCGCAAGATGACGACGAGGAACCACAGTGACGCCATCGTCACCACGAACAAGCTCACGGCGCCGACGCCCCAGAACGGTTTGATCGTGCTGCGCGTGGCACCGAGCAACGCGACGGGGAACGTGGTCGACCCCGCCTCGCTGATCAACGTCGACACCACCGCGTTGTCGAGGCACAGCGCGAACGACAACAACCCGCCGGCGATCATCGCTGACGCGATCAACGGCAGCGTGATCTGGCGGAACGCGCGCCCCGGAGGCGCACCGAGATCGCCCGCTGCTTGTTCAAGCGACTCGTCGAGGCCCGCCAGTCGTGCGCGCACGATGAGCGTGACCACCGCCGAGGCGTACATCGACTGGCCCACCCACAACTTGTTCATGCCGCCGTTGAACGGCCCCCATCCCTCGGTGAAGATGTGGCCGACGATCGGCAGGCCTTGAATGCGAGGAAACCACGTGGCGAGCGCGATGGCTTCCATGATTTCCGGCGTCACGAGAATGAGGAACACCACCACCATGAACGCGTTCGACCACGCACCGGGCCTGCGTGCCAGTGCGACGCCGGCGGTGCCGCCGAGCATCACCGCGATGATCGTGGCTCCGAGTGCCGCGAGGAACGAGTTGCGAATCGCGTCACCGATGCCCGGGAAGTCGAAGAGATTCGCGTACCAGCTGGTGAGCACGCCGTTGACCACCAGGGCCAGCACGAGCCCACTCGGCACCACCCACGCGGTGTAGCTGCCGCCGAATTGTGCGCGGCGCTTCAGCAGGCGACGCGTCACCAGCGCCACCACGACGATGGCGGCGAACAGCAGCGTCGTCTGCAAGAAGATCGCCCCGTCGAACAGTTCGCCCCACCACTTGGTGCTGACGGCGTTCGACCAGATGGTGAACGAGTTGCCGCGGTTGAAGGAGTGCAAGAACACCAGGCCGACCGGGATGAACAAGAAGACGAGCACGAGCGTGGTCCACACGCCGAACGCACGGTGCAGCACGCGATCGGCGACACCCGATCGCTTCGACGGCTCGGCCCCCACGTTGCGGGGCTTCGACGCTCGCGAGCGTCGCCAGGCTTGGATCACCGGCTCGAGCAGACCGAGCAACTTCGGCACTCCCCACACGACCGCCGCGCCGACCACCAGCGTGAGCAGCACGGCCGCGATCATCAGCACGGCCATCGCCGAGCCGAGCGGCCAGTTCTGCGCCGCGTTGAACTGCGAGGCGATCATCGCGCCGATCATGTTGCCCTTCGCGCCGCCGAGCACGGTGGCGGTCACGTAGTCGCCGCACATCGGGATGAACGTGAGCAGCACGCCGGCCGCCACGCCCGGGCCGGCCAGCGGCAGCGTGACGCCGAAGAACGTCGATGCTCGCCCGGCGCCGAGATCCTTGCTCGCTTCGCGCAACCGGGAGTCGATGCGGTCGAACGCCACGTACAGCGGCAGGATCATGAAGCCGAGGTAGTTGTACACGATCGCCAATTGCACGGCGGCCGCGGTCTCCAGGATTCGGATGCCGTCGTCACCGATCAGCCCCGCGCTTTGCAGCCACTTCGAGAATGTTCCGTTGGGCGCGAGCGGAATTCTCCACGCCACGGTGCGAATCAAGAAGCTGGTGAAGCTCGGCACCACCACCGCGGCGAGCACGATGGCGCGCCACTTCTCGCTCACCTTGAACGCCGCGAAGTACGCGACGGGCAGACCGATCAGCAGGCACAGCAGCGTTGCCGTGATGGCGATGCGCACCGTGCTGCGGAACACCTGGAAGAACGTCTCGTCGAACACCTCGCCGTAACTCGACGTCGACGGGTTCGAAAAGTCGACGGGTACGAGCTTGCTCGTGTCTTTGGTGCCGAACGAGTAGACGACGACGAGGATGATCGGTACGACGAAGAACGCCGTGTACCAAAGGATCGACGGCAGCGCGAGCGCGAACTTGGGCGCGCGCGGACGCCACTTTTGTGGCGGCGGCGCGACCGTTGCGGTCACGTGTTGTCAGGCCTTCTCAGTCGCCTGAGTGTGCCGATCAGGCTCCGGCTTTCGCCTTCACCTTGTTCATGATGTCGATCATGCGATCGAGCGACGGCGTGATCTCCTGCGTCTGGAACGTGGCGACCTGCTCAGGCGTGAAGAAGATCATGTCGCCCAGCTCGAGGTCGGGCGCGAGCTCGGCGATGAGCGAGTCCATGTTCTTCATGCCGGTGTTGTAGCCGTGGTACTGCAGGTCCTTGATCGAGATCTCCGGGACGAGTTCCCAGTTGATCCACGCGTGCGCGGCCTCGGGGTTCGGGGCGCCTGCTGCGATGCAGTAGGTGTCCATCCACAGTTCGGTGGCCGGCGCGCCGAGCACCCACACCCACTCGTCCGGGTTGCCGCCGGCGTCGGCGATGCGCACGTACGCCTGGCGCAGGTCGCCGTTCCAGCCCATCGCCAGCGAGTACGCACCTTCGGCGAGCTTGGTGCTGGGGTACGAGTCGAACGCCTTGATGTGCTGCGCGAACTCGTCGACGAGGAACTTCTCGCACGCGTCGAGCTTGGCCGGGTCTTGGTCGTTCCAGTTGTGGCCGTTCGCCCAGTACCACATGCCGCAGAGGTTCGGCGCGGTGTCGATCATCGCGCAGTCGCCGCTGCCTTCGTTCATGCACGCGTCGATGAAGTCTTGCCAGGTCTCCATCTTTCGGGTGATCTTCGTCTTGTTGTAGAAGTAGCCCGTGCTGCCCCAGTTCTTGCAGACGGAGTATTCGTTGTTCGGGTCCCACGCTTGTGACGTGTACGCGGTGTCGAGGTTGACGAAGTTCGGGATCTTCGACATGTCGAGCTTTTGGATGAGACCCTTCTCGATCATCTGCGGCACGTACGGGCCGGTCGGCACGACGATGTCGAAGCCGCTGTTGCCGTTGCTCGCCGCCAACTTGGTGATGAGGTCTTCGTTGCTCGGGTAGTAGTCGACTTTCATCGACACGCCGAGTTCGCTCTCGGCGAGTGCGCCGACGAGATCGGGGTCGTTGTAGTCACCCCAGGTGTACATCGCGAGCGAACCCGACGCCTTGTTGATCACGCGGCTGTAGTCACCCGATGCTTCGCCTGCGGAGTCGCCACCGTCTGACGTCGACTCGTCCGAGCCGCCGCACGCGGTGAGCACCACGGCGAATCCCGCCGCTGCGGTGCCGCCGGTGATGAAGGCACGGCGCGAGAGATGCTCGCGGAATGCTTCCGGTGCGAGCATGCGAAGTTGCTTGGTCATTGCTTCCCCCTGAGTGGTGTGACTGCGGTCAACACGAAGTTAGTACACGCTGGCGCCGCAGCGAAAGCGCCGACGGGTCGCCGGCTCCGCGATCGAGGATTGCCGGTACCCCGATCGAGGGTTGCCAGCGCCGCGATGGCGCATTGCCGGCTGCGCGACGATCCTGTCGGCTACGCCGAGGTGGTGGCGGGGGCTGCCAGGACGATGTTGGCCTGGCGGGCGGAGAACAAGTAGACGTCTTCTGCCGCCCACGTGCACCAGACCTGATCTTCGACCTGGAAGCGCTCGGGGTTGGTGCGCGGCACCAAGACGAGCAGGTCCTTTGTGCGGGTTCGCACGACGTATTGCAGCACGTCACCGAAGTACGACACCCCGGCGACGGTGGCCTGCACGGAGTTCTCCGGCTTGGCGGGTTGCTTGGCGCTGAGGTGGATGCACTCGGGTCGCACGGCAGACAGCGCGGGCTCGCCGTTGGGCACGTCTTCTTCGGGGCGGCTGGCGACGAAGATGGTGCCGTCGTCGGCTTGCGACCCGTGCTCGGTGGCGGTGCCCTGCCAGAAGTTGTTGCGTCCGACGAAGCCGGCGACGAACGCCGTGGTCGGGTGCTCGTAGACCGTCTCGGGGTCGGCGATCTGCTCGATGTGGCCGCTCAGCATGATGGCGATGCGGTCGCTCATCGACATTGCTTCTTCTTGGTCGTGCGTGACGAAGACGAAGGTGATGCCGAGTCGCGTCTGCAGCAGTTTGAGTTCGATCTGCATCTCCTCGCGCAGTTTGCGGTCGAGCGCGCCGAGCGGTTCGTCGAGCAGCAGAATGCTCGGCCGGTTCACCAGGGCTCGCGCGACGGCGACGCGCTGCTGCTGGCCGCCCGACATCTGGCGCGGTTTGCGGTCGGCGAGCTTCGACATCTGCACCATGTCGAGTGCTTCCATCACGCGGGTTGCGATCTCCGACTTGTTGACGCCTTTTTGCCGCAGACCGTACGCCACGTTCTCGGCCACCGTCATGTGCGGGAAGAGCGCGTAGTGCTGAAACACCGTGTTGACGTCGCGCTTGTACGGCGGCACGCCTTGCACGTATTCGCCCGAGATGCGGATGAATCCTTCGTCGGGCTGCTCGAACCCGGCGAGCATGCGCAGCGTGGTGGTCTTGCCGCAACCGCTGGGGCCGAGCAGTGAGAGAAACTCGCCGGGGTGGATTTCGAGGTTGATCTTGTCCACGGCAACGACGTCGCCGTAGCGCTTCGTCACGTCGACGAGTTCAACTGAGCCACGCTCGATGCCCACTGTCGGTTATCGCCCCCTCGACTGCGAAACGCTAGCCAGCCTGGGCGCCGCCGCGCCATTCATGCCGTGCGGTGGCGTTGACATTTAAATGGTGATGTTCGCCATCACGTGCTTGATGCGCGTGTAGTCGTCGAGCGCGTAGGCGGAGAGGTCTTTGCCGTAGCCCGACTTCTTGTACCCGCCGTGCGGCATCTCGGCCACCACGGGGATGTGCGTGTTGATCCACACGCAGCCGAAATCGAGCGCCTTGGCCATGCGCATGGCTTTGCCGAAGTCGCGGGTCCACACCGACGAGGCGAGGCCGTACTCGACGCCGTTGGCCCACTTGATGGCTTCGGCTTCGTCGCTGAACTTCTGCACGGTGATGACCGGGCCGAAGATCTCCTGCTGGATCATGTCGTCGGTCTGCTTCAAGTCGGCGACCACGGTCGGTTCGAAGAAGTAGCCGTCGTTGCCGATCTTGTTGCCGCCGGCCACCACGCGGGCGTGCTTGGGTGCCTTGTCGACGAACCCGCTCACTCGCGCCAACTGGTTTGCGTTGTTCAGCGCGCCGTAGAGCACGTCGTCTTGCGGCTTGCCGGTCTTGGTGTTCTTCGCCGCTTCGGCGAGTGCTTCGACGAAATCGCCGTACACCTTCGGGCCGGCGATGACGCGCGTGGCCGCGGTGCAGTCTTGACCAGCGTTGAAGTAGCCGGTCATCGAGATCTGTGCCGCGGCAGCCGCGAGGTCGGCGTCGTCGAACACCACGACGGGTGCCTTGCCGCCGAGCTCGAGGTGCACGCGCTTCAACGACTTCGACGCTGCCTCGGCGACTTCCATGCCGGCGCGCACCGAGCCGGTCACCGACACCATCGCGGGTGTCTGGTGCGCCACCATCGTGCGGCCGGTGTCGCGGTCGCCGCACACCACGTTGAACACTCCGGCGGGCAAGAACTGGTTCGCGATCTCGGCGAGCAGCACGGTGGTGGCCGGCGTGGTGTCGCTCGGCTTCAGCACGATGCTGTTGCCTGCGGCGATCGCCGGGGCGAACTTCCACACCGCCATCATCATCGGGTAGTTCCACGGCGCCACTTGCGCGCACACGCCGACGGGCTCGCGACGAATCATCGACGTGAAGCCCTTCATGTACTCGCCGGCGCTCTTGCCTTCGAGCATTCGCGCCGCACCGGCGAAGAAGCGGATCTGGTCGACCATCGGCGGGATCTCTTCTGACGTGGTGATCGAGACGGGCTTGCCGCAGTTCTCGACTTCCATCGCGATGAATTCGTCTTTGCGCGCCTCGATGGCGTCGGCGATGCGGAAGAGCGCGAGCGAACGCTCGGAAGGCGTGGAGTCCTTCCACGTTTCGAAGCCGCGTTCTGCCGCTTTCATCGCGGCGTCGACGTCGGCCTGCTTGCTGTTCGGCGACGTCGCGTACACCTTGCCGGTGGCGGGGTTGATGATGTCGAGTGTGTCGCCGCTCGCGGCGTCGACGTGCTTGCCGTCAATGAAGTTGCGGAACTTTTTCATGTGATTTTTCTATCACGACGCGCGCGGCACCGTCACTGCCACTGTCAGCAATGCGAGTACCTGCGGCCGCGCAAAGCGTTGTAGTAGACAAGAGCCGTGCAGCCAGCGCATCGCACGCTCGGAGTTCCGAAAGAAACCAAGACCCTCGAGGGCCGCGTGGCCCTGACACCCGACGGTGTGCGCGAGTTCGAGCGTGCCGGCATCGAGGTGTTCGTCGAGACCCAGGCCGGCGCGGCCGCGTCGATCAGCGACGCCGAGTACGCCGCCGCCGGCGCCACCATCGTTCCCACCGCGGCCGACGCGTGGTCGCAGAGCATGGTCGTGAAGGTAAAAGAGCCGACGGAGAAAGAGTTCGGCTTCTTGCGGCCGGACCTGACGCTGTTCACGTACTTGCACCTCGCGGCGTATCCGAAGGTGGCAAAGGCTCTGCTCGAGAAGAAGACCACGGGCGTCGCGTACGAAACCGTGCAACTCGCCGACGGTTCGTTGCCGCTGCTCGCGCCGATGAGCGAAGTCGCCGGGCGTCTCGCCACGCAAGCCGGCGCGCACTACTTGCAGCGCCCCTACGGCGGCCGCGGCGTGCTGATGGGCGGCGCACCTGGCGTGCGACCCGCGAAGGTCGTGGTGATCGGTGCGGGCAACGTGGGCTGGAACTCCGCGTGGATCGCCGCCGGCATGGAAGCCGAAGTGCTGCTGCTCGACAAGAACCTCGATCGCTTGCGCTTCGTCGACCAGATTCACCGCGGTCGCATCGTGACGATCGCCTCGAACCGCGGCGCCATCGAGCGCAGTTTGCTCGACGCCGACCTCGTGATCGGCGCGGTGCTGGTCGCCGGTGCGCGCGCACCCGTGGTGGTGAGCGAGGCGATGGTCAAGACGATGAAGAAGGGTTCGGTGATCGTCGACGTCGCGATCGACCAAGGTGGTTGTGTCGAGACGATGCGCGAGACCACGCACGTCGACCCGGTGTACGAGATGCACGGCGTGGTGCACTACGCGGTGGGCAACATGCCCGGCGCAGTGCCGCACACCAGCACCTATGCGCTCACCAACGCGACGCTGCCCTACCAATTGAGCGTCGCCGTCCACGGTGCGCGCGGTGCGGCGACCGCCGACCCGGCCATCGCGCTCGGCGTGAACACCGTCGGCGGCAAGCTGACGAACAAGCCGAGCGCCGAAGCGTTGTCGCTCGACTTCGTCGAACCGCTCGTCGCGTTGCGCGGCTAGGGTCGGCGCGTGGCAAAGCTCGGCTACAACACCGGCTACTGGGGTTCAGGTCCGCCGGCCGGCGTGGTCGAGGCAGTGAAAGAAGCCGACAAGCTCGGCTTTCACTCGTTGTGGACCGCCGAGGCCTACGGCAGCGACGCGCTCACGCCGCTCGCGTGGTGGGGTTCGCAGACGAAACAGATCAAGCTCGGCACGGGCATCGTGCAGATGAGCGCGCGCACGCCGGCAGCCACCGCAATGTCGGCGATGACGCTCGATCACCTGAGCGAGGGTCGCATGATTCTCGGGCTCGGTGCCTCGGGCCCGCAAGTGGTGGAAGGTTGGTACGGCCAGCCGTATCCCAAGCCGCTCGCCCGCACCCGCGAGTACGTGGAAGTCGTGCGACGCATCGTTCGCCGCGAGGAGCCCGTCGACTTTCACGGCGAGTTCTACGACCTGCCGTTGCGCGAAGGCGGCCTCGGGTTGGGCAAGGCGCTGAAGAGCACGATTCATCCGTTTCGCAAAGAGATTCCCATTTACTTGGCGGCTGAGGGCCCGAAGAACGTCGCGCTCGCCGCGGAGATTTGCGACGGCTGGTTGCCGCTCTTCTATTCACCCAAGGACGACGCGCACTACCGCCGTTGTCTCGACGAGGGTTTCAAGAAGTCAGGCGACGCGTCGAAGCGGGAACGTTTCGAGGTGGTGTCGTCGCTGTTCGTGGTGCCGGGCGACGACCCCGAGAAGTGCGCCGACTTCATTCGTCCGTTCGTCGCGTTGTACGCCGGCGGCATGGGCGCCAAGGGAGCGAACTTCCACTTCGAGGTGTTCGCGCGCATGGGCTGGGAGCACATCGCCAACCAGGTGCAAGAGCTCTACCTGCAGGGCAAGAAGAAAGAGGCCGCCGCGTTGATTCCGCTCGAAATGGTGGAAGACGTCGCGCTCGTCGGCCCGATGGACAAGATCATGGGCGAACTGCCGAAGTGGAAAGAAACCGCGGTCACCACGTTCTTGGTGGGCGGCCCGGCGTCGTTCTTGTCGATGTACGCCGACTTGCTGGCCTGATCACAACGAGCGTCGCGAGCCGCGCAGGCAAACTCGTCGCCCACCCCGCAGGCGTGCTCTTCGCGGTGCTCTAGTCGCAGCAGCTGTCGCGCCACCCGCAGCCGGCGCACTTGTAGTGCGCGTGCTCGGGGTGCAGCGCATGACCGCACTGCGGGCATTCGGAGAAGATCGCAAAGCGCGTGGAGCACGCCTCGGCGACAGGCGCCGCGATGCGTGATTCGGCGACGGGTGTGGGCGATTCGTGTGACGCAATCGACGCGCCGCGAGCGTTCTGCGAAGTCATCAACGCCATAGGTTAGAAGACCGCGGTTCGCACATGACTGATAGTTCGCCTCTCGCCACCGAGACGGGCGAACTTCCGGTTCTCCGCCCCGGCAGCGCGCGCTCTGCCCTGTCGCACAGCCAGTTCCGCCGCATCTTCATGGCGTCGTTCGGGTCGAACATCGGCTCGTGGATTCAAAACGTCGTGCTGCCGATCTACATCTACAACCGCACCGGCAAGGCGTCGATCGTCGCGTTGCTCATTTTGGCGCAGATGGGGCCGCTGCTCTTGCTGGCGATCCCCGCCGGCGTCATCGCCGACACCGTCGACCGCCGCAAGTGGCTCGCGTCGATGCAGATGGTGATGCTCACGTTCTCGGTGGTGCTGGCCCTGCTGGCGCGGGTGGATGCGCCGATCTGGGCGATCTTCTTGGCGCAGCTCGGCGTGGGTATCGGCGCGGCGCTCAACATGCCTGCGTGGTCGGCGCTGTTGCCGTCGCTCGTGCCGCCGGCCGACCTGCCCGGCGCGATGTCGTTGAACTCGACGTTGATCAACGGTTCGCGGGTGGTGGGGCCGATTCTCGTCGCGGTGTTCGCACCGCTCGGCGTGGAGGCGTGGCACTTCTTTGCGTTCAACGCCGCGACGTATCTGTTGATCGTGTGGGCACTGTTGCGCACGCACACCCCGCGGCATGCACCCGACACCACGCGCGGTTGGCGTCGGTTCACCTTCGCGTTTCGCGTGGCGCGCGAGCGGCCGGCCGTGCGACGGCTGATTCTCTCGCTGGGTCTCTACTCGTTGATCTCGCTGCCGTACATCGGGCTCTTCCCCGCCGTGGCCGAGTTGAACTTCGGCATCGAAGACTCGAGCGCGACCTACAAGTGGCTGTATGCGACGTGGGCGTTCGGTGCCGCGCTCGGCGGCCTCGCGCTCGGCACGTTGTTCGTCGGGCGCGACCCGCGCGTGATGATTCGCTGGGGGTTCGCCGCCAACGCGGTGGCGATGGTCGGCTTCGCCGCGTCGCGCACGGCGGCACCGGCGTTCGTCGCCGGCTTCTTCCTCGGCGTGTCGTACTTCTTCACCACCACGGCGATGTCGACGGTGCTGCAGGGCCGTCTCGCGCCGCACGAACGCGGTCGCACGATGGCGTTGTGGTTCATGTCGTTCGGCGGCACGGTGCCGATCGGCAACATGATCTTCGGCCCGCTCGTCGACCGCCACGGCACTCGCTGGTTGCTGTTTCTCGGTGCGGCGTGGGCGTTGGGCCTGGCGTGGTGGTGCAACATTCGCGCCATCGACGAGCGCGAAAAGCGCGTCATCTAACTTCGTTCGCCATCTGTTCGTTGTCTGACGCGACGAACCGCGACGTTCAGCCGAAGGCCTGCACCAATCGTTCGAGGCCGGCGACGCGCGAGCCTTTCACCAACACCGCGTCGCCTTCGCCGAACTCGCCCACTCGAGCGATCGCGGCTTGCAGCGTGATCGATTCGTCGCCGTAAAGATTGGTGTCGACCGAGACGAGCGTGATGTCGTGGCGGCGCGCCAGTGCGGCGAGGGCACGGTGCGCGATTTCGGGGTCTTTCAACTCGGCCATCACGCCGACGAACGCCGTTCGACGTCGCGCCGGCAGCGCCGCGAGGGTTTCGAATGCGGCCGCCATCGACTTGGGGTTGGCGTTGTAGGCGTCGTCGACGAGCGTCACGCCGCGCGCGGTGGTGCGCACGCTCATGCGGTTGGGTGACATCGGTGCCGAGGAGATGGCGGCGGCGGCCTTCTGCACGTCCACCCCGCACACGCCTGCCGCGGCGATCGCGGCGGCGGCGTTGCTGGCGCTGTGCCGCCCGGCGATGGGCAGCGTGAACGACACCTCGCCCCACGGCGTGGCGAGCTCGACGCGGGCGTGCGCGCGGTCGTCCAACGTCACGCCGACGATGCGAACCGTGGCGGCTTTGTCTTCGCCGAACGTGATGACCCGGGCCGAGGTGCGCGACTGCATGGCCAACACTCGTTCGTCGTCGGCGTTCAAGATGGCCACTCCGTCGCTGGGCAGCGCTTCGACGAGTTCGCCCTTGGCGCGGGCGATGCCGTCGAGGTTGTCGAGCAGCGCACTGTGCGCTTCAGCGACCGCGGTGACGACGCCGATCTTCGGCAGGCCGACTTCGGTGAGTCGCGTGATTTCGCCGTGGCCGCGCATGCCCATCTCCAGCACCAACGCCTGGCAGTCGTCGGGGGCGTTGAGCAACGTGATGGGCACGCCTTGGTCGTTGTTGAACGAGCGCGAACTCGCCGCGACTTTCAGCGTCGACCCGATCGCGGCAGCGGCGAAGTCTTTGGTGGTGGTCTTGCCGACCGAGCCGGTGATGCCGACCACGCGATGTTCGACACGGCCCGAGAGTTGCTCGCGCGCCCAGCGGCCGAGTTTGCGCAGAGCCTCGATGGTGTCGGGCACCACGATCGCCGTGCCACGCCCCGGTTCACGCGACGTGAGATAGGCGCCCGCACCTCGGGCGAGTGCGTCGTCGATGAAGTCGTGGCCGTCGCGTTGCGCGATGACCGGCACGAACAACTGCCCCATCGTGAGGCTGCGCGAGTCGAACGATGCGCCCGAGAGGTGCGCGTTTTTTCCGCTCAGGCTGCCGCCTGTCGCGTGCGCCACGTCGGTCGCCATGAAGCGCATACGAGTACCAAGCGTACGAGGCAAGTACCGTTGACGTGAGTGAATTCGCGCTCGCGCACCCACGTGATCGTCATCTTCGGTGGCGAGTCGGCGGAACATGACGTGAGTTGCGTGACCGCCGCGCACGTGCTGCGCGCGCTCGACCCGCAGCGATACGACGTCACCACCATCGCGATTTCTCGCAAGGGCGAATGGATGCTGGCCGAGTCCGCGATGGCTGCGTTGTCGCGCGGTCGCGACGCATTGCCGGAAAAGTTGGAGGCCTCGGGACGTCCGTCATCGTTGGGTGAGGTCATCGCGAGCGCCGGAAGCGCGGTTGCTGCCGGCACCGGCACGGTGAGCGCCGGGGCTGCGAACACCGTGGTGCTTCCGCTCTTGCACGGCCCGATGGGCGAAGACGGCACCGTGCAGGGAATGCTCGACCTCGCGCACGTCGCATACGTCGGTGCCGGCGTGCTGGGCAGCGCGGTATCGATGGACAAAGCCACCACCAAGCGCGTGCTCGCCGCAGAGGGAATCCCCCAACCGAAGTTCGTCGCGTTGCGCGAAGACGACATCGTTGGTGGCGCACGCAGCACCGCTGGCGGCAAGATCGGCGCGGCCGACAACAAGGCGATCGCGAATGCCGTCGCCCAACTCGGTCTGCCGATGTTCGTGAAGCCGGCCAACATGGGCTCGTCGGTGGGCGTCGCCAAGGCAAAGACGGTCGACGAGGTGCTCGCCGCCGCGCACGCCGCGCTGGCGTACGACGAGTGGGTGTTGTGCGAAGAAGCCGTCGTGGGTCGCGAGATCGAGGTGTCGGTGCTCGGCAACCGCGAACCACGCGCGTCGGTGGCCGGCGAGATCATCCCGGGGCGCGAGTTTTACGACTACGAAGACAAGTACGTCGGTGACGGCGCAAAACTGCTGGTTCCTGCCCCGTTGAGCGAAGCCGAGTCGGCGAGCGTTCGCGACTTGGCATTGCGGGTGTTTCGAGCGGTGCGAGCCGAGGGAATGGCTCGCGTCGACTTTTTCTACGAAGAACAGCGCGCCGACGGCAGCAAGGGTCGCGGGTTCTTGTGCAACGAGATCAACACGATTCCGGGGTTCACGCCGATTTCGATGTATCCGAAACTGTGGCAGGCCTCAGGCGTGTCGTATGCGGGGCTGATCGACGAGTTGATCGAGTTGGCGCTCGAGCGTCACGCACGTCGCGCGCGGTTTCGCACCACGCAGCGCTAGACCTGCCGAGTGCCCGTCACGCACGTCAAAGGTTGAGATGAAGTCGGAGCGCGATGTCCAACTCCTCCTGGAGTTCAGACGAGAGTCTGCCGATTCGCTTTCCGATTCGACTGACCGCGACGGCACGTATCTGTTCCGCCTGCGCCTTTGAGTCGACTCGTAGGCCGCTTTCGCCGCGGGGAATCTTCATTTGGAATGGATAGATCTTCTCGACGTTCGATGTGATCGGCACCACCGTCACGACGCCGCGTTGAAGAGACATGGTGGTCGCGTTCAACACGTCGTTGCTGACGACGACTGCCGGGCGTGTCTTGGCTGCCTCACCCTGCTTCACCGGGTCAAGGTTCACCAATCGAATCTCGCCTCGCAGCATTACGAGACTTCGCTTGCGGTGTCGACCGAGTCCCAGTCGGCGCCTTCATCGCTGGAACTCCACTCGGCGAATGCGTCGACGTACATCGCGCTCAAGTCAGCGCTTCTCAACAGTCGTAAGGCTCGGAGCACCACAGCTGATCGGGACGGATACTGACCGTCTTCAACGCACTTGTCCAGGAATTCGCACTCTTCGTCAGGCAAGCTCACACTGAGTTTCATACCGCGATGCTACCGCTTTGCTACCACGGCTTTTCGACGTAGGCCAACGACAATGACACTCGATCGCTGTTTCGAAGGGCCGATGGCGCGGCGGGTCAGCTGCCGGCGGGCGGGATGTTGATCTTCATCCCTGGCGACAAGAACACGTTGACGCTCGGCCACTGGTTGGCGGCGAGCAACGCGGCGGTCGACACGCAGAACTTCGTTCGAATCGCGGAGAACGAATCGCCCGCCTGCACTTCGTAGGTGCCCGCCGGGCGGTTTCCGCAGCCGGGCTTGCCGACCGGGTTGGCGACCACGGTTTGCTGCGTCTGGTTGACGGTCACCTGCGCGCTGGGCGGAATCTTCAGTTCGCGGCCCGGATACGGAAACTGCGAGGTGGCGAGCAGGCCGTTCCACGACAGCAGCTGGTCGACCGAAATGCCGAACATATTGGCCACTTTGATCGGCGAGTCGCCGGCTTGCACGACGTAGATCTGCTCCACCCCCACCGCACCGGGCGGCAAGGTGGTGACCACCGGGGCGATCGTGGTGACTGCGGGAGGAATGGTGGCGAAGTCGGTGGGCCCGATCGGCACGATGGTGGTCGCCGTGCCGGCGGCGTCGACGCCGCACGCGGAGAGGGCGACGGCAAGGACGAGCCATCGAGAACGCATTGCGACGAGTTTACGCAAGGGTGCCCCGTATCGCGGGTGATGTGCCGGTCACCAGCGCTACGCCAGCGGGCGCGCTGACGCGGCAATCGGCGACGGCAGCGACGTCGAACCCATGAGATACGCGTCAACCGCGGCAGCCGCCGCGCGACCTTCGGCGATGGCCCACACGATGAGGCTCTGGCCGCGGCCCATGTCGCCGGCGACGAACACGCCGTCCACGTTGGTGCGGTAGTCGTCGGTGCGCGCGACGTTGCCGCGCGAGTCGAGCGCGACGCCGAGTTGGTCGAGCCACGAGCCTTTCTCCGGCCCCACGAACCCGAGCGCGAGCAACACGAGATCGGCCGGCAGTTCGCGGCGGGTGCCGGGCACCGGCTGGAACTTGCCGTCTTGCAGTTGCACTTCGTTCAGCACCAGCGCGCGCACGTTGCCGTTGCCGTCGTCGACGAACTCTTCGGTCGACACGCTGAACACGCGCTCGCCGCCTTCTTCGTGGGCCGACGACGTGCGGTACACGAGGCTCCACTGCGGCCACGGGTTGCTCTCGGCGCGCACTTCGGGCGGTCGCGGCATGATCTCGAGCTGTGTCACCGATGCCGCCCCTTGGCGGTGCGCGGTGCCGAGGCAGTCGGCGCCGGTGTCGCCGCCGCCGATGATCACCACGTGCTTGCCGGCGGCGGTGATGCTGGGCTCGCTGAAGTCGCCTTCTTGCACCTTGTTGGCGATCGGCAGGTACTCCATCGCTTGATGGATGCCCTTCAGTTGGCGGCCGGGCACGGGCAGGTCGCGCCAGGCGGTCGCGCCGCACGCGAGCACCACGGCGTCGTGGGTGGCGCGAAGCACTTCGACGTCGACGTTGTCACCGACGATCGCGTTGGTGCGAAACTCGGTGCCCTCGGCCTTCATTTGTTCGATGCGGCGTTCGATGTGCTGCTTTTCCATCTTGAATTCGGGGATTCCGTACCGCAGCAACCCGCCGATTCGGTCGGCGCGCTCGAGCACCACCACGTCGTGGCCAGCGCGGGTCAACTGTTGTGCGGCAGCGAGGCCCGCCGGGCCCGAGCCGATCACTGCGACGCGGTGGCCGGTGCGCACGCTGGGCACTTGCGGCGTCACCCAACCTTCGCGCCAGGCGCGGTCGATGATCTCGACTTCGACTTGCTTGATGGTGACGGGGTCTTGGTTGATGCCCAAGACGCACGCCGACTCGCACGGCGCCGGGCACAAGCGACCGGTGAACTCGGGGAAGTTGTTCGTGGCATGCAGGCGGTCGATTGCTTCGCGCCAGTGCTCGCGGTAGACGAGGTCGTTCCAGTCAGGGATGAGGTTGCCGAGCGGGCAGCCGTTGTTGCAGAACGGGATGCCGCAATCCATGCAGCGCCCGGCTTGTTCGCGCAGTTTCGCGCCGTCGAACGGCTCGTACACCTCGCGCCAGTCGGCGACGCGCACGGGGATGGGCCGTCGCTTGGGCGTGGTGCGACCCCATTTCAAAAATCCGGTTGCGTCACCCATGCGGGGCCTCTTTCGGCGCGCGTGCGTTGTGCGAGTGCTCAGGCATGAACGCTCTCCATGATTTTTTGCGAGGTGGCGGCTTCGTCGAGGCCGGCACGTTGCGCGTCGGCGATCACGCGCAGCACTCGCGCGTAGTCGCGCGGCATGACTTTGCGGAAGTTGGCGAACGGATCGGCGCCAGCCGTGCCGCTGGCAGCGTCGGCCGCTGCCAGCAATCGTGCGGCCACCGCCGAGTCGGTGAGTTCGTGGTGTCGGCGCAGCGTGGCCAGCAAGAAGGCTCGATCATCGTCGTCGAGCGCAACGACATCGACCAGCTCGGTGTTGACGCGCGCAGCAAACCCGCCGCTCGACGACGCGGCACCAGCCGTGGGCTCGTCGAGCACGTATGCAACGCCGCCCGACATGCCGGCGGCAAAGTTGCGGCCGGTCGGGCCGAGCACCACCACTCGCCCGCCGGTCATGTATTCGCACCCGTGGTCGCCGACGCCCTCGGCGACTGCGACGGCGCCCGAGTTGCGCACGCAGAACCGCTCGCCCACCGTGCCCCGCAGGTAGATCTCGCCGCTGGTGGCGCCGTAACCGATGACGTTGCCGGCGATCACGTTGTGCTCGGCGGCGAACGTGGCGCGACGGTCGGGTCGCACCACGATGCGACCGCCCGACAATCCCTTGCCGACGTAGTCGTTGGCGTCGCCTTCGAGATGCAGCGAAATACCGCGCGGCACGAACGCACCGAACGACTGCCCGGCAGAGCCCGTGAATCGCAGGGTGATGGTGTCGTCGGCGAGGCCTGCGCCGCCCCACTTTTTGGTGAGGCGACTGCCGAGCATGGTGCCGGTGCTGCGGTTGACGTTGCGAATCGGCATCGACAGCTCGACGCGGCGGCCGTCTTCAAGCGCGGGCGCGCAACGGGCGATGAGCTCGTTGTCGAGCGCGTCGGCCAGGCCGTGGTCTTGGGCCACCGAGTGGTGCAGGGTCGAGCCGTACGGGTTGTCGGGCACTGCCAAGAGCGGCGCGATGTCGAGGCCGCTCGCCTTCCAGTGGTCGACCGCCACTTGCGCGTTGATGCGGTCGACGCGGCCGACGGCTTCGGCGATGCTGCGGAAGCCGAGCATCGCGAGATGTTCGCGAACTTCTTGCGCGATGAACTCGAAGAAGTTCACCACGAACTCCGGCTTGCCGGTGAAGCGCTTGCGCAACTCGGGGTTTTGCGTGGCGACGCCCACCGGGCAGGTGTCGAGGTGGCAGACGCGCATCATGATGCAGCCGCTCACCACCAGCGGCGCGGTGGCGAAGCCGAATTCCTCCGCGCCGAGCAGCGCGGCGATGATGACGTCGCGACCGGTCTTCATCTGGCCGTCGGTTTGCACCACGATGCGGTCGCGCAGGCCGTTGAGCATCAGGGTTTGCTGCGTCTCGGCGAGGCCGAGCTCCCACGGGGCACCCGCGTGCTTCAACGAGGTCAGCGGCGACGCACCGGTGCCGCCGTCGTGGCCGCTGATGAGCACCACGTCGGCTTTCGCCTTGCTCACGCCCGCGGCGACGGTGCCGACGCCCACTTCGGCGACGAGCTTCACGTGCACGCGCGCCTCGGGGTTGGAGTTCTTCAGGTCGTGGATGAGCTGCTTCAGGTCTTCGATCGAGTAAATGTCGTGGTGCGGTGGCGGCGAGATCAAGCCGACACCGGGCGTGCTGTGGCGGGTCTTGGCGATCCACGGGTACACCTTGTGGCCGGGCAGCTGGCCGCCTTCGCCGGGCTTGGCGCCTTGCGCCATCTTGATCTGCAGGTCGTCGGCGTTCACCAGGTACTCGCTCGTCACGCCGAAACGACCCGAGG
>DAIPHP010000010.1:0-31918 GCA_036771295.1 Ilumatobacteraceae bacterium
AGCTCTAGATGCGCGTTCGTTGGCTCGGGCGGGTCAACTATCGCGACGCCCTCGCCCTGCAAGAGGGGCTCTTTGCGAACGCAACGAGCGACTACTTGCTCATGCTCGAACACCACCACGTGTTCACGTACGGCGCATCGGCCGATCTCGCGAAGAACGTGAAGTGCGACCCGACTGCGGTGGGTGCCGAGCTGGTGCGTGTCAATCGCGGCGGTGACGTCACGTACCACGGTCCGGGGCAGCTCGTCGCGTACCCGATTCGATCGCTGCCCGGCAAGCACGGTGACGCGTCACCGGCGGACGTGACGGCGTACGTCTGCAGCGTCGAGCAGTTGGTGATCGACTCGCTCGCCGAGCTCGGCGTCTCGGCCGGCCGCAAGGCGGGCTACCCGGGCGTATGGATCGAACCCGACACGCAGCGCGCGAGAAAGATCTGCGCAATCGGGGTGCGGGTGGCGCGAGGTTCGACGCCGCGGCGAACCATGCACGGCTTTGCGCTGAACGTCGACCCTGATCTTCGCTACATGCGCGAGCACATCGTGCCGTGCGGAATCGCGGAGTGGCCGGTCACGTCGTTGCGCGAAGAGGGTTGCGAGGCGTCGATGCGCGAAGTGGCCGACATCGTCGCGCGCCTGGCCACGCAACGCTGGGGCGCCACCGACCGCCACGACGTCGCGTGGGAGTACGAGCCAGACGTGGTCGGCATGCAGATCGCCGAACGCAAGCCGGAATGGCTGCGGCCGCGTGTGGAACACGGCAGCGAGGTGTTGGCGACGAAGAAGACGCTGCGCGACCTGCATCTCGTCACCGTGTGCGAAGAGGCCGGCTGCCCGAATCTGTCGGAGTGCTGGAAAGACGGCACCGCCACGTTCATGGTGCTGGGCGAGCGATGCACGCGCGCCTGCGGGTTCTGCCTCGTCGACACCCGAAAGCCGGAACTACCCGACGACGACGAACCGGCGCGCGTCGCCGAAGCGGTGCGGCGCATGTCGCTGCAGCACGCAGTGCTCACCATGGTGGCTCGCGACGACCTCGCCGACGGCGGTTTCGGGCACGTCGCTCGATGCGTCACGGAGATTCGTGCACAGAACCCGGGCACCTCGGTCGAGACGCTCGTCTCCGACGCAAAGGGCGACGACGCGTCGCTGAAGTCGTTGTTCGATGCGCGGCCGGACGTGTTCAACCACAACATCGAGACCGTCGCCCGTTTGCAGCGCACCGTTCGACCGTCGGCGGGGTACGCACGAAGTCTCTCGGTGTTGGCGCGGGCGCGTCGTGCCGGGCTGGTGACGAAGTCTGGTTTCATGCTCGGACTCGGAGAAGAACGTCACGAGGTCGAGTCGCTGCTCGCCGACCTAGCCTGCGTCGGCGTGAGCATCGTGACGATCGGTCAATACCTGCGGCCAACGAGCGACCATCTGCCGGTCGTTCGATGGGCGACACCGGAAGAATTCGACCACTATCGCTCGTTCGGGGAATCGCTCGGCATCACGCACGTGGAGTCGAGCCCGTTGACTCGCTCGAGCTATCACGCCAAGCGCGCGGCAGGTGAAGCCGGGGTGACGACTTCTCCCATCACGACGAGCGCTTCGAACGCCACGGGCGGGGCGGCGGCGATTCCGGTGTTGGTGCGACGATGAGCCAGCGAGCAACCACGCTTCGCCCGTTGAACCAGGTCATCGAGAGCGAGCGCACCGTCGAAGGAGGCGGCTTCGTCGTGCGCCGGCCGTTTCCGACGGCGCGTGTGAGCCACATCGACCCGTTCCTGCTGCTCGACGAGATGGGGCCCGTCGAGTACGCGCCCGGCAAGGCGATCGGCGCGCCGGAACATCCGCACCGAGGGTTCGAGACCGTCACGTATCTCATGCACGGAGCAATGGAGCACCGTGACACCACCGGAGCAGTCGCCACGATCCGCCCGGGCGGCGTGCAATGGATGACCGCCGGGTCAGGGGTGGTCCACAGCGAGTTGCCGACCGACGACTTTCTGCGCGTCGGCGGCCGAATGCACGGATTCCAATTGTGGGTGAACCTGCCGGCGAGCGCGAAGATGATTCCGCCCCGATACCAAGGTTTCGACGCGCAAGAACTACGTCGCGTGGCGTTGGGCAACGGCGGCGAAGTTCGCATCGTCGCCGGCACCGTGATGGGTGTGACTGGCGCAGTGCAGACCACCAGCCCGATGACCTACGCGCACGTCGTGATGCGCGCCGACGAAGAAGTCACGTGGGAAGTGGCGGACGGCCACACCGCGCTGGTGCACGTGTTCGACGGTGCCTTGTCGGCGAACGGGCATGCCGGTCGCTCGGGCCAGATGATGGTGTTCGAACGTTCGAGCGGCACGATCGTGCTGCGCACCGAGCGCGGTGCGAACGGCAACGAAGCGGTCGCCGAGAGCGCGGCAGCAGCCGGCGAACACGGCGTCGTGGCCCAGGCCCTGCTCTTGGGTGGCCAGCCGCTCGGCGAGCCGGTGGTTCGCTACGGTCCGTTCGTGATGAACACCCGCGACGAGATCGTGCAGGCGTTCCGCGACTACGAAGAAGGCACGTTGGTGCGCGGTCGCTGAGACCGCGTCGATGAGTCATGCATTCGAACGCCGATCCTGCGTTGTTCAGCGAACGAATCGCCCGTGTGCGGGCGATGATGCGACAAGAGTCTGTCGACGCGCTCGTGGTGTCGGTCGGGTTCGACCTGCCGTACCTCACCGGATACCACGCGATGCCGCTCGAGCGACTGACGGCGTTCGTCGTGACCGAGTCGAAGGCGACGCTCGTCGTGCCGCGACTCGAAGCCCCGCGCGTGACCATGATGAACGGCGTCTTCGAACTCGTTGCTTGGGGAGAGACGGAAGATCCGGTCGCGATCACGGCACGGCTCGTCGGTTCGTCGCGTCGTGTCGCCATCGGCGACCAGATGTGGTCGCGATTCTTGGTCGAGTTGATCCGCCACCTGCCGGGCCGCGAGTACGTGCGCGCGGTCGACGTCGTCGGCCCGTTGCGAATCGCCAAAGACGCGGCGGAGATCGCCGCACTGGCCGCGGCCGGAGCCGCGGCCGACTCGGTGGCGGCCCAGTTGCAGCGAGGCGAAATCGCGCTCGTCGGCCGCACCGAGGCGCAGGTGTCCGCCGACATCTCCGCACGATTGATCGAAGCGGGACACGACGTGGTGAACTTCGCGATCGTCGCGGCGGGCGAGAACGCGGCCAGCCCGCACCACCATCCGGGTTCGCGCGTCATCGCACGAGGCGACATCGTGCTGTGCGACTTCGGCGGCACGATGAACGGCTACTGCAGCGACATCACGCGCTGCGTGCATCTCGGCGAGCCACCCGCCGAGATCGCCCGCGCCTGGGGCGACCTTCGACGTGCCCAAGAAGCAGGTGTCGTTGCCGGGCGGATCGGTTCGTCGTGTGAGAGCGTCGACAAGGCCGCTCGTGACGTGCTCGTCGATGCCGGATGGGGCGACTACTTCATTCATCGCACCGGGCACGGCATCGGGATGGAAGCCCACGAAGAGCCGTACATGGTGAGCGGCAATTCGCTGCCGATCGCGGCCGGACACGCGTTCAGCGTGGAGCCCGGCATCTACGTCGCGGGCAAGTGGGGCATGCGGCTCGAAGACATCGTGGTGGCGACCGACGCCGGCCCACGGCGGATGAACTCCGCGGCGCGCGATTTGATCGTGCTGTGAAGCTCGACGCCGCCACCGTCATGCTGCAGTGGGCGAGCGGCGGCATGTTGTTCCTGTGGTTCACGATGCGATCGGGCGACATCTCGGTGGGATACGGCAAGTTGTTGCGCGGTGTGTACGCCGCCCTCGCATTGATCGGCGCCGCGCTCGGGTTCGCGTTCGGTTCGATCCCGGGGCGCGAGGGCGCGGCAATCGTGCTGGCACTGCTGGCGATCGGGTCGTTCGCCAGGCGCGACAACCGCGTCGATTTGCCCGCGGCGATCGTCGGTTTGCTCGGGGTGGTGCTGGCGTCGTTGGGCACCGAACATCCCGATGATGCGTTGTGGTTGCTGCGACTGCTCGTCGGTGCGGTGTTCTTGGGTGCGGTGAGCGACGCGATGCTGCTCGGACACTGGTACCTCGTACAACCCGGAATGCCCCGCAAGTTGTTGAATCAGCTCACCAACGTGCTGCTGGTGGTGTGGCCGCTCGAGGTTCTCGTGTTCCTGTTGCCGACGGGAATGATCAGCGTGTTGAACGGCACCATCGACGACGGCTGGAACGGCGTGCTCGGGTGGTTCTGGTTGGCGTGCGCGTCGTTGACGGGCGTCTTGGCGTGGTTCACGCGCGCGGCGTTGCGCGAGCGGAGTTACTCGGCAGTCATGGCGGCAACGGGCTTGAGTTATCTGGCGATTCTCACCGGGTTCGGCACCGACCTCATCGCGCGCGCGTTGTTGATCGCCTGATCCGCGTCGACGGTCTCGTCGTCTCGACGGCCGCGTCGGTCAGACGCGCGGGGCGACGAGCGGCCACGGCCGCGAACGTTCGTACGCGAGCGCCAGGTCGAGCAGCAACGGCTCGGTGAAGTGTCGCGACATCACCTGCAAGCCGACCGGGAGGCCGTCGACCGTGCCGGCCGGAATCGAGATGCCCGGATTGCCGTAGATGTTCGCGGGGAACGTGAGCACGCCGTTGTTGCCCGCACCGGCGACGACGCCGCCGAAGGTGTCGGGCAGCGGGCCTTCCGCGTTGAACGCCACGTCGGGATTGCTCGCGGTGATGACCACGTCGACCTCGGCGAAGATCTCCGTCATCCGGCGATTCAGTTCGACGCGACGCGTCTCGAACTTGCCGCGCGCCTCCGTGCCGTAGAGGCTGCCGGCACGTTCGAGGCCGTACCGAATCTCCGGAGTCAACATGTCCGCGCACGCCGGCCAGTGGTCGCGCAATTCGAACGCGATCGCTGCCATGCCGGTGACCGACCACGCGGCACCGAGACGCGGCAGCGACGTGTCGACGCCGTCGACGCGGCGCATGCCGGTGACGGCGATGAGATGCGCGGCGGCTTCTTCGAGCACGCTCCACATCGTCGGTGACACGACTGCAGAACCCCAGTCGCTCACCACTGCCGCGCGCAATCCGCGCGTCGGCACGCTGCCGAGACCGGCTTCCCACCCGTCGACACGCGGCAGGCTCAGCGAGTCGTTGCCTTCGTGACCGTTGCACACGTCGAACCAGCGCGCCGTGTCGCGCACGCTGCGCGACAGGCAGCCGACCACGGTGGTGAGGTTGCCGTGCGTCGCGCCCGGCCCGCGCGGAATTCGTCCGTACGTCGCCTTGAGTCCGACCAGCCCGGTGAATCCCGCGGGAATGCGAATCGAGCCGCCTCCGTCGCCGCCCGTGGCGATGGAAACGAGACCGCCCGCGACCGCCGAGGCGCTGCCGCCCGACGAGCCGCCCGGCGTGCGACCGCGCTTCCAGGGGTTGTGAGTCGCACCGTGCAACAGCGTGCGCGTCACGTTGACGCCGCCGAATTCGCTCGCCGTCGTCTGGCCCACCAAGACGGCGCCAGCGTTCTTGGCGCGCTTCAACATCGTGTCGGTGGTGTCGGCGACGCGGTCCTTGAAGACGAGGCTCGCGTCGGTATCGGGCCAGCCGGCGTGACGCTCGAGTTCCTTCACGCCCAGCGGCACGCCGCCGAAGGGCAGCGAGACGTCGGCGGTTCGCGCGGCGGCGAACGCAGCATCGCGATCGAGAAAGCAGAACGCGTTGAGGTCGCTCCTGTCGATCGCGTCGTACGTGGCGGTCAGTTCTTCGACGGGTGAACGTTCGCCGCGCCGAAATGCTTCGACGAGAGAAATCGCGTCACCCTGCCACGGAGCGTCGGTCACGCCCCAAGCGTACGATGCGCCCATCGTTAGCCTGCAAACGATGGATTCCCGCGCGTTCCTCGGTTTGCGACGCGAGTCAGAAACGCGTTTCTCGCTCGAGGTGGTACCTCGGCTCGGAACGAGCGGCAGTTTTCTCTTCGGCGGCGCCGGGCTCGGAGCCGGCATCGCCGCCCTCGAAACGGTGACGCAGCGCCCGTGCACGTGGGCGACGGCACAGTACCTCTCTTATGCGCGACTCGGCGAGCGACTCGACATCGACGTGACCGTGGCGGTCGCGGGCAGCAGCGTCACGCAGGCGCGGGCCGTCTGCAGGGTGGGCGAGCGCGAAGTGCTCACCGTCAACGCCGCTCTCGGCGACCGCGCGTTCGACTCGAGCGGCCAGTTCGTGCAGATGCCGAGCGCGGCGGCGCCCGACCAGTCGCGCCCGCGAACGCTGCGCACGGCACACGCGAACTCGATCATGGAAGCACTCGACATGCGCATCGCGAAGGGCCGCGACCTCGACGATCTCGACGGCACCCCCAGCGACGGACGCACGATCATGTGGGTGCGCATCAAGTCGCTGGTCGACGGCATCGACGCCGCCGCGTTGGGGATTCTCGGTGATTTCATTCCGATGGCCACCGGTCAAGCGCTCGGCCTGCGCGCCGGCGGCAACAGCCTCGACAACACCATCCGATTCGCGCGCTTGGTGCCGACGGACTGGGTGCTGCTGGACATCCAGATCGAGTCGGTACAGCGCGGCTTTGCCCACGGCACCATCCAGATGTTCGCCGAAGACGGCACGTTGCTGGCCACCGCCAGTCAAAGTTGTATCGCCCGGAAGTGGAAGACTTGACCCGTGCAACGCCGTGACGGAATGACCGTGCCGCTGCCGGGCCACCTGCACGCGCACGAGAAACAACTGCGTCAGCTGGCCGACCTCGGATACACCGACATCTGGTCCGCCGAAGCCGATGCGGCCGACGCCTTCACCCCGCTCGCCTTGGCCGCCGCTTGGGAGCCTCGCCTTCGTCTCGGAACCGCAATCGTGCCCGCCTACACGCGCAGCCCGGCGTTGTTCGCACAGAGCGTGGCTTCGCTCGCCGACGCCGCACCGGGTCGATTCGCCATCGGAGTCGGATCGTCGAGCAACGTCATCATCGAGAAGTGGAACGGCATTCCGTTCGTCGAGCCGTACAAGAAGACTCGAGACATCGTCCGGTTCCTGCGTGACGCGATGAGCGGCGAGAAGATCTCCAAGCAGTACGACACGTTCAAGGTCGACGGCTTCCGCCTCGGCGTGCGACCCGAAGTGAAGCCGCCGATCCTTGTCGCCGCGTTGCGCGAGGGCATGTTGCGGCTGGCTGGTCGCGAGGCGGATGGCGCCATCATCAACTGGCTGTCGGCCGACGACGTGCGCAAGGTCGCCGGCGTGGTGCACGACTCCGCCCGCAAAGCCGGTGCGGATCCTGCCGAGAAAGAAATCGTCGCGCGCATCTTCGTGTGCCCCAGCGAGAACGCCGACGTCGTGCGCGCCGGTGCCCGCTACGTGATCGCCGCGTACTTGAACGTGCCGGTGTACGCGGAGTTCCACCGTTGGCTCGGCCGCGGGGAAGCGCTCTCGGGAATGTGGGAAGCATGGAAGGCCGGTGACCGCAAGGCGGCGTTGGCGGCAATCCCCGATTCGGTGGTCGACGACCTGGTCGTGCACGGCTCACCGGCACAGTGCCGCGCCAAGATCGACCGCTACTTCGCCAACGGCGTCAACACGTCGTCGCTCGCGATACTGGCGTTCGACCCCGCGGTCGACTTCTGGGCCTCCGTCGAATCGCTGTCACCGTCGGCGACGTGACCGACCCACGACCTGGCGCGGCAAGCCGCGGGAACGTCGCCAACTCGGCGTCGGGCGGCGAAAAGCCGGCTGACGGCGTAGCGCAACGCGCGGAACACACCGGCGAACTGAAGGCAATCGAGCTCGACCCTGACGCCGCGGCGAAGGCAAAAGGAGAAGCCGAAGAGCAGGCTCGCGCCCAGCGAAACCTCGGTTGGCAGCTGCTCTGGCAGACCCTCACCGAACAGAAGCGGGCCCTCGTGCTCGGCGTCGCCATCGGCGTCACGTGGACTGCCGCGAAGGTCGCGGTGCCCCAGCTCACGAAAGTGGCGATCGACAATGGCATCGAACAGAACGGCCCGTTGCTTGCCTGGTCGGTGTTCATCGCGGTCGCGGGCTTGGCGACCGGGTTGCTCACCGCCGGTCGTCGATACTTGGCGTTTCGCGAGAGTCGTTGGACGGAGACGCTGCTGCGCGAGCGCATCTACGCCCACATTCAGCGCCTGCACGTGGGTTACCACGACCGAACCCAGACCGGTCAGTTGATGAGCCGCGCCTCGAGCGATTTGCAGCAAGTGCAGCAGTTCGTCGTGATGATTCCCATCACGCTCAGCAACGTCGCGCAGCTGTTCGCAGTGACGATCATCCTCGCCGCCACCGACTGGCGCCTGGCCGTCGTCGCGCTGGCACCGCTGCCGTTCATCAACGTGGCATCGCGACGATTCTCGTCACGAATCCATCCCGCGGTGCTCGCCGTGCAGAACGAACAGGCCCAGTTGGCGAGCGTGGTCGAAGAAAGCGTGTCGGGTGTGCGCGTCGTGAAGGGCCTCGGCACCGAGCACGTGCAGTTCGAGAAACTGCGCAAGGAGGCCGACGACATTCGGCAGGTGTCGCTGAAAGCGGCGGGCATTCGCAGCCGCTTCTTGCCGGCCATCGACCTGTTGCCGTCGCTCGGCCTCATCGCGGTGCTCGGCTACGGCGGCCACCGCGTGGTGAACGGCGACATGAGCATCGGTGATCTCGTCGCGTTCAACGTGTATCTGACCATGCTCGTGTGGCCGTTGCGCAACATCGGCATGATGGTGGCGCTCGGTCAGCGCGCGGCGGCCGCGCTGGTCCGTGTGCACGAGGTGTTGTCGACCGAGCCGGCAGTTCGCACACCCGAACGACCCAAGCAGTTGCCCGCGCGCGAAACCGGAACGAAAGTCGGCGCAGTGGTGTTCGAAGACGTGCACTTCGGGTACGGCGACGACCACCAGATCTTGGACGGTCTCAACCTCTCGATCGCCCCGGGCGAGTCCGTCGCGCTCGTCGGTGCGACCGGCTCGGGCAAGAGCACCATCGTGCGGTTGCTGCTGCGCTTCTACGACGTCGCGCAGGGGAGAATCACGCTCGACGGTCTCGACCTGCGCCGGCTCAACGTGCAAGAGCTTCGGCGCAACGTCGGCGTGGTGTTCGAGGAAACGTTTCTCTTCAACGACACCGTGCGCAACAACATCGCGTTCGCCAAGCCCGACGCCGACATGGCGACCATCGAGCGGGCGGCTCGCCTCGCGGGGGCCCACGAGTTCGTCACGCGCCTGCCTGAGGGTTACGACACACCGATCGGTGAGCGCGGGTTCTCGCTGAGCGGCGGTCAACGCCAGCGAGTCGCGATCGCGCGCGCCATCGTGGCCGACCCCCGTGTTCTGGTGCTCGACGACGCGACGAGCGCGGTCGACCCGTCGAAAGAGCACGAGATTCGCGACGCCATGCGCACCGTGATGGCCGGCCGCACCACGATCGTGATCGCGCACCGTCCGGGCACCATCGCCCTCGCCGACCGCATCGTGTTGATCGACCAAGGCAGGGTCGCCGCGTCGGGTCAGCACCGAGAGCTGCTGGAAACGAGCGAGCGATACCGCGAGGTGTTGGCTGCGTGGGCGAATCGGGACGACGAGTCCGCCGAGAACGCCGGCGACCCGCGAGCGACGGACGTGCCGGTGGCCGGGGGTAACTGAGTGTTCCAGATGGGCGGCGCCGTCGCGCCGGAAGACCAGCTCGACAAGACGCAGACGCGCACGGTGATGCGCCGCGTGCTGCGCATGGCCGCCCCGTTCAAGCGCACGGCGTACGTTGCGCTCGGCTGCGTGGTCGTCACCACCAGCGCGACGCTTGCCGCACCGATCCTCGTGCGTCACGGCATCGACGCGGGCATACGCGCACGCGACCTGTTCGAGCTCAATCTCTCGGTGGGCCTGTATCTCGCCATCACCGCGCTCGCGTACGTGTTCGGTCGCATGCAATACGTGTTCCTGAACCGCACCGGCGAGGCGTTCTTGCGCGAGCTTCGCCTCAAAGTGTTCGCCGCGATGCAGCGACAGTCGATGGAGTTCTACGACCGCAACAAGGCCGGGGTGCTCGTCGCACGAATGACCGCCGACATCGAGACCATGGGTGAACTCATCCAGTGGGGATTGCTTCAGTTCTTGGCGAGCGGCTTTCTCGTCGTGCTGGCATTCGTGGTGTTGTTCTCCTTGTCGTGGCACCTCACGCTCGTTGTGCTCATCGTCTTCCCGGTGATCGTCGTCGCGTCCGTGAAGTTCCAGCGCGACTCGAACACGGCATACCTCACGGTGCGCGAACGAGTGGGGCAGAACCTCGGAACGTTGCAAGAGGGCATCGCGGCGGTGCGCGTGATCCAGGCCTACGCGCAGGAAGACCACCAGATCAAGCGCTTCGAGCGCTCGAACCGTTCGCTGTTCGACAGCCACGTTCGAAGTATCCGAATCAGCACGTGGTACTTCGGTTTGGTCGAGTTCTCGGGTGTGATCGCCACTTCGCTGGTGGTCGGAATCGGTGGCTGGCTCGTGCATCGAGACACCGTCTCGCTCGGAACGGTCGTGGCGTTCATCCTGTTGCTCTCGAGCCTGTTCGACCCGGTGCAACAGCTTTCGCAGTTGTACAACGGGGTGCAGTCGGCGGCCGCGGCGTTGCACAAGTTGTTCGCGATACTTGACGCGACTCCCGAGGTCGACGAGGCGCCGGACGCCGTCGAGCTGCCGAAGCGAGGCGAGCTCGCCGTCAACCGAGTGACGTTCACGTACGCCAGCGGTTCGTCACCGGCTCTCGAGGAAGTCGACTTGGTCGTGCGCGACGGAGAGCGAATCGCGCTCGTCGGGCCGACCGGCGCGGGCAAGAGCACCCTCGCAAAACTGATGGCGCGTTTGTACGACCCGTCGCAGGGCACGGTCACCTACGGCGGCATGAACCTGCGCCGCGCGACTCACGCCAGCCTGCGCCAGCGCATCGTCGTGGTGCCGCAGGAAGGCTTCCTTTTCAACGGCACGATTCGCGACAACGTGCGGCTGGCGCGCATCGAATCGAGCGACGCCGACGTCGAGGCGGCGCTGCAGCGGCTCGGTGTGTTCGCCCACTTCGATCGGCTGCCCGAGGGGCTCGACACCGAAGTTCGCGAGCGCGGTACGCGTCTATCGGCAGGCGAGCGACAGTTGGTGGCGCTCGGCCGCGCCGCGTTGGTCGACCCGGCCGTGCTGGTGCTCGACGAGGCGACGTCGAACCTCGACCCCGGCACCGAAGCAGAAGTCGAAGCCGCACTCGAGAAACTGATGCAGGGTCGCACCACGATCGTGGTGGCTCACCGGCTCACCACCGTGCAGCGAGCCGACCGCATCGTGGTGGTCGACCGCGCTCGCATTGCCGAGGTCGGCACGCACGCAGAACTCGTGGCGCTAGGTGGCAAGTACGCCGCTCTCGCGCGCGCCTGGGAGAAGTCGCACGCCGTCTAGCGCGCGACGAAATACTTCGCGCGCGGGTGATGGCAGATGATCGCTGACGTCGTCTGCTCCGGCTGGTATTGCCAGCCGGTTTCCTCGCTCACGCTGATGCCGATGCGGCCCGCCTCGAGTAGTTCGGCAACCTTTGCGTTGTCTTCGAGGTCCGGGCAGGCCGGATAACCCCACGAGTACCGGCCGCCGCGGTACTGCTGGCGGAAGAGGCCGTGCAACGTCGGGCCGTCTTCGTCGACGAAGCCCCATTCGGTACGAATGCGGTGGTGCCAGAACTCGGCGAGGGCCTCGGCCATTTCGACACCTAGCCCGTGCACGACCAGGTACTTCTGGTACTCGTTCTTGGCGAAGAGTTCCGCTGCGGCATCGCTGACTTTCGCGCCCATCGTGACGATGTGGAATGCCGCGTAGTCGACCTCGCCGCTCTCGACTGGGCGGAAGAAGTCGGCGATGCACAGGTACGGAGCCTCGTTCTGGCGTGGGTACGAAAAGCGCATGCGCTCGGTGGTGCGTGACTCGTCGGTCCAGATGACGACGTCGTTGCCGTCGCCGTTGGCGGGGAAGTAGCCGTACACCAGCTGCGGCACGAGAATGCCGCTGGCCTTCGCTTGCGCCAGTTGCGCGCGCAACTCGGGGCGGATGCGTGCCTTGAAGTCGTCGTCGTTCTCGCCTTCGAGCGGGCGGTACTGCCACTGGTTGCGGAACAGGGCGGTCTCGTTCACGTACTCAGCGATCTCGTCGAGGCTGAGACCTTTCACCACGCGCGAGCCGAGGAACGGCGGCGTGAACACCGTGTTGTCGCTCACGACGTCGGGCGAGCGGCGCGGCAGGTCGGCGGGTGCGTCTTTCGGTGCGCGGCGCTCGGCAATCGATCGCCCAGTCGGGACCCGGCCGAACTCGGGGTCGTCCACGCCGTCGCGCTTCATCGACATCAACTTGTCGAGCGTGTGGAGACCCTCGAAAGCGTCGCGACCGTAGAACACCCGACCGTCGTACACCTCGCGCAGGTCGCGCTCGACGTAGCTGCGGGTCAGCGCTGCACCGCCCAGCAGGACCGGAATGTGGGCGAGGCCTTGGCTGTTGAGCTCTTCCAAGTTCTCGCGCATGATGAGCGTGCTCTTGACCAGCAGCCCGCTCATGCCGAGCGCGTCGGCGTCGACTTCCTGCACCTTCGCGATCATCTCGCTGATCGGAATCTTGATGCCGATGTTGTGCACCTCGTAGCCGTTGTTGGTGCAGATGATGTCGACCAGGTTCTTGCCGATGTCGTGCACGTCGCCCTTCACGGTGGCGAGCACGAGCTTGCCTTTGCTGGATGATCCGGCGACTTTGTCCATGTGCGGTTCGAGGTGGCTGACCGCCGTCTTCATCGTCTCGGCGCTCTGCAGCACGAACGGCAGCTGCATCTGGCCCGAACCGAACAGCTCGCCCACCTCACGCATGCCGTCGAGCAGCACGTCGTTGACGATCTCGAGCGCCTTCAACCCGCCCGCCAAGGCCTCGTCGAGATCGGCGGTCAGACCCTCGCGGTCGCCGTCGATGATGCGCTGCCGCAGGCGGTCGCGCACCGGCCAGCCGCTGCGATCCGGCTTTTCTTGCTTGGTCGATTTGACGCCCTCGAACGCCGTCAAGAGCAGCTGCAGCGGGTTGTAGTCGTCGGTGGTCTTGTCGAAGATGATGTCGCGGCACAGCGTGACGTGCTCGGGCTTGATCCGCGCCAGCGGGAGGATCTTGCTCGCGTGCACGATGGCGGCGTCGAGGCCCGCCTTGACGCACTCGTCGAGAAACACGCTGTTCAGCACCTGTCGCGCGGCGGGGTTGATGCCGAAGCTCACGTTGGAAAGCCCCATCACGGTGAGCGCGCCGGGAATCTCCGACTTGATGCGACGAATCGCCTCGATGCTCTCGATGCCGTCGCGTCGCAAGTCGGCGTCGCCCGTGGTGAGCGGGAAGGTCAGCGGGTCGAAGATGAGGTCGCTCGCCGACAAGCCGTAACGCTCGGTGGCGATTTTGTGGATTCGATGCGCGATCTGCATCTTCCACTCGACGTCGCGGGCCTGACCGCGCTCGTCGATGAGCAGGCAGATGACCGCCGCGCCGTACTCTTGCGCGAGCTTGAACACGCGGTCCATGCGACGACCCGGCTCTTCGCCGTCTTCGAGGTTGGCGCTGTTCAGGATGCACCGGCCGCCGGCCAGTTGCAGCGCGGCTTCCATGACTTGCGGCTCGGTGGAGTCGATGACGAGCGGCACGCTCGCTTGGCTCGCGAATCGTCCGGCGATCTCCCGCATGTCGACCGTGCCGTCGCGGCCCACGTAGTCGACGCACACGTCGAGCACGTGCGCTCCCTCGCGAATCTGCTCGTTGGCCATCTTGGTGCAGGTGTCCCAGTCGCTGGCGAGCATCGCGTCGCGGAACGCGCGCGAGCCGTTGGCGTTGGTTCGCTCGCCGATGTAGAGCACGCTGTTGTCCTGCTTCAACGTGACGGGGGAGTAGAGCGAAGTCACGCTCGGCTCTTGTTGCGGCACGCGCTTGGCCGGCGTGACGTTACGCACGGCCTCCACCACTTGTCGCAAGTGCTCGGGTGTGGTGCCGCAACATCCACCCACCACGGTGATTCCGAGGTCTTGCACGTGGTGACGGTGGAACTCGGCCAACTGTTGAGGGGTCAAGTCGTAGTGCGTCTTGCCGTCGACGACGCTCGGCAGGCCGGCGTTCGGCAGAACGCTGATGGGGATCGGCGAGTGCTGAGCGAGGTGGCGCAGGTGCTCCTGCATTTCCGCCGGGCCGGTCGCGCAGTTGATGCCGATCACGGCCGGTTTCATGGCCAAGAGCGCGGTGAGCGCGGCGCCGATCTCGGTGCCTACGAGCATGCGGCCGGTGGTTTCCATCGTGACTTGCACTTGGATGGGCACCTCGCGAGACATCGCCTTCATGGCTCGACGACCGCCCTGCATGGCGGCCTTGATTTGCAACAAGTCCATGCACGTCTCCACGAGCAGCACGTCGACACCGCCCTCGAGCAGTGCCCGAGCATGTTCTTCGTAGGTGTCGCGCAAGTCGGCGAACGAGATATGCCCAAGGCTCGGCAGTTTCGTGCCCGGGCCGACGCTGCCCGCCACGTAGCGCGGGCGGCCGTCGCCCTCGAACGAGTTCGCCACTTCGCGCGCGATGCGCGCGGCGGCGAGCGTGATCTCGTAGGCGCGGTCGGCGATGCCGTACTCGGTGAGCACGGTGCCGAACGACCCGAAGGTGGCGGTCTCGAGCGCGTCGACGCCGACTTTCAAGAAGTCTTCGTGCATCGCGGCGATGAGGTCAGGCCGGGTGACGGCGAGCAGTTCGTTGCAACCCTCGAGGTGCTGGCCGCCGAAATCGTCGGCGGTGAGGTCTTTGCCCTGCACGTAGGTGCCGAAAGCCCCGTCGAAGACGACGACGCGCTCGTTCACCGTGTCGAGATACCCGGGTCTTTTGCGAGCTTGCATCGTCATCATCAGGCTAAGACAAGTAGGGTCGGATGCTCATGACGAGAGAGAAGGTGTACACCCGCGCCGGTGACGACGGCACGACTGGACTCTTCTACGGCGGTCGTGTGGCGAAAGACTCAGCGCTGCCTCGCGCGTACGGCGCGGTCGACGAGGCGCAAGCGGTGCTGGGTTTGGTGCGTGCCGAGCTGGGCCGCCAGAACGAACTCAACGACGCACTCGTGCACATCATGCGCGACATGTGGGTGCTGATGGCCGAACTCGCCACGTTGCCCGAGAACCGCCACAAGCTCACCGACGGCAAGTCGCGAACCACCGAAGAAATGGTCGTCAAGCTCGAGCACATGATCGACGCGCTCGACGAGAAATTCACGCCACCGTCGGAATTCGTGGTACCCGGGCAGAACAAGATCGCGGCACTGCTCGACGTCGCCCGCACGGTGGTGCGCCGCGCCGAGCGTCATGCCATCGCCGCCGCGCCCGCCCCGTCGCACGCCGGCCCGTACCTCAACCGCCTGAGCGACCTGCTCTGGACGCTGGCTCGCTGGCAAGAGGGCGAGTCGTTGCCGGTGCGCAGCGTCACCGACTAGCGACACCGCCACCGGCTAGCAACAAAGCGCTGCGCAACTAGCCTTGCCAGCATGAAACACGCCCAGCTCGTCGTCACCGTCGCCCGCGAAACCCCCGTCACGGAGGTCGTCGGCGTCCCCGTCACGTCAGACAAGTCCGTGCCCGCCGAGCTCGGCGTTTCTCGCGCCCAGCTCGCCGCCGCCGGATTCGACGGCAAGGTCGGCCAGACCCTCGTCGTGCCGTCGAGCGGCAAGACCGTGCTCGTGGCGGTCGGCGTCGGTGCCGGCAACTCGGCCACCGCGCACGACCTGCGCAACGCGGCCGCCGCGCTGGCGCGCACCGCGAGCAAGCACGGATCGCTGTCGACCACGCTCGCTGCTGCCGGTCGCGGAGACCGAGCCGAGATCGCCCAGGCGGTGACCGAAGGATTGCTGCTCGCCTCGCACCGCTACGGCGCGCTGAAGTCGGACAAGACGTTCGTGTCGAAGCTGAAGTCGGCGGTGCTCGTGGTCGACTCGAAGTCGCTCGGTGCGGTCGCGAACGGTTCCCGTCGCGGCAGCGTGATCGGCGAGGCCGTGTGTATGGCGCGCGATTTCGCGAACATGCCGCCGGCGTACCTGACCGCCAAGATCTTCGCCGACCGCGCACAGCAGATCGCCTCGGAGACCGGCCTTCGCGTCGAGGTGTACGACAAGGATCGACTGCTCGCCATGGGTTGCGGCGGAATCATCGGTGTGAACCGCGGCAGCGTGAACCCGCCGCGCATGGTGAAGCTCAGCTACCGACCGGGCAAGGCCGCACTGAAAGGAAAGTCGGGCGGAAAAGGAAAGAAGTCGTCGCTTCCGCACCTCATCATGGTGGGCAAGGGCGTCATGTACGACTCGGGCGGCATCAGCCTGAAGCCGAGCGATCCTTCGCACGCGCAGATGAAGGCCGACATGAGCGGTGCTGCCGCGGTGCTCGCGACGATGAGCACGTTGAAGGCACTCGGTTGCAAGAACCAGGTCACCGCCTATCTGATGTGCACCGACAACCTGCCGTCAGGAAGCGCGATGGCGATGGGCGACGTGCTCACGATGCGCAACAAGAAGACCGTCGAGATCCACAACACCGACGCCGAGGGTCGCCTGATTCTCGCCGACGGTCTGTCGCTGGCCGCCGAGCAGGAGCCAGACGCCATCGTCGACATCGCGACCCTCACGGGTGCGTGCGCTCGCGCGCTCGGCCCGAAGATGTCGGGAGTCATGGGCAACAACTCGCGTTTCGTGCAGCAGGTGCTGGAGGCCGGTTCGACCACCGACGAGCAGGTCTGGGAGCTGCCGCTCGAGCGCTCGTACCGTCGCTTGCTCGACTCGTACATCGCCGACATGAAGAACGTGGGCGGCCCCGACGCGGGTGCGATCACCGCGGCGTTGTTCTTGGACGAGTTCACCGGCGGATTCCCGTGGGCGCACATCGACATTGCCGGTCCAATGTGGGCCGACGCTGACGCCGGCTGGCTGCAGCGCGGTGCCACGGGTTACGGCACGCGCCTGTTGATCAACTTGGCGGAGTCCTTCCGTCGTCGTTAATCGACGACTCGTCTGACGGTTTCGTCCGACGGCTCATCGAGGAACCAGCGTGTTGCCGCCGTTACCCCCGCGGCCGCGCGACACGGACAAGTCGAAGATGGGTCGCGTGCTCGTCGTCGCGGGATCGCGAGGCATGGCCGGTGCCGCCGCGCTGTGCGCGGAGGCCGCCATGCGCTCGGGCTGCGGCTACGTCTACGTCGCGACGGTCGGAGCGATCTCGCCCGAGTTGACCGCGGCGGTGCCGTCGGCGATCTTGCGCTGCACCACCGATCGTGATCGCGCGCATCTCGCGTGGGACGACGTGCCGATGCTCGTCGACGCCGCTCGAACGGCGGACGCCATCGTCGTCGGCCCCGGCTTGGGCGAGGGAGTCGAGTCGTGGCTCGCGGAGTTCTTGGTTCGCGCAGAGCGACGACCGACCGTGTTCGACGCCGACGCGCTGAACGCCGTCGCCCGCCGACGAGAACTGCTGAGCGCATTCACCTCCGATCAGGTGTTGACACCGCACTCGGGTGAAGCGGCCCGGCTGTTGGGCTGGGGTGACGACCGCGCGCGAGTCGAGGCCTCGCGTCACGCAGCGATCAGCCAGCTCTGCACGATCACGGAGGCGAACGTCGTGCTGAAGGGCGCGGGCACGCTGGTTGCCCGCCGTGGTCGACCTACATACGTCAACTCGACGGGCAACGCCGGTCTGGCGAAAGCGGGCAGCGGCGACGTGCTGAGCGGCATCGTGGGTGCCCTGCTCGCGCGGGGGATGCAGGCGTACGACGCGGCGATTGCTGCGACGTGGATTCACGGTCGTGCTGCTGACGTGCTGGCCGACGAGACCGGCGAAGAGTCGTACGTGTCGAGCGACCTCGCTCGCGCGCTCGGACGCGCCTTCAGCGATTACTCGGCGCAGTCGGCAGAGACACACTGACTCGCAAGCCCCCGAGCGGGCTGCGCGCGAACGAAGCGGAGCCTCCGTGCGAACGAGCAATCGACGCGACCAAATGTAGGCCGAGCCCGGTGCCGTGGCGATCTCCGGAACGCAACTGTCCGAACCTTTCCGTACCTGCGGCCAGCTGTCGCAGCTGAGCGTCGTCGAGTCCGGGGCCGGCATCGTCGACGGTGCAATGCACATGGTCTCCTGCAGCGCACGAGACGGCGACTTTGGCCGTTGTCGGTGTGTGGCGGTGGACATTGCTCGCGAGGTTTGCGAACATCCGCTCGAGCAGGGCCTGGTCGCCTTGAACAAAACATGAGTCACACGAGATCTCGATGCTTCGCTCAGGGTCGAGCACTCGGAGATCGGAGAAATGCGTGCTCACCAGCGATCCCACATCCACGAGAGCTGTCGCCCCCAATCGAGTCGAGGCAAGCCGGGCGAGAAGCAAGAGATCGTCGATGAGCCGCGACATGCGACGTGACTCGTGGGCGATTCGCTCTTGCGCCCGAACACGAACTTCGGAATCAGACATCCCCTCTGCGGCGAGCACGTCGGCGTAGGCCCGCACGGTGGTGAGGGGAGTCCGGAGCTCGTGCGCCACGTCGGCGAGAAAAATCCGCATGTCTGCTTCGGACTGCGCCTTCACGTCGGCCGCATCTTTCAGGCTCCCGACCATTTCGGTGATCGACGCCTGCAGTTCACGAACCTCGCGCGCTGACGAGTCGACTTCCAGTACCGCATTCAGCTTTCCATTCGCCACGGCTCCGGAGTAATCGACGACTTGCTGCAACGGGCCGAGGGCACGTCTGGTCGTCGCAGCAGCGACCAAACCGCCGAGTAATGCGAGCACGACCGCAAGCATCGAGTTTCTCAACAGTTGGCCCTCAAATTGCCGAACGATGTCATCGACCGTTTCGCCGATGACGAGCCATTGTGCGTCACCTAAGTCGATCGCAGTCAGTCGAGTCTGCGGCGACTCAGCCGAGGTGTCGGGGTTCTGCGCTAGTTCCGTGAGCTCAGTTTCGGTCAGTCGAACTGAGTCTGGTTGTGGCCGACCGTCACGGGCTTCGAGCAGGACGAGTGGTTCTTCGTCATCGACCAACAGGTAGGCAAACAAGTCGGACGTTCCTGTACCAGCTCGTTCGAGGAGGGCGCTGACGGGGTCGTCTGACTCGAGAGAAGCCGAGCGAATGCTGAGCAATCGTTCGTCGACCTGGTCGAATGCCGTCGAGCGCCCCGAGAAGGCCGCCAAGAGTGCGATGGAAAAGGACGTCACCGCAATCACGACCCCGACCAGAACGGAGATTCGCCTCGCGAGGGTCATGAGATTGCGTCAAATCGAATTCCGAAGCCACGCACGGTCTTGATGTGTTCGTGCCCGTCGCGATCTATTTTCTTGCGCAGGTACGAAACGAACGTCTCGACAACGGTGGTGGAAGTGTCGTAGTCAATGCCCCACACCGACTCCAAGAGGTGCGACTTCGAGAGCACTTGCCCCGGGTGCAACATCAGCCGGTGCAGCAGTCGAAACTCCGTCGGGGAGAGACTCACATCGTGCCCGCCGTGTTTCACGGTCGTGGCAGCAAGGTCGAGCACGACGTCACCGCAAGCGATGACTGACGTCGAGCTGGTTCCGCTTGTACGGCGAAGAATGGCAGAAACCCTCAGAAGAAACTCCTCCAAGCCGAACGGTTTGCGAACGTAGTCGTCGGCACCGAGTTTCAGACCGCGAACCACGTCGTCGCGTTCGTCTCGCGCGGTCAGCATAATGACTGGAAGGTCGGCCTTTCGGCGACGGAGCTTTTCCAGCACGGTGAACCCGTCGACTCGGGGCATGTTCACGTCCAGAATGACGAGGTCGTACGACTCGCGAGTCGCGAGATCGATGGCAACTGCTCCGTCGCCAGCTTCGACCGCGGAATATCCCGCCAATCTCAGCGAGTCTGCGACTGTCGCCCGAACCGATGCATCGTCGTCGACCACCAGCACTTTTGCAGTCGTCACCGTGGCGTTCCCCGTCACGACAGTATCCAAGAGCCGCAAGTTCGCAGCTCGTTCAGGTGAGATTCACATGAACCTCACAAGTTGATGTCGTAGACAGTTCACCAGACGGGAGCATCCCGTCGATCACAACAAGGAGATACGACATGAAGTTTCGAAAGAGCATGACAGCAGCCGCGGCTGTCCTCACGGTTCTCGCTCCGGCGAGCACGGTCTTTGCAAGCACTGGTGAGTCTTCATCGGGGACTCAGGCGACTGACACGTCAACCACGGTGCCGGCACGAAGAGACGCAGCGAAATCGGAGGCCTTTCGTGCGAGCATGAAAGCGTGGCAAGAAGCCACCCGCGCATGGCTGAACGGTCGCGTCGCGGCAACGAAGGCACACCGCGAAACGCTGGCCGCCGCTTCCGCCACATTGAAGACTGCTCTCGAGTCGGCAACGACGAAAGAAGCGCGCAAAGCCGCAATGGATGCCTTCAAGTCGGCACGCGAGGACGCAAAGGCTGAACTTGACGCCGCAGTGAAGGCTCTCGGCGCGCGACCTGAACGCCCGACGAGGTAACGAGGGGTCTTTCGGGGCGTCCCACGTCCGCCTCGTGCAATGTCACACTCGGGCCTGCTCAGCGTTATTGACGACGTGACCAGGAAGTTGGTGCCCAACCCCTGTTCGGTGGTGCGAGAAAATCCGCATCCCGGACAGGGGACGGTGCTCGTGCTTGGGACTCCTCGAGGGGGAACCTCGGCGGTGGCAGGAATCTGCCACGTCCTCGGAGTACCGATGGGAGTCGATCTCGACCGTTCCAACGTGGAGGACCGGCTTTTCCACGAGATGTTGGCAAGCAGCGAGATAACGCATTCGATGCAGTCGTACTTTGCCGACGTGACGGCGGAGAAGCAACTCGTCGGCGTGAAGAACCCAGTGATGATCGACCGGCTGCCGGAGTTCTACGGGTGTATTCCGAACCCGCTCCTCGTGGTCGTGTCGCGAGACGTCTTTGCGACGGCACAACGTGAGGAATGCTCAGGTGAAATGTTCATGACCGGCCTGCGTGCTGCAATTCGTCGAAAGTACGCGATTCTCGAGTTCGTCGAGTCCGTCAAAGACCCGCTGATCGTGGTGTCGTACGAACGCCTGCTGTCCGACCCGGGGGCTGCGGCAGAAGCGCTGTGTCAGTTCATTCACGGCCAGGTAAATCCGCGGCTCATCGAACTCGTGTCGACGCTTGTGCGACCGAACGCCGACATGCCCGACGACGTCGACTTCGTAGAAGCGAGGGAGAGGTACGAACGCCAGATGTCAAGCGGCGTGCTCTCGGTCGCGTAGCTGGTCCGCGGTGGCACGCTGACTTAGCCAGTCGGCGTGCGCTGATCGAAGATGTTCGGGCATGCGACTGAGATGCCGTTGCGACACCGGCGGCAGCACCCGGCGCACCGCATAAGCGTCGCCCGAGCCGTGCGCCACGCCGAAGGTGTTCAAGCGCGTGAGTGCCCGGGCGAAGATGGTGCCCGCGTCGTTGCGGCCGGCGACGCCGATTGCCCGGGCGGTCGAGACGACGTCGAGCACGTAGCCGCCCGGAAACTGGTCGAATCCGAAGTCGATACGACGCAGCAACCACGTGGCTGACGGCCCGAGCACGGGCAACCAGAACCACTCCACGTAGTCGGACCGAACCGCGTAGCCCAGCGATTCGACGGTGGTGTCCTGCCATGGTGTGACCGAAAGCGTCAGTTGTTCGTGCATACATCGTTGTGTGTCCGACGACGTCGAAGTGGCACACTGAGTTGAGCATGTTGGCAGACGACACCAACTCCGTCGCACGGGTCGAGGTGTTGCTCGCCGCCGCCGGACGCATCACGGTGTTGACGGGTGCCGGAATCTCGACGGCCTCGGGCATCCCCGACTTCCGCGGTCCGAACGGGTTGTGGACGAAAGACCCCGATGCACAGCGCTCGGCGACGCTCAGCCACTATCTGAATGACGAAACACTGCGCCGACGCGCGTGGCAGAACCGCGTCCGGTGGATCGACAACGACCCCAAACCCAACGACGGACACAAGGCGCTCGTGCGCCTGCAGGAGCGCGGACAGCTGCGGGCGGTCGTGACCCAAAACGTCGACGGTCTGCATCAGCGTGCCGGTGTCGACGCCGGCATCGTGCACGAAGTGCACGGCAACATTCACCGCTCGCGCTGCTGGGGATGCGACGACGTGCGCCCGATGCGCGACACGTTGCAGCGTGTGGTCGCCGGCGATCCTGATCCGCGATGCGAGTTGTGCGGAGGAATCTTGAAGAGCGACACCATTCTCTTCGAGCAGTCGCTCGTGCCCGAGGTCATCGACGCGGCGTTCCGCGCCAGCGAAGATTGCGACGTGCTGCTGGCCGTCGGGTCGACGCTCGGGGTGTACCCGGCGGCCAATTGCGTGCCGCGGGCCAAGGCTGCCGGAGCCCGAATCGTGATCGTGAACGGGGGACCGACGGAGATGGACTCCATCGCCGACGAGTTCGTGACCGGCGACATCAACACGGTGTTGCCGCGCCTGTGCGGCATCGTGCCCGAGCGCTGACGGCAGATTCGCGCCTGAACCCTGTCGGCGGACTCGCACCCAAACCCAGTCGGCGAACTCGCACCCAAACCGTAATCCCGACCTGACAGATAGCATTTCCGAGGTGCCCACGTTCCGCGACTTGTTGAGCGCCGCCAAGGCCCAGATCACCGAAGTCGACACTGATACCGCCGCACAGAAGATCGCGGCGGGCAGCGTCGTCGTGCTCGACGTCCGCGAACCAGACGAATACGAACAAGGGGCTCTCACCGAGGCAATCCACATCCCTCGCGGTCATCTCGAAGCGCAAGTGGAGACGCGAATCGTCGACAAGTCCACGCCCGTCGTGGTGTATTGCGCCGGCGGCGTGCGCAGTGCGTTTGCCGCCAAGACGCTGCAAGAACTCGGTTACGCGAGTGTCGTCAGCATGGCCGGCGGTTTCGGCAAATGGAAAGACGAAGGCCGTGCCTGGTCGACACCTGTCGCTCTCTCCGCAGAGCAGCGCAACCGCTACCAACGCCATATCTTGCTGCCGGAAGTGGGCGTCGCCGGTCAGGCGAAGCTGCTGCAAAGCAAGGTGCTCCTGCTCGGAGCAGGCGGCCTCGGCTCGCCGGCTGCGTTGTACCTCGCGGCCGCAGGCGTCGGCACGCTCGGCATCGTCGACATGGACGAAGTCGACGCGAGCAACCTGCAACGACAGATCTTGCACAACGTCGACCGCGTCGGCGAGCGCAAAGTCGACTCGGCGAAAAAGACCCTCACCATGCTGAACCCCGACATTGACGTCGTCACCTACGACACGCGTCTCGCAGCCAGCAACATCGTCGACATCATCTCGGGCTACGACGTCATCGTCGACGGCGCCGACAATTTCCCGTCGCGCTACTTGCTGAACGATGCCAGCGTGAAGCTCGGCATTCCGGTCGTTCACGGCTCGATCTTCCGCTTCGAAGGAATGGTCAGCGTCTTTCATCCGCTGCGCGGGCCGACGTATCGCGACATGGTGCCCGAGCCGCCGCCCGCTGAGATGGCGCCGAGTTGCGCCGAAGCCGGAGTGCTCGGCGTGCTGCCAGGCATCGTCGGGTCGATCCAGGCTCTCGAGACGATCAAGTTGTTGCTCGACCTGGGCGATTCGTTGATCGGTCGCATCCTCGCGATCGACACGACGGAGATGACGTTCCGCACGTTCAATCTGCGCAAAGACCCGAGCAACCAGGTGACGTACGAGAACCGTGAGCGCATCCAGGTGCGCGACCTCGACGGTGCGTGCGCGCCGTGGCTGCACTGAGTCACGTTCGCACGACCAGCGACACCCCGACTCGTAGAATCAAGCCGTGTCATCGCGCGCTGAGCAGAAGCGCGCCGCCCCGCTTCGGTTCGCTGTCGTTGGTGCGGGTTTTTCCGGCGCGGTAGTCGCCCGCGAGCTCGCCGAGGCGGGCCACCAAGTGGAGGTGTTTGAGTCGCGCGACCACGTGGCAGGCAACTGCCACACTCGCCGGCACGAGTCGGGCGTGATGGTGCACGTGTATGGACCGCACATCTTCCACACGCAGCACGAGCGAGTGTGGGACTACGTACGCCGGTTCGGCACGTTCAAGCCGTACCGCCACCGAGTTCGCGCGATGGTCGGGGAGAAGGCGTACCAAATGCCGATGAACCTCGGTCTCATCAACGCGTTCTTCGGCACCAACTTCACCCCGCAAGAAGCCGAGGCGTTCGTGGCCGGGCGCGCCGATGCCTCGATCACCGACCCGAAGTCGTTCGAAGAGCAAGGTCTTCGTCTTGTCGGCCGCGAGCTGTACGAGGCGTTCTTCGCCGGTTACACGCGCAAGCAATGGGGAGTCGACCCGAAAGAGTTACCGGCCAGCATCCTCGCCCGTCTGCCGTTGCGCTTCACCGAGGACGACTCGTACTTCAACCATCCGTACCAGGGAATTCCTGAACACGGCTACACGCCGATCGTCGAAGCGATGCTCGACCACCCCGGCATCACGGTTCGCCTGTCCACGCGCATGCCGCGCGCACGGCTCGCGGAGTTCGACCACGCATTCTGGAGCGGCCCGATCGACGCGTACTTCAACTTCGAGCACGGTCGACTCGCGTACCGCACGCTCGACTTCGAGCCGGAGGTCGTCGACGGCGACTACCAGGGCTGCCCGGTCGTCAACTACTGCGATGCCGACGTGCCCTTCACCCGCATCACCGAGCACAAGCACTTCGCGCCATGGGAACGCCACGACAAGTCGGTGATCTATCGCGAATACAGCCGTCTTTGCGGCGAAACAGACACGCCGTACTACCCGGTTCGTCTCGTGCAAGAAAAGGCGCAACTCGTGGAATACGTGCGCTTGGCCCGCGACCAGCACGGCGTCACCTTCCTCGGACGTCTCGGCACCTACCGTTATCTGGACATGGATGTGACGATTCACGAAGCACTGCGCGTGGCGGACGTGGCGAAAGAGTCGGTCTCGGCAGGACGACCGATCCCGGCGTTCGTCACCGATCCGCTCGGATGACCGGCGCTTGGTGAACGAACCCGAATGAACCACCTCCTGCAGCGTTCGCTGACGCCGGCACCACAGTTCGGCGAGCCGACCCTCTACGTGCGCACGACAGGAACCGCGAAGTTCACCGCGGGAGCGGGCGATTCGACCTCGGGGTCGCAGGTCGACCTGGCCGCCGGTGCGACCGTCACGTTCGACACGTCATTCGGCGTGTTTCATGCCGGACGGTGGCGTCGCCTCACCTCGGTCGACGGTCTCACGGCGCGCGTGATCGCGCAGGGGCAGGGGCGCATCGAGGTGGTCGCGACGACGAACCGACGCGACACGGTGATCGCGTCGGCCGACATCACGGGCACGGTCACCGACGTGCATCTCGGCTCGTTGCGAGCGTCCGTTTGGGGCACGCTGTGGGTGCGCGTCACTGCGACGAGCGAGTGCAGCGTCGAACGCGTCGAATGGCGCACCGACACCCAGCCGTCGCACGACGTGCGGCTCGCGCTGTCGATCACCACCTTCAACCGTCACGCCTATGTGGTGCCCACGGTGAAGAAGGTGCTGGCTTTGGTGCGGGGGCTCGACGCCTTGCGCGGCCGTGTGCGGGTGCTGGTGGTCGACAACGCCGACAACGTCGACTTCGGCGAGCCTGGTGCCGACGACCTCACGGTCGTGGCGAACCGGAACCTCGGCGGTGCCGGCGGGTTCGCGCGCGGGCTCATGTGGTTGCGAACGCAGGGCTGGGCCACCCACGTGCTGTTCATGGACGACGACATCAACTTGGAGGCCGAGTCGCTCGTGCGCACCATGGCGTTGTTCGCGTACGCCACCGACAAGAAACTCTGCGTGCACGGGGCGATGCTCAGCGAAGAGCGTCAATGGATGCAGTTCGAGGCCGGCAGCAAGTATTTGTGGCGGTCGTTGTATCCGTTGCGCGCGCTCGGGCAAGAAGACGACCTTCGCGACCGTCGACTCGCGGTTCGCGACGCAAAAGAACGTCGCTTCGCCTACTCGGCATGGTGGTACACGGCGTTTCCGATCGACATCACCCGCGACAATCCGATGCCCGTCTTCGTGCGCGGAGACGACGTCGCATTCGGCTTGATGCACACCGGGCGGCACACCGTGACCCTGAACGGGGTCGTGGTGTGGCACGCCGACTTTCACTTGAAGAACAACCCGTCGAGTCTGTTTTATGAGATGCGCAATTTCGCGACCATCGACACGCTGGTGTTCGACCGCCATCGCTGGTGGCACCTCGGCCAACGTTTCCTGGCGCTCAGCTTCCGCAACCTGTTCGGCTTCCGCTACTCGAGCGCCGAGTACATGATCCGCGGCATGCGTGCGTATCTCGCCGGGCCCGACGCGCTCGCGCAGGTCGACCATGCCGCGTTGCACGACGAGCTGCGAAAGGTGAGCGAAGAGAAGCCCGCGCCGTTGTCGCCGGAGCACGCGGCCGTCGCGATGTCCGCGCCGTTGCCGAAGCCGGTTCGCCTGATCGGGTTCGTCTTGTCGCTTCCGCTGCTCGGTGGGTTCTTGCTGCCGGCGTCGCTTCGCAGCAAGGCGTTGCGCACGGCACCGATCGACTCGCGGGCGGTCGGTCTGGCGTTGCGCCACGATCGCATCTTGTACCGGCACGACCGGCTCCCCGAAGGCTTCGTGTGCGAGCGGGATCGTGCGAGATTCTTCGCGCTCTGGCGCGACGTGTTCTCGGTGCTCGGGTCGTTGGCGCGCAGTTACGGTCGGCTGAAGCGCGAGTACCGCGCCGCGTATCCGTCGCTCGTCAGTGACGCATCGTGGCAGCGACGCTTCGACGACGGTCGCTGAAGCACCTCCCGACCGAGGCGACTCACGTCGAAAAATGTGAACTCAGCGTTGCGCTGACGCAGTCAAGAGTGCCATCCAGGTGGTGCGGTCGACCACGCCGGTGACCTTGAGCCCGACCGACTTCTGGAACTGTCTCACTTGTCGGTCGGTGCCGCTGCCAAAGACGCCGTCCGGCCGCAGCTTGACACCGAGCACGTTCGACAACGCTTTCTGTATCGACGCAACCGACGAGAGTTTTGCGCCTCGTCCGAGCGTGAAGGTGGTGTGATCCAAGCCCAGCGCGACGGCGACCTGCTCGTCGGCGATGCCGTCGATCGGCAGACCGACCGATTCTTCGAACTTCGACACCGCGTTGGCCGTGCCTTTGCCGAACACGCCGTCGGTGGCGAGACGCTGACGCTTCTTCAAGCCGAGCGCGGTGTTGAGCGCCGTCTGCAGTGCCTTGACGGGTTCGCCTCGTTCGCCGACGGTCATCGGAAGCGCCATCGGGATGATGCCGCCCGCCCCGACGGTGATCAAGCCGGCACGACGAAGCTCATCGAGCTGGTTGCGCAAGAACAACGCGAACTCCACACGACCCGTGTTGGTGAGGTGCACGGTGTCGCTGAACCAGCGGCTCTTGTCGGGCCCCGAGCTGTAGGTGTTCCAGTCGAGCACCGTGACGTTGGGGTAGCGCTGCGTCGCGGCGACGAGCGCGGCATTCGACACGCCGTAGTCGACCGAAGGGCGGCGGGTCGAGAGATTGACGAACACGATGCGTTGCACTGCCCGCGCATTGAGCGCGGTGACGACCTGGTCGATCTCGGAAGAGAACGTGGCGGGATTGTCGTTGTAGCCGAGCTGCAGCACGGCAACCGTCGGTGACGTCTCGGCGGTGAGCGCGTTGATCACTGCCGGCGCGTCGGGCAAACCGACCGACGACTCGACGCACGTGGAGCCGACCAAACAGCGGTTGGGCACCGCTTGGAAGTCGACGTTGGTGTACGCCGGCGCCACGATGCTGGCGAACTCCGCGGTGATGCTCGCGCCGACCGAGTCGCCGATCAGCAGCACTCGTCCGACGGGGGCCGCCTCGAACTCGGCGGGGAAGACGGGCGTGACGCCGTACCACGGGGCGGGCAGGCCGAACGTCGTGCGGAACGACCAGCCCGACACTTTGACCGATCCGTTCGTGCCGGAGATCGTGACTTCGGTCGTGTAGCCGTTCCAGTCGCCGCCCAAGCCGTCGTGCGCGGTGGTGATCGACGTCAACGTTCCGATTTGCGGATAGCGCTGCTGCACCTGTGCGGCACTCACGTTGCGAGTCCACACCATCAACGATGAGTTCGCGGCGAGATCGCCAGGGTCTGCTTGCGCCGTGAAGATGCCGCCCGCCGTGCGACCGCCGTTGCTGGAGGAGAACTCCGTTCGCACCACGGCGCCGTTGCGACCGCGAATCACGACGCCGGCGGTCTCGGCGATCGCCACGTCGGTGCGCGGATCTTCGAGGCTGTACGGCTGCTCGCTCACGCCCTCGCGCAAAGCGGAGCCTCCGTACACCTGACAGTCCATCGTGTCGCACGTGTTGGCGAGCCCGGCGTAACGGTTTTCCGTCGAGGCGTAGCTGCGGGCGGCGACGGCTTGGGCGCGAAGCGCGTGCATGCCCGCGCCGCCGGCCGCGTCGGCCCACGAGGCGGGAGACTCGCGCGGCACCACGCCGCGCAGGTAGTTCTCCATGTTCACCACGTTGATGGTGCGGTTCTCGTTTCGAGAGTTGTTGACGGCGCGGATCACGCCGCGGTAGTAGCGCACGCGATGCGCGCGATCAGATTTGGGTTCGCACAGTCCGATCACCTGCGTCGGGGCGGCGGCCGGGTCGTTGCCCACTTGCGTGGTGAATGACGCACCGTCGGCGACGTCGCCGATCAGCTCGAAGCCCACGGTGACGGGGTCTTGGCTCGGCAAGGTGCAGCGGCGGGTCGTCGAGCCCCAGACTCGATACACCTTTTCGCTCACTTCGCGGGCGACCAACGACGTCCAGGTGCGGCCAGGCACCGGGTCTTCGAGGAACACGGCGTTCTGCACGTCGGCGACGACGCCGGTTTGGTAGGTGCCCATCGCGCTCAGCCAGACGCGGATGACGTCGTTCGGGTTGTCGATCGGGGCGACCACGTTGCCGGTGGCGCCTCCGTAATAGAAGTCGAGAATCTGTTGCCACGACCATCCGTGCACGGTCGACCAGCCGAACGATCCGAACTGGCTCAAGCCACGGCCGTGACCGAAGCCGCGACCGTAGATCAGGTAACTGGCAGGCAGTTGGCCTTGTGACGCGCTCGCCGGTGTCGCCACGGGGGCGGCGACGACGAGCGTCAATGCGACAAGACAAAAGGCGAGGCAACGCCTCATGTTGGGGGAACGCATGGTGAAGTAGAACTCTCCTTCGCCCGCTTGCCATCAGTCTACGGACGACGAACGACGCCCGTGTGTGATCGTGTGTGATCCTGTGCGATCGTGCGCGAGGCGCGTGTCAGTCGCGCAGCGGTTCTGCGTTCGGCAGCACGTCACGCTGCTGAATCACGACACCACCGAGCACGAGCGAAATGCCGAGCAAGTCCGCGAGCGACGGCGTCTGGTCGAGGAACAAGAAGCCGAACACCGTCGCAGTGACGGGCAACAGGGCGAGCAGCAACGAGAATCGACGAACCGGAATTCTCCGCAACGTGTATTGGTCGATGCCGTAGGCGATCGCGTTGGAAAAGAGACCGATGAGGAAGCACAGACCGATGAGCGACGGCGTGCTCCACGCGGGGCCGCTTTGTGCGACACCGAACGGGGCCAAGACGACGGCGCCGATGGCGAGCCCGACACCGAGCCCGGCGACGCCGCGGTCGTACTGTGCCACCTTGGCGCCGATGACGATGTAGAGCGCCCAGCACAGGGCCGCCAAGAAGATGAAGAGCAGCCCGAGCGGCTCGTCGTCGATTTCGATGCCCGAGAGCACGACGACCCCGATCGTCGCGAGCGCGAGAGCGGCAGCATTCCGCTTGGTGCGAGTGGTCAGCGCGGCGACGGTGATCGGGCCGATGAACTCGATGGCGACGCCCTTGCCGAGGTGCAGTCGATCGATCGCCAAGTAGAAGGTGAGGTTCATGAACGCAGTCGCGACGCCGAACAGCGCGGCTGACTTGAGCTGCGGTCCGGTGAAGCGACCGTTGCGCCGCAGGTCGCCGGCGGAAAAGAGCAGCAGCCAGCACGCCGCCCCGATGACCCTGAACCACGCGGACGGGGCCGGGGCGAGTTCTTCGAACAGTCGAACCGCGATGACGGCGCCGACGTACTGGCTGATGCCCGAGAGAACGAACAGCGCCTCGGGCGGCGCCGTTTCGAGCGGGTTGTTCCGTCGGTTCAGTCGAACAGATCCGGGTCGGTGCGACAGATCTCCTGCCACAACGGTTGGAAGTTCAACCAGCCGGCCATCGGGTGCGCGGTGAGGTCGCGGGTGTAAATGGCCATGTCGTGCGGGATCAGGTTCGGCGTGCCGACGGTCTCGGCCATGATCTGCGCCATGCAGGTTCGTTCCATCGACAAGAACCAGTAGGCGGCCGCATCGACGGTCGGTGCGACGGTGAAGAGACCGTGGTTCTGGTGGATCGCTGCTTTGCCTTTCGGGAACTTCGACGCGATCTCGCGACCGGCTTCCGGCTCGAACACGACGGCCCCGCCTTGCTCGGCAATCACGACGTGGTCGTCGTAGAAATAGCAGCTGTCCTGCGTGATGGGGTCGAGTTTGCGACCCAGCGACGCCCATGCCTTGCCGTACACCGTGTGCGCGTGCGCGGCGGAGATGACGTCGGGTCGCGCCTGGTGGATCGCCGCGTGGATGCAGAACGCCGCGCGATTGACCGGGTTGTTGCCGTACACGACGTCGCCGTCGTGGTTCACGAGAATGAGGTCAGAGACGCGCATCAAGCGGAAGCTGCGCGCGAACGGGTTCACCCAGAAGTGGTCGGGATACTCGGGGTCGCGCACCGTGATGTGCCCGGCGACGCCCTCGCCGAACCCGAGCCGTCCGAAGATGCGCAACGCACCGGCGAGTTTCTGTTTGCGCTCGAGGCGCTCTTCTTCGATAGTGCGCTTCGGCTGCGGACCGATGTCGATGAGGTCTTTCGGGGTGAGCGGAACACCGTCGATGAACTTGGTGGCGCCCGCGTGTTCGGTGATGGCCATGCCTCAAGGTTACGCAGGGCAGTCGGGCGAGGGGAGTCTCGTAGCCTTGGGTGCGCATGACGGACAAGCGCACCGAGAAGCGCACTGACTCGGGCATCGAGGTGGCTCCGCTCTACGACGAGGCGTCGCTCGGCGCGTTCGATGCCGCGGCGAACCTGGGGGCTCCGGGCTCGGCCCCGTACACGAGGGGCATCTATCCCACGATGCACCGCGACCGCTTGTGGACCATGCGCCAGTACGCCGGTTTCGGCACCGCCGCCGACACCAACGCCCGCTTCAAGTTCTTGCTCGAAGCCGGACAAACCGGTTTGTCGTGCGCGTTCGACCTGCCGACGCAGATGGGATACGACAGCGACCACGCTCGCGCGGCCGGTGAGGTCGGAAAAGTCGGCGTCGCCATCGACTCGATCGACGACATGCGCACGCTGCTGGCCGATCTGCCCCTCGACAAAGTGACGACGTCGATGACCATCAACTCGACTGCCGCGATCTTGTTGCTGCTCTACGAGTTGGTGGCCGAAGAACGCGGCGTGCCGGCCGGCGCGATCAGCGGCACGATCCAGAACGACCTGCTGAAGGAGTACATCGCCCGCGGCACGTACGTGTACCCGCCGCGTCCGTCGATGCGGGTCATCACCGACATCTTCGCCTATTGCGCCAAGCACGTGCCGAAGTGGAACACGATTTCAATCTCCGGCTACCACATTCGTGAAGCTGGCAGCACCGCCGTGCAAGAACTCGCGTTCACGCTCGCGAACGCAATTGCCTACGTTCAGGCGGCCGTCGACGCGGGGCTCGACGTCGACACGTTCGCGCCACGGCTGTCGTTCTTCTGGAACGGCCACAACA
>DAIPHP010000011.1:0-30814 GCA_036771295.1 Ilumatobacteraceae bacterium
CCCGACACGATGGGCTCCACCATTTGGGGTAGGTACTCGGGGGCATACTGCCCGTCGCCGTGCAACAACACGACGACGTCGAGACCATGGTCGATCATCCACCGGTAACCGGCCTTCTGGTTGCCGCCGTAACCGAGATTCACAGGTCGCCGAATCACCTCCAGCGGCAAATCGGGCCGTGACTGCTTGACTCGCATGCCCACTTGGTAGGTGTCGTCGCTGCTCGCATCGTCGCACACCAAGATGACGTTGATCTGCGAACGGAAGTTGGCAGGGATCCGATTCAGTACGGCCTCGAGCGTCGAACTCGCCTCGTAGGCGACGACGAGAATGCCGATCTTCATCTCAAACCTCGATGAGATCGCGGCGTCCGGCGATCATCTGCAGCGACGGGCACTTGGCGAACAACGCGTGCAGCAGCAATGACTCATTGACGTTGAGCGACATCGCAGAGATCGCATCGTGCACGTCGTGAACCGCATTCGCATAAATCGCCGGGTCGACGCCGTCTTGCAGGCTCACCACCACCTTGTGGTACTCGGATGCGATCAACGTGAGCCCCTCGCGAAGTTCGTCGGTCTTGAATTTGCGCAGCTGGCGCTTGTGCATCTCGGCGAGTGCCCGACGCCCGCTGCCTCGCTCGCCGACGAGCTTCACGCGATCTTCGAGGGCTTCGAGCTCGGCTTCTTGCTGTGAGAGCAGGGGTTCGGCCGCCCGTTCGATGAGACCGTTGACCGTCTCCACCGCCTTGGCGACTGCCGCACCGCTGCCATCCAACTGATAAGGCACGGCCGCGAAGGCCGCCTGACGCTGTGCGAGTGCGGCGTCGGTGGCCAGAATTCGTGCTCGGGTGAGGCTGCCACCCGCGGACTTCGCCGATCGTTTGGCAGTCTCACCGTCGATGCCTTCTGATTGCAGTTGAGCGGTGATCACCGACTGGTCGAGGGCCGGAAAGTGCACCACCAGGCATCGCGAGGCGATGGTCTCCAGTGCGGGCAGTAACTGCTCGGTGAGCAAGACGAAGATCAGTTGTTCGTTCGGTTCTTCGAACGTCTTCAGAAGACGAGCCGCGGTCATGTCGCGCATGAGATGCACTTCGTGCACGATGACCACGCGTAAGGCGGCTTCGGTCGGGGTGAGCACCGAGGCCTGCACGATTGCCTGCGCCTCTTCGTTGTCGATTGCCGCACCCTCGCGCACGATCTCGGTGACGTCGACGAAGCCTCCGCGCATGACGAGATCGGCCACGCGCGAACTTGCGTCGTCAGAGCCGCTCACCAACCGGGCGGCGAACGCCCGCGCCGCGATTTCTTTGCCCGCACCATCGGGGCCGACGAAGAGGTACGCGTGCGTTGGGCGCTCGGCCAGCGTGCGAAGCCTCGCCACCGCGGCGTCTTGGCCGACGACGTGGTCCCAGACGCTCGTCACAGACCGAGCCGCTCCGTCACGCCGCGGCGGATGATGAGCTCGAGTTCGTCTTTCGGCGGTGCACCGTCGACGACCAGCCAGCGGTCGGGTTCGTTGGCCGCGAGTTCGTCGAAACCGGTGATCACTCTGGTGAAGAACTCGTCGTTTTCTCGCTCGAAGCGGTCGGTGTCTCTTTTCAACAGCCGCGTGCGAACCACGTCGAGCTCGACACGTATATATACGACAAGATCGGGCCAGCGTCCGCCGATCGCAAAGTCGTTGAACCGCCGCAGTTCCTGCAGGTCAAGTTGACGGCCGTAGCCCTGGTAGGCGAGCGAGGAATAGACGCTGCGGTCGCTGACCACGTGCCGCCCTGCCGCCAGCGTGGGCTGCACCAGTTCGCGCAGGTGCTGGGCACGGTCGGCGGCCATCATGAGGGCTTCGGCCCGCGGCGACAAGTGGGTGTTCGCCGTGTCGGCCATGATGGCGCGCAGCGTGGCCCCCACCGGAGTGCCGCCCGGTTCGCGGGTGACCAACGCATCCAGGTGCGCGGCGAGCCGCTTCACATGGGTGGATTTTCCGCATCCTTCAACGCCCTCAAAGGCGATGTACTTGCCCGGCACCGACCTCACGCTAGGGCGTGGGTGCGCCGGCTTCAGTCGTCGGTTTTCTTCGACTTCTTCGGTTTGCTGGCCTTCTTCGCGATCTTCTTTTCCGGGTTCGCAGTCTCGGCTTTGGCGCGTGGTGCTTTCTTCTTCTTTGGTTCAGGCGGGTTCGCACGTCGTGCGGCGAGCAGCTCGAACGCGCGCTCGGGGCTCATGTGTTCGAGGCGGTCGCCGCGCGTGAGACTGGCGTTGGTTTCGCCGTCGGTGACGTAGGTGCCGAACTTGCCGTCTTTGGCGACGACCGGTCGGCCCGAGATGGGGTCGGTGCCGAAGTCGCGCAACGGCGGCTTCGGTGCGCCGCGGCGCCCGAACTTGCGGGGCTGAGCCAGCAACGCGAGCGCCTGCTCGAGCGTGATGGTGAAGATCTCGTCGTGCGACGACAACGTGCGACTGTCTTTGTCTTTGGTGATGTAGGGCCCGTATCTGCCGTTCTGGGCGGTGATTGTCACACCGTCTGCCGGGTCGACACCGATCACGCGCGGCAGCGAAAGCAGCTTCTGCGCGACCTCGAGAGTGACGTCGGCCGGTTTCATGTCGGGGAAGAGCGACGCGGTCTTCGGGAGCGGAGCCTCTTTGTCGTCGCTGCGGTCACCGAGCTGGATGTACGGCCCGTACCGACCCGACTTCACGTACACCGGCAGGTCGTTCGACATTCCGATCGGCTCGTCGTTGCTCGGCGCCTCCAGCAACTCGACGGCCTTGGCGACGGTGAGCTCTTCGGGGGTGAGGTCTTCGGGGACTCCGGCGGTGCGTTCACCGCTTCGCACGTACGGCCCGAACTTGCCGGGGCGCACTTCGATCATCTCGCCGGTGCCAGGGTGCCGCCCGACGACGAAGCCGTTGATTTCGCGGGCGTCAATCGAGTCTTTGGCTGCTTCGGTGACAGGGAAGATTCCCGGCAATTCTTTGCCGTTGCCGAAGTAGAACTCGCGCAGCCACTTGGCTCTGTCGCGTTCGCCGCGGGCGATTTCGTCGAGTTCTTCCTCGACGATCGCGGTGAATCGGTCGTCGACGATGCTCGAGAAGTGCTGCGTGAGCAGTCGCACCACCGCGAAGGCAGTCCAGCTGGGCACGAGTGCCTGGCCCTTCTTCCACACGTATCCGCGGTCGACGATGACTTTCAGGATGTTCGCGTACGTCGACGGCCTGCCGATGCCGAGCTCCTCGAGTTTCTTCACGAGCGTGGGTTCGGTGTAACGAGCAGGCGGCGTAGTTGCGTGGCCGACCGCCGTGAGTTCGCTGACCGACACCTTGTCGCCCACCTTCAGCGCGGGCAAGATCGCCTCGGCGTCGTCGTCGCTGCGTTCGTCTTCGACTTCTTCGTACACGGCGCGGTATCCGGCGAACGTGATCGTGGTGCCGCTCGCGCTGAACTCGCAGTCGGCCGCGTCGGTGGTCGGTGCATTCGCACCGAGTCGAACCATCAGCGTGGTGCCTTGCGCGTCACCCATTTGCGAAGCGAGCGTGCGCTGCCAGATGAGCCGGTACACGTTGAGCTCCACGGCGTTGAGCTCGCTCTTCAGGCTTTCGGGTGACCGCAACGGAAGAGTGGGGCGAATGGCCTCGTGGGCTTCTTGGGCGTTTTTCACCTTCGACTTGTACGTTCTCGGCTCGTCGGGCACGAACTTCGCCCCGTAGGTCGAGGTGATCTCGCTGCGAACTGCGGCGATGGCGTCGTCGCTCAGCCCCACGTTGTCGGTGCGCATGTAGGTGATGTATCCCGACTCGTAGAGGCCTTGGGCGATTCGCATGACTTCGCCGGCGCTGAGCCGCAGTTTGTTGCCTGCCTCTTGCTGCAGAGAACTGGTGATGAACGGCGCCTTCGGCGACTTTCGGTACGGCTTTTCGTCGAGGGCCCGAACCGCAAGATCGCTGCCGGTGAGGGCCTTCGTCAGCTCTTCGGCACGGTCTTTCGTGACCACGGCGACGCCGTCTTTGGCCACGCCCTTGTTGTCAAAGTCGCGACCCGTCGCCACGCGCATGCCGTTGAGCATGGAGAGCACGGCCTTGAACGAGGGGGCCGTCGCGGTGACGGCGGCGAGGTCCCAGTAGTCGGCGACGACGAAATTCATGCGTTCTTGCTCGCGCTCGACGACCAGGCGAATCGCCGGGCTCTGTACGCGACCAGCCGACAACCCGCGGTTGATCTTGCGCCAGAGCACCGGAGACAAGGTGTAACCAAAGAGGCGGTCGAGCACTCGGCGGGCCTCGGCGGCGTCGACGAGTTCTTTGTCGATCTCGCGGGTGTTGCGAACTGCTTCGTCGATCGCGCTGCGGGTGATCTCGTGGAAGACCATTCGCTTCACCGGAACCTTCGGTTTCAGGTACTCGACGAGGTGGTACGAAATCGCCTCACCTTCGCGGTCTTCGTCGGTGGCGAGATACAGCTCGGTGGCCGTCTTCAATTTGGCCTTGAGTTCGCGGATGACCTTCGAACCGCGCTCGGTGACTTCGTAGTTGGGCGTGAAATCGTTTTCGACGTCGACTTGCAAGCCTGACTTCGGCAAGTCGGCGACGTGACCGACGGATGCTTCGACGACGTAGTCCTTGCCCAACAGCTTGGCGATGGTCTTCGCCTTCGCTGGCGATTCAACGATGACGAGTGGTCGTGACATGCAGCAGTATTCCGTTGTAAGACATTCGAGTCGGGCAGTCAAGCACCCGAATGAGAAAATCGCAACCAGTTAGCGTGAAACGCATAGTGCGTAACGCTTTGACGGAACTCGGGCTCACCGAGAATCTTCGTCGCGCACTCGCGAATCTCGCCGATGTGAGTGACGAACAACTCATCGGCCGCGTTCGGCGAATCGATCGAGGGTGGAGCACATTTCTCTGTGTGCCCGTCGCGGAGATGGCGGCTGCGTCGACTCTCGCCGAGCGAAAGGTTCGCAATCTCGGTGTCGACGTCGCCGTCGGCGACTGGATTCTCGTCTCGGGCGACGGCGAACGAATCAATTCGGTGGTGCCTCGCACATCTCGGTTGGTGCGCCGTGCTTCGTCCGACGACGGGCCCGCCGAGGCGCAGACCATCGCGGCGAACCTCGACGTCATCTTTCTCGTTCACGCCCTCGGCGACGTGTCGAACCTCCGACGGCTCGAACGCGAGCTGGTGCTGGCGTTCGACTCGGGTGCTCGACCGGTGGTGGTGCTCACCAAGAGCGACGTCATCGAACCCGACGACGCTCGCCGCGCAAGGGAAGCAGTCGCAGCAATCGCCATGAGCGTGCCGGTGCATCTGGTGAGCAGCGTGACGGGTGAGGGGCTCGGTGCGTTGCGCGAGTACGTTCGCAACGGCGCGACCGTCGCGGTCTTGGGGGCGAGCGGTGTCGGCAAGTCGACGCTCGTCAACGCGTTGTCGGGCAGCGAGTCTCAAGACACTGGCGCGGTACGGCTCAACGACAACAGGGGCCGGCACACCACCACCGCGGTCGACTTGGTGCCGTTGCCCGATCACGGATGGCTCATCGACACGCCCGGTCTTCGCGCGGTCGGTTTGTGGACGAGCGGTCACGGCATCGAGCGTGCGTTCGCCGACATCTTCAATCTGAGCGAGCGGTGCCGATTTCGCGACTGCAAGCACGAGCGCGAGCCCGGTTGCGCGGTACAAGGGGCGATCGCCGAGGGCTCGCTCGACGACGCCCGACTCGCGAGCATGCGCCGACTGGTGGCCGAAGAGGCGGCACTGGAGCGCGAGCAGCAGCGTCGCTCACGACGCAGGTAGCGCTACAGCGTTCCGGCTCGCAACTGCGCCAGCACCTCGCGGGCACGCACTTGCACGGCGTCACCGTCGGCGAGCTTCTGTGCCGCTCTCACTTGGGTCGACATGCGGGGGTTCTTCACGAAACGGTCGGCGTGCCTCAGCAAGAAGTCCCAATACAGGGTGGTGAACGGGCAGGCGTCGTCTCCGACGCGTTTGGCTCGGTCGAACGCGCAGCCCTTGCAGTAGTCACTCATCCGATCGATGTAAGCACCGCCCGCTGCGTACGGCTTCGACGCCATCATCCCTCCGTCGGCGTGCAGCGACATACCCAGCACGTTGGGCACCATCACCCACTCGGCTGCATCGACGAACGAGTCCCACATCCAGCGTGTGAACTGTTGCGGGTTGACCCCGGCAATCAACGCCAGGTTCCCCAGCACCATGAGGCGCGGAATATGGTGCACCCAACCGCGTGCCTGAAGGTCGCCCAGAATGCCAGAGACGCAACGCATGCGAGTGTCGGCTGCACCCGTGAAGAGCGGAGGAAGATCCATGTCGGCGTCGAGCGCGTTCATCGACGCGTAGTCGGGCATCCAGCGCCAATAGAGGTTCCACACGTACTCACGCCAGCCGATGACTTGGCGAATGAAACCTTCCGCCGAATTGATCGGCACGCGCCCCGCCCGAAACTCCTGCTCGACTCGGTCACACACCTCGCCCGGCAACAAGAGCCCGAGGTTCAAGTACGGCGACAGCACTGAATGGGCGAGGTGCCAGTTGCCGGCGAGCATCGCGTCTTCGTGCGGGCCGAACATCGGCAACACACGAGAGACGAAGAAGTCGAGTCGCTCTAACGCACCGGTTCGCGTGGTGGCCCACACGTCGACGGGCACCGGCCAGCGGTCATGCCCGTCTTTGGGCGGTCGTTCACGATTCTGTTCGTCGTAGTTCCACTCGCCGCCCGCCGGCGTGTCGGCGTCCATCAAGTAGCCGAGGCGTCGTCGTTGCCAGCGGTAGAAATCTTCCATCTTGAACGACTTTCGGGTGCCGGCCCACTCGTTGAACGCCGTCGGGTGACACAAGAATTGGTTGCTCGGCACCACCTCGCAGCCGAGGTCGCTCACCAGCGCGCGGGCGGTGACCGAGTTCGGTTCGGTGACGACGATCTTGGTGGGCGAGAACTCGCGCCGGTGAGCCTCGACGCCGCCGCGCATCGTGGCTGCGTGACGATGATCGACGACGAATCCCGCTGCGGCAAGCTCAGAAGCGAACGCCTCGATGGCTCGGGTGATGAGACCGACTCGAGCGGGGTGCCACGGCCGCGACGCAATCTTGTCGGCGGCAGTGATCAACAGCACTCGGTGCGTCTTCGGTGTCGCATCAGCGAGCGCGCCGATGTTGCGGTTGAGTTGGTCCCCGAACACCCAGATGGTGGGGAGAGATTCCGATCGGGGAGTCGGCACGGCGCCGACGCTAACGCTCCGCTACGCGAAACTCCGCCGCAAATGACGCTTCTCCCACGACCCGATGCCGACCCGCAAACCACATGGTGGACGAGAGAAGCGGCGACGATCGCGGGGTGAGACCGACACGCACCCTGACGGAGTCGTCATCGAGCGAAATGCTCCACGTCGCGTCGTCACGACCCGAGCGCTGTATCACACCTTCGACGACGTCACGAGCGCCGTCTTCATCGTCGACAACGCTGGCCAGTCGGGCCGCATCACGCGCGAGAGCGTCGGCGAGCAACTGGTCCCGCAGGATCATGCAGACGTCGACCAATGCGACCATCAACAGGATGACGAGAGGAAGAATCAGCGCGAATTCAACCGTCGCCTGCCCGGCATCGTGCTTGCGCGCCCGCGAGTCGTTCACCCCTCGAGAGATTCGGAACGACTCAGCACGTTCGACAGCACGTTCTCGAAGAGCTCTCCGATTCTGCCCGCGCCGCCGCCATCGGTTGCCCAGGCCACCACCAGGAGCGCAATGACCGCCGCACCGATCAACACCAGTGCGTATTCCGTGGTCGCCTGGCCCGGGTCCATCGCATGGATGCGGCTATGGGGAGGTGACTCTGTCTTCGGAGCTTCGGTCACGTTGTCGGCAGCGGTTTCATGTTTCATGGTGTACCTCCGGTGAGTGGATGCGGGTCGTAGGTGACCGACGTGAGTTGGCTGGCGATCAACGGCACCACGGCGATCAACGCGTACGCCGGCAGCACGCATCCGACCAGCGGCAGAGTCAGCCGCACCGGAAGCGACCGAATTCGCTGCTCGGCTTCGCGCCGCCGTTGAGCGTGGGCATCGGCCGCGAGTCGGTCGAAGAGTTCGCGCGTCGAAAGCCCGGCCCGCTCCGTGTCGATGAGGGCATCGATCAGTTGCTGCGTGCGAAGCGGGAACCGGTCTCGATGCATCTCGAGAGCGTCAACGAATCGCGCGCCCGAGTCGTGCGTCGTCATCACCAGACGCCCGCACTCTGCGAGGTCGCCGGTTGTCGTCTCAACTGCCGCACGGAACGCCGTTGCCGGAGGGGTACCGGCACGAAGGTGAACCGCAATCGTGTCCACGAGATCGGAAGTCTCCGAGTCGCCGCGCGTCGCCGCGGTCGTCATTCTTGCAACGACATAGCGACCGACGGCATTGAGCCCGACCCCGACGGCAAGGCACCACGCCCCGAACGCCGATGCGAAGAAGTCGCGCACTGAGTGGTCACGGAACGTCAGCCATGCTGCGATGACGAGAGGAATCCAGGTGAGCACATTCATCGACGTCCGGGTGTACGACACAGCTGCGCGCGAGTCGGCGGCGATCGCCGCGTTCGAGCGCAAGGTGCGAGCGGCAGCCTCGACTGCATGAACCGGGTCACCACCGTCTGCTGCAGTCGAGATGGCTCGCAAGGCGAGTTTCGTCGGCTCACCCGACTCGAGGCGACGCCGCCGCACGCGGCGATGCGGCTGACCGGTTGCGAGGTGACGAGCAATGACGACGTGCAGCGCCTCTCCGCTCTGCGCCGGTTGCACCAACCACGCCAGCGTCGGCACCGCTCTGCGGCTCATGGCGGTGAGCAGGGCGGCATTGACCGATGATCCGAGACGCAACTCGCGTGCGATGACGTCGAGCAATGCAGCCAGACGTTCTTCTGGGGTGTGCGCTTGAACGCGGCGAAACGGCAGCCGCGGGAATTCCAGCGACCAACGTCGTGGTGACTTCTTCGCCGCAGTCAGGCGAAGAGCCTTGAGGCGTCGCGCGACACGACGCCGGAGCACGATCGGTTGCCCGAGGAGTTTCGCAACGACCACACACCCCGCGACCGTGCCGACCGACAGGATGAGAACGAAGTTCACGAACGTCCGCGCGAAAGCCGGGCCGGAGCCGTGGACTCCGACCAGATGGTCTTGGTGCCGAGCACGTCGGGGCGCATGGACACCTCGGTGATCTCTCGCACCCGGCGTCGTCCGTTGGGCGAGCGTTCGACGTGCACGATGGCGTCAACGGCCGACTGAAGATGCTCGCGAACGGCGGTGAGCGGCCACTGCGGTGCGGATTGCAACACCATCGACTCGATTCTTCGCAACGCGTCGTCGGGGGAGTTCGCGTGGCACGTCGCCAGCGAGCCGTGATGCCCGGTGTTCATTGCGGTGAGCATGTCGACTGCCTCGTTGCCCCGCACTTCTCCGAGCACGAAGCGGTCGGGTCGCATTCGCAGTGCAGTTCGCAGCAGTGTGGCCAGAGTGACTTCGTGCGAGCCGTCGTAGGTGGCCGGACGCGCCTCGAGTCTCAGTACATGGTCGGTCTGAAGCCGAAGCTCTGCGATGTCTTCCACGGTGATGACTCGCTCACCGGTCGAGATGTGCGCGCACAGGGCGTTGAGCAAGGTGGTCTTGCCGCTCGACGCCGCTCCGGCGACGACGATGTTGTATCGCTGGGCTACGAGGTCACGCAACATCTCCACGACTTCTTCGTTCCCGAAGGCTGCGAGCGGAAGATCTCGCACATGAAAACGCCGGATACTGAGGCACGGACCGTCGACGGCGATCGGGGGAATCACGATGCAAACGCGTGACCCGTCGTGAAGCCGAGCATCCACGACAGGAGACGCCTGGTCGACGCGGCGGCCGATCGGCAAGAGAATGCGCTCGATGATGCGAAGGAGCTCGCCGTTAGGAAGATGCCCGACGAGCTCGACGCCGCCTTCGCGTTCGACCCAGACCTCTTTCCCGCCATTGACCATGATTTCTCGCACGAGCGGGTCGTTGAACCAGCGTCCCAGCGGCGAAGAGTGCGTCCAGTCGTTGCTGGGTTGACGCACGAGAGGAACGACGCTCACAGCAGGGCCTCGATTTCTTCGGCGAACCTCTTTGGCAGTCGCGTCGCGAGCAGCCCGGCATCGGTGCTGCGCGCCACCGTGCCGCAGATGCTGACCTCTCCGACCACCGGTGCGCCGACGACACTGCTCACGTCTCGCTTCGTGAGTGAACGACCGTCCTCTCGAATGACCACTACTCCTCGCGGTCGCACGGCGAGTCGTGATGCGCGTCGCAGTGCCAGATAGCAGGGTCGCACCACCAACCAGTCGGTGCGGATCTTCGCCTGAAGTTCCTCCGTCGGTTGCAACACCCCGAGATCGACGACCACGTTTCCGTCGAGTGCGCTGACGAGGTCGTGGAGAGCGTCGGCGTCGAACGTTCGTGCGGTTCCTGCAGGAATCACTTTCAGCGAGGATGTGGCGTCGATCGTCAGTCGCGCGAGATCGTCGACGGTGCGGTCCGTGCCAGCCAGCCAGTCGCGAACTCCGCGACCAGAGGGCTCGGCAATCCCCAACACGGCCGGCACGTCGCCTGCCAGATCGACGATGGTCGCGTGCTTGAACTTGCCCGCCAGCGTGAGCGCAAGCCCGGTCGCAAACACCGTGGTTCCGCTGCCGCCTTTGACCGTCCAACATGCGTACAACATGGATCTCCTCGCGTGCGTGTTTGGCCGCCTATGGAGATGTGTGAGTCATGTCGCGCGCCAGGAAGACGCGTTGTGGATGCGCGAAATTAGAGGCGTGAGGCGAGCGCCGCGGCCACGCGAGCGTTGTTTTCTGCCAGCGCGAGGTTGGCACGAACTGCTTCGCCGCTCGTTTCCGCGGCGATTTCGGCGAGCACGATCGGTGTCACTGCCGGTCCGGTCACGCCCCGAGACTCGGCAGCTGCGAGAGCACGGGTGATTGCATCGTTCATGATCGAGGCATCGATTGCTTCCGCTGCGGGCACCGGCGTGCACACAAGCATGCCTCCTCCGAAGTCGAGCCTTGTCTTCGCCACTCGTGCCAGCACGTCGAGATCGTCGATTCGATGCGAGAGTCGCAGTCCGCTCGACACCACGGTGAATGCCGGAAACTCGTCGCACTGGTGACCGATCACCGGCACGCTCAACGTCTCGAGCATCTCCAGCGTGCGAGGAAGATCGAGAAACGATTTCGCGCCGGCCGACACCGTCACCACCGGGTGTCGTGCGAGTGCGGGAAGATCGGCGCTCACGTCGCCGTGCAACTCCGCGCCCCGGTGAACGCCGCCGATGCCGCCCGTCGCGAACACGCGAATGCCCGCGGCAGCGGCGAGCGCCAGCGACGCCGACACGGTCGTCGCACCGAACGCCCATCGTTCACCGATGGCGATCGGCAGGTCGCGCTCGGCAACCTTGCGCGCCGCACCCAGGATGCGCTCGTGCTCGCGGTCGCTCAGCCCGACGCGCGCCACACCGTCGAGCACCGCAGTCACCGCCGGAACTGCGCCGTGCCCGCGAATCACCGTGATGCAGCGCTCCAACGCCTCGCGGTTCGCCGGCGAGGGCAAGCCGAGGTTCGAAAAAATCGTCGACTCGAGCGCCACCACCGGTTGCTTCGCGGCGAGCGCAGCCGCCACCTCGGGCGAGACGACGGGCGTGGCAGGGGACTGGGTCATTGGTTCTCCAGCGTCGCACCCGGCAGCATCACCACGCGAGCCGCAAGCGTTCGGCCCCGTTCTACGCAGTCGGCGAGAGCGTCCCCATGGGCGAGCGAGGTAAGAAAGCCGGCGGCAAAGGCGTCTCCTGCGCCGGTCGCGTCGACCACCTCGGCCACGGCGTCGACCTCGAAACCGAGCTCGACCCCGTCGCTGGTGAGCACTCGAATCGGCCGTGCTCCGTCCTTCACCACCACATGGCGGGCAGAGAAGCGACTGTCGGGTCGAACCCCGACGGCGTCCGCTTCGCTTCGAGTGCAGAACAGCACGTCTGGCGCCAGGTCGTCGAGCAGCGCCTGCACTGCTTGCGCGCCAAGATGCTCGATCAGCGCCGTCGACGACAGGTCGACCGACACTGTCGCCCCGTTCGTGCGCGCAGCCCGCACTGCAGAACGTGCCGAGGTGCGAAGCGGTTCGTGAGAAAACGAATACAGGGGCACGTGCAGCACCTGTACACCCTCGAGCCACGCCGGGTCGAATGCCCGTAGTTCGGTGGCGCTTCCTCTGTCGGTGAGCATCGTCCGGTTTCCGTCGGTGGTGGCGACCACCACGATGCTTCCGGTGCGACCGTGGCGCTCACCGCGCACGTCGACGCCGTGTCGAGAAAGTTGTGCGACGAGCGAGTCACCGAGCGGGTCGTCGCCGACGCAACCGACGAATCGCGAACGCCCGGTCAGCTTCGCCGCGAAGTATGCGACGTTCGCCGCGCTGCCGCCGCGACGACGCGTGATGGCAGCCGGCGTGTCAGTGTCGCGGTTGATCTCGCCGTGCAGTTGCACGACGATGTCTTCGATCAGGTCGCCTACCGCGCACAGCACGGCGGACTCGAATCAGACCGACAGCAGGTCGCGTGCGCCGGTGTCGCTCGAGGGGTGGCGCAACTTGCTCATCGCGCGGGCCTCGATTTGTCGAATGCGCTCGCGCGTGAGGTTGAACGCCTCGCCGACTTCTTCGAGCGTGCGAGGCTCGCCGCGGTCGAGACCGAAGCGCAGGGCGAGAATCTCGCGCTCGCGCTGGTCGAGCGGCGCGAGCAGACGATTGATCTCTTCAGGCAAGAGGGCAGTGGCCGCGACTTCGAACGGTGACTCCACCGAACGGTCTTCGACGACGTCACCGAGTTCAGCGTCACCGTCTTCACGGAGCGGTTCGCTGAGCGAGAGCGGCTCGTTGGCGAAGCGCAACGCTTCGGTGACCTTGTCCTCGGGCATCTCCACTTCGGCGGCGAGCTCGGCGAGCGTCGCAGGACGACCGAACTTCAGCTCCAAGCGCGAGCGCGCCTTCTGCAACCGGGCGAGGGTGTCGCCGGCATGGACTGGCAGGCGGATGGTGCGGCCGGTGTTGGCGATGCCGCGGGTGATCGCCTGGCGAATCCACCAGGTCGCGTACGTGGAGAACTTGAAACCCTTGCGCCAGTCGAACTTCTCGACGGCGTGCATGAGGCCGAGGTTGCCTTCTTGAATGAGGTCGAGCAAGGGAAGACCAGACGCCTGGTACTTCTTGGCGATCGACACGACGAGTCGCAGGTTCGACTGCACGAATTGTCGTTCGGCGCGGGTGCCGACGCGGGCGATCTTGCGCAGCTCGCGCTTGCGTTGCGCGCTCATGCGCGCGGAGTTTTCTAGCTGCTTCTCTGCAGCTTTGCCCTCTTCGATTTCTTTCGCGAGACGAACTTCGTCGTCTTTGGTGAGCAGAACGTACTGGCCGATGTCCGTGAGATAGAGACGTACGAGATCTTCTTCGTCTCGATCAATGCGATCCTTGGCCATTCTTTGCCCCCACCCGTATGTAGAACCGAATATGACAATCGCGCCCTCTGGGGGCGCGAGCGCGCTCAACGATACCGACTGCCTCCAAATCCGCAACCTCGCAGCGACGAGATTTTTTGAGATTTCGGCAATCAGGATTCCGCGATCGTCGCCGACAAATCCGCATCGTGTATTTCGATTTCCGTGTCGCAAATCGGTCGGTTCGCACGGTAGGTTCAGGCCGTCGGATTTCGACTCCAGTGCGAGTCGTGCCGCATCCGCGGCTTTGCCTGCGAAATGGTGACCAACGGGCATGCTGGTTGTGACCAACTAAACGACGAATCGTGCGTGGGTCATTTGCAGGACTCCTTATTATGAAGGCATGTCCAACCCCGTCCTCAACGAATCCACGTTTGAAAAACTCCGCGAGCGCCATGCCGGCGAGGCCGGATGGGCCGCAGCAAGCGGCGTAGCCACCGCACCTGGCGACACCTGGGCACCGCCGGTCACCGACGGCCCGGTCACCAAGTACCACTCCGGCGTCATGACCGTGAGCGGTGCAGCCAGCGCCAGCCTCGTGCTGTTCGCCGTTCTTCTCATCTCTGCAGCCGTCGGTTGGATCGCGGTCTCCGAGCCGCAGCCGGGCGTGTTGGCGTTCCCGCCCATGGCCATCGTCGGTGCCATCGTCGGCTTCGTCGCCGTCTTGGTGACGATGTTCAAGCCGATGTGGTCGCACATCTTGGGCCCGGTGTACGCCGTCGGACAAGGCCTCTTCGTCGGGGCGATCTCCAAGATGTTCGATGCCACCTACTCGGGCATCGTGTTGCAGGCCGTCGGCACCACGCTGGCCGTCTTCGGAGTGATGCTGTTTCTCTACCGCACCCGCGTGCTGCGAGTGACCGACAAGTTCCGCCGAATCGTGATCGGCGCCACTCTCGGCGTCGCGGTGCTGTACCTCGTGTCGTTCGTGATCAGCCTCTTCGGCGCGAACGTCTCGTTCATCAACAGCAGCAGCGGCATCGGAATCCTCTTCAGCCTCTTCGTCGCCGGCCTCGCGGCGTTCAACCTGGCGCTCGACTTCGACTTCATCGAGCAAGGCGAGCGCATGGCGCTGCCGCGTCGTATGGAGTGGTTCGCCGCTCTCGGGTTGCTCGTCACGCTGGTGTGGCTGTACCTCGAGGTGCTGCGACTGCTCGCCAAGTTGCGCGAGCGTTAGACGCTCGCCGCGACTCGACTCGTGGTGAAGCAGCAGTCGAACGACTGGCTGCTCGACCACCCAGACGGCAAGCGTCGATGTTGGTGGTGCGGTGACGACCCGCTCTACGTCGCGTACCACGACGAGGAGTGGGGCAAGCCGGTGCATGACGATCGTCGTCTGTACGAGAAGATCTGCCTCGAAGGGTTTCAGTCGGGCCTGAGTTGGCTCACCATCTTGCGCAAGCGAGAGAACTTTCGGCGTGCCTTCGCCGGTTTCGACTTCGAGAAGGTCGCGTCGTTCACCGAGCGCGACGTCGCCTCGTTGTTGGGTGACGCCGGCATCGTTCGTCATCGCGGGAAGATCGAGTCGACCATCAACAACGCACGACGCTGCGCCGAGCTGGTCGGTGACGTCGGGTCGCTCGATGAATTCGTCTGGCAGTTCGCGGCGAGCGAACGTGAGGGTGATCGCTCGGTTCCGCCGGGGATACCGTCTCAGACCCCGTCGTCGGCACGGCTGTCGAAAGAGTTGAAACGACGGGGCTGGAGCTTCGTCGGCCCGACCACGATGTACGCGTTCATGCAGTCAGTCGGCATCGTGAACGACCACCTCGCCGGGTGTTGGGTGCACGCCTCGCCGAAGTGACGATTTTCTGTTGCGGTCGCGTGACCGCGAGGGAAACGATCAGCCGTTCGGCTTGTCGAGTCGCTCGAGCATGAGCTCGACTTCGGCGAGTTGAGCCTCGATCTCGTCGAGGTCGACGGCTTCTTCGTGTTGGTCGCTCGTGTCGCTCACGAGCGACCAGAGTAGGCGAGACGGTCGTTGCCCTCGTGCACCGCTAGCGTGACCCGTCATGCCATCACAGTTCCCGCCGTTCGACGGCTCCGCTCAGAAACAGCAACGATTCGCCGAGCCGCCGGAGATGGGCATCGATGCCGCGAAGCGGTACACCGCCACGATGAGCACGTCGCTCGGCGAAATCGTCATCGCTCTCGACGCGATCAACGCGCCGCGCACCGTGAACAACTTCGTGTTCTTGGCGCTGCACCACTACTACGACGGCGTCATCTTCCACCGCATCATCAAGAACTTCGTCTGCCAAGGCGGTGACCCCGAGGGTTCCGGCCGAGGCGGCCCGGGTTATCGATTCGGCGACGAACTGCCGAAGCCCAACCAGTACAAGCTCGGTTCGTTGGCAATGGCCAACGCCGGCCCCAACACCAACGGCTCGCAGTTCTTCATCATCAGCGGCCCGGACGGATGTCGTCTGCCACCGCAGTACTCGCTGTTCGGCCAAGTCGTGAAAGGTCTCGAGGTCGTCGAGACGATGCAGAACGTGCCCACCGGTTCGGGTGACCGTCCGAAGACCGACGTGGTCATCAACTCAGTCACCATCACCGTCGCGGACTAACCGCCATGGCGCAGGGTCGCGCACGCAAGGCCCGCGGTTCGACGGCGAGTAGTTCGTCGAAGCGACCGGTCGACGTCGAACTCTCGATCGGCGAGGCTCGGCGCGTCGCACTCGCCGCACAAGGGTTCGGTCGCACGTACGCCGGTAGCGACCTTGCGCGACTGTCGGCGGTGCTCGACCACGTCGGCGTGCTGCAGATCGACTCGGTCAACGTGCTCGTGCGCAGCCAAGAACTGCCGATCTTCGCGCGCATCGGCAACCACGATCGGAAGGTCGTCTCGAACGCCGTGACGAGAGGCAAATTGTTCGAGTACTGGGTGCACGAAGCTTCGTTGGCGCCGGTCGACGTGCACCCGTTGATGCGCTGGAAGATGGCGAGGCCTCACCCGTGGTTCGGCAACTACTACTCACGAAACAAATCGTTGGTCGAGCGTCTCTACGGCCGCGTGCGTGACGACGGCCCGTTGAAGGCCGCCGACGTCTCGATGCGTGTCGGCAAGAAGGGCACCTGGTGGGATTGGGACGACGCCAAGCGAGCCCTCGAATACCTCTTTTATGCGGGGCGTGTGACCACCCGCGCCCGCGACTCCGACTTCGCGCGGGTGTACGACTTGCCTGAGCGCGTGCTTCCGGCGAAGGTGCTCGATGCCTCGACGCCGAGCGAGCTTGACGCCCGAAGAGAGTTGTTGCGGCGGGCGGCAGACCACCTCGGCGTCGCGACGTTCAGCGACCTCGCCGACTATCACCGCCAGAAGCCGCGCGAAGCAAGACCGGCCCTCGACTCGTTGGTCGCCGACTCGACGCTTCGGCTGGCGAGCGTCGAAGGCTGGGCCGAACCCGCCTACGTGCCGAAACGACTCACGATTCCGCGCAGTGTCGAAGCATGCGCATTGCTCTCACCATTCGATTCGTTGGTGTGGAACCGCGATCGAAACGAGAGGCTCTTTGGTTTTCACTACCGCATCGAGATTTACACACCGAAACCGAAGCGACGTTTCGGTTACTACGTGTTGCCCGTGCTGTGCAACGAGCGTCTCGTCGGTCGGCTCGACATGAAAGCCGATCGTCAGGCCGGAGTGCTGCGAGTCGAGGCCGCGTACCTCGAACCTGGTGCGAGCGCTCGAAGCGTGGTGGCGCCGATCGCCGGTCGGCTGCGAGCGATGGGCGAGTGGCTCGGCCTCGACGACATCGCCGTCGGCCGCCGCGGTTCGCTGGCCGCACCGCTCGCCTCGGCGCTTTCTCGGCGCAGGTGACGCGCGCATAGCGTTGGACGCGTGACACCGCTCATCGCCGGCGCCGGCCGCACCGGCGCGCCGAGCCGGGTCTCTCGCGACGAAGTGGCGTTCGCCGGCAAGCGATATTTGAATTCCATCCTTCGAGCCGGCGGCGAACCGGTCGTCGTCGCGCCACAAGTGTTCGTCGACGACGACGCCAGCGAACTTCTGTCACGATTCGACGCGCTCGTCTTGATGGGCGGCCCTGACGTCGACCCGGCGTTGTACGGGCAGATGGCATCGCCCAACGTGTACGGCGTGTCGCCGCAACAAGATCGCTTCGAAACCGCCATGCTTCGCGGGGCCTTGGCAAACGAGTTGCCGGTGCTCGCGGTGTGCCGCGGAATGCAACTCACCAACGTGGTGCTCGGCGGCACGCTCGTGCAGCATCTCGGAGACCTCACGAACGCGTCGTCGCTGGTGGCGCACGCGCCGGGCGAGTTTCCGGTCGGTGCCGAGTTCGCGTTGCACGACGTCGAGCTCGAGTCAGGTTGCTGGCTGGCCCGCGCGACCGGCGCGACACGAGTGCGCGGCGCGTCGTTCCATCACCAGGGCATCGATCGACTCGCCCCGGGTTTCAACTCGGTCGGTCGCGCACCCGACGGATTGCTTGAAGCGATCGAGCACCAGGAACACCGCATCATCGGAGTGCAGTGGCACCCCGAAGACACCTCTGCCGACGACCCGCAGCAGCAGGGCATCTACGACGCGTTCGTCGATTTGGCGCGCTGAAACCCCGACCAGAGGCGCAGACGCGCCGGCAACGCTCAGGCGCGCGGCGGCATCGCCCAGCGCACGGCGCGGGTGATCATGTCGCCGAGCGGGCGCAACGCGAGTCGCTCGGTCACCGGCAGGTAGGGCAGCCCGAGGTGCGGGCGCGACCATCGGGGCAGAGTCGAGATGGTCGCCGCGACGAGCAGTGAGTACGCCGCACGAGCGACGGGCGGCAGCGGCGGCTCGAACAGCAGATAGCGCATCGCGTCGCGCGACTCTTTGGTGCCGCGAATCTCGCCGCGATACGAAGAAATCTGGTCGCGCAGCGACCGCACGGATTCCGGCGGGGCGGGTACGCCGAGCTTTCGGGCGATGAACGCGGCGTCCTTCACGTATCCGTCGCAACCCGCGGCGTCGAGCGGGAACTCGCCGAATCGTTGGTGGGCAGCAAGAAAACTGTCGATCTCGATGATGTGCACCCAGCGCAACAGGTGCGGGTCGCGGGCAGAGTAGGGGCGACCGTCGCTCGCGGTGCCGACGACTCGTTCGTGCACGCGATTGACGAGGTCGACGGCACGTTGGGCTTCGTCCGCCGGACCGAACGACGTTGCGGCGAGGAAGTCAGCGGTGCGCTGCAGGCGACCCCACGGATCATGCCGGTAGTCAGAATGCTGCGCGACACCCGCCATCGCCAGAGGGTGCAACGACTGCACGAGCAGTGCGCGCAGCCCGCCGATGAACATCGATGCGTCGGCATGCACTCGGCGTATCGGGCGATCGTCGGCGAACCATCGCGGAGCAGTCGGCTCCATCAATTGCATCATTCGTGCCTCACCCTCGGGGCCGGCGACACGATCGCGCAACGCCTTGCCGAGCGACTCGCGCACCGTGCCGAGTGCGTCAGTGATCGCTTGGCGCGAAAGTTCCACGCGTTCATCGTGCCAGCGGATGTGCGTGGTCTCATCACCATGCCCGTCGGTACTCTGAATTACGTGACAAATACACCGGGCTCCGACGCCTCGATGCCCCGTTGGGTGCCGCGCGCGGTGCTGCTGTTGTGGTTGGGGTACCTCGGTACGGTGCTCGTGCAAGAGCTGTGGGACCGCCTGTTCGGGTTTCTCCTGCTCCTCGTTATCTCTTTGTTCATCGCCCTTGCGATCGAGCCCGGCACGAATCGCCTTGCCCGCAGAGGCATGCGGCGCGGCACCGCCACCGGTCTCATCTTGGCGGGAGTGGCGGCCGTCGCGCTCGGGTTCGTGGCAGTGATGGGCGCGTTGATCGCCGACCAAGCGTCGGAATTGTCGGACAACCGCGACGCCTACGTCGTCGACGTCGTCGACTTCCTCAACGACACGTTCGGCACCGACCTTGACTCGGCAGAGATTCTCGACTCAATCGACGACCCGCAAGGCCCGGTTCGCGAGTTTCTGAACTCGCAAGCCGACCGTGCGGTGCAGCTGGGTGTGTCGGCGTTCAGCACGCTCTTCCAGGTGTTCTCCATCTTGTTGTTCACCTTTTACTTCGCCGCCGACGGCCCGCGGCTGCGACGCACCATCTGCAGCTGGTTGAGACCCCAGCGCCAGCGCGTCGTGCTCGACGTGTGGGAGCTCGCCGTCGACAAGACCGGCGGTTACTTGTCGTCGCGCGCGATTCTCGCGGTCGTGTCGTCGTTCTTGCACTGGATCGCGTTCCAAGCCATCGGCACGCCGGCCCCCATCGCCCTCGCGCTGTGGGTGGGCGTGGTGTCGCAGTTCTTGCCGGTCATCGGCATCTACGTCGCCGGGGCGCTGCCGCTCTTGCTGACGGTGATCGACTCGCCGCTGAAGGCCCTCTTCGTCCTGGGATTCATCGTCGTGTACCAACAAATCGAGAACTTTCTCATCGCCCCGAAGATCACCGCGCAGAAGATGCAGCTGCATGCCGGTGTCGCGTTCGCGTCGGCAATCGTCGGGGGTGCCGTGCTCGGCCCGACCGGCGCGATTCTCGGTCTGCCCGCTGCGGCAGTCATCCAGGGTGTGCTCAGCTCGGTGGGCGAGCGCTACGAAGTAGTCGACGACGGAACGGACGGCGCCGAATGATCCGCGCGGTCGTCGCGGCAATCGTCGGCACGTGTCTCTTTGCTGCGCCGGTGTTGGCGACGCAAGACTCCGGCGTCGAGCCTGCGGCCCAAGGAGCAGTCGACGTCTCGCCGCTTCCTTCGATCGCCCCGCGTATCAGCGAGACGCGTCAATTTGCCCCGCAACTGCCGCGCAACACGGGCGCTGGTCGACGAGTCGTCTACAGCAACTCGCTGCAGTGGGTGTGGGTGGTCGACAAGAACGAGCAGGTGATTCGCTCGATGCCGGTGTCGGGCCGACGCGGGGTGCCTGCGCCCGGAACGTACAAGGTGACGAGCCAGTCGGCGTGGTCGTTCAGTCTCGATTTTGAGGGCGTGAACTTCCGTTGGATGACCCGATTCGCGTTCGGGCCGGAGGGCGGCAACATCGGGTTTCACGAGATTCCGCGCAAAGACGGCAAGCCGATGCAGACGGTCGCGCAACTCGGATCATTCGCCGGCTCGGGGTGCGTGCGCATGGCCACCGAAGACGTGAAGTTCATCTATCGCTGGGCGCGACCAGGCACGCAAGTCGTCGTCACGCGCTGACCGCGTCGCCGCACACCAATCGCTTGTCGGCGTCGCCGCTTAGAAGCGCGACATCTCCTTGATGAACAACTCGAGACCGAGGTTGCCCAAGTCGAGCGCGTAGGTGTGCCATGCGCGAAGGTCGAACGCGGCGCCGTGTTTTGCCTTGGCTTCGTCGCGTAGTTGCAGCCAAACGCGCTCACCCAACTTGTACGAAATCGCCTGCGCAGGCCAGCCGAGGTAGCGGTCGATCTCTGACCGGTTGAAGGCTTCGTCGTTCGACGACCGTGCCGACAAGAACTCGAGCGCCAAGTCGGGGTTCCACGTCTCGCCCGCGTGCCACGGCCAGTTCTTCGGGATCTTCTTCTCGCAGTGCATGCCGATGTCGACCACCACGCGGGCGGCGCGAAACGCCTGCGCGTAGAGAAACCCGAGGCGGTACTCGGGACGCGCCACGAAGCCGAACTCGTCCATCAGTCGTTCGGCGTACAAGGCCCAACCTTCGCCGTGGCCGCTCACGAACTCGTTGCGTTGGAAGCGCGACAACTTCTCGCGGTTGACGATCGCCATGCCGATCTGCATGTGGTGCCCGGGCACGCCCTCGTGGTACGCGGTGGTCGGCTCGCTCCACAGCGGAAACCTCGTGCGGCCGTTCGCCGGATACCACGTGCTGCCGGGTCGCGAAAGGTCCTCGCTCGGCGGCATGTAGTACTGGGCGGCGGCGCCGCCGGGCGGCGAGATCTTCGCCTCGATGGTGCGGATTCCCTCGGGGATGTCGAAGTGATCGTTGGTGATGAGAAAGTCCATGGCGTCGTCCATCAGGTTCTGCAACCACTGACGCAGGTTCTCTTCGCCTTCGATGGCTTCGGGCGACTCGTTGTCGAGATACGAGCGAACTTCATCGAGCGTCGCACCCGGCTTGATTTCCTTGGCGCACTTCTGCAGCTCCGCGTCGAGTCGCCGCACTTCTTCGAGGCCCCATTCGTAGGCGTCGTCGGCGTCGATGTCCATGCCGAGGTAGCGGCGTCGGGCGAGTGCGTGGCGTTCTTCGCCCACGCCGTTGCGCGGGTCGGCGACCGGGGCATAGGTGTTGCGGAGAAATGCCGCGGTCTCCGACAGCGCTACTGATGCTTCTTTGGCGGCCGAACGCAGGGCGTCCATCGGCGCTCCGTTCACCGTCGCGGCCTGCTCGGCGAGCGACGCGAAGAACCCGGGCTTCGTGGCAGTGCCCGCCCAGCCGTCGAGCATGTCGGCAACGGCGATCACTTGGCGGAGCGGTGCGACCACGTTTCGCTGCATGCCGAGTCGCCACGACTCGCGCATCCCGTTGAACGCCTCTGGCACGCGCGACATGCGTTCAGCGATCGTCTTCCATTGGTCGGCGGTCGACGTGGGCATCAGGTCGAACACCGATCGCGCGTAATCGACGTCGCCGGCCAGCACGCGAATGGTGCGCAGGTGTTCGCCTGCTTCGAATTCACGCTCGGCCATCTCCAGGGAGTTGCGCAGCACGCCCGCCGCGAGACGGTCGCTGTCGCTCGATTGGTCGAGGGTCGACAGCTTCGCGAGCGTCGCACGAGTCAGCGTCTGACGCTCCTCGTTGCCGGCCGGGCTGAAATCGGTCATCAGATGGTCGCTGCCCGGAATACCGAGCGCGGTCGCATAGCCGGGGTCGAGAGCCGCGAGTCGCTCGATGTACGCGTCAGAAAGTTCGAAAACTGGTGAAGGCATGGCGTTCACCCTAAACGGCGGAGTGTGCGAGGCTCAAAGCGTGGGAGATTCCGTCTCGCGCCGCCGCGTGCTGATCACGGGTGCGTCGTCGGGTATCGGCGAAGCATTCGCTCGTTGGTACGCAAGCGAGGGTTGTGACCTCGTGTTGGCGGCGCGAAACGCCGACGAGCTCGAACGAGTGGCCAGAGAGGCGCGTCGTGCCGGTGCTGCAGTCGACGTGATCGTCGCCGACCTCACAAACAAGTCGGGTGTCGAGTCGGTGGGTGCGGCGTGCGGTCGGGTCGACGTGGTCGTCGCGAATGCCGGCGTCACGCACGCGGCCAGCATCGGCACCACCGACCGCGACAAGTTGGACGACCTCGCGTACCTGATGTCGGCGGGGGTGGTGCGGCTCTGCGAGATTCTCGTGCCGGGTATGGTCGCCCGCGGCGCGGGAGACGTGGTGATCGTGTCGAGCATCGCGACGTTCACGCCGATGCGAAAAGCCGGGCCGTACGCCGCCGCCAAGTCGCACGCCACCGCGTACGCGCGCAGCCTGGCACTCGAGGTACAGCCCAAGGGGGTGCGAGTGATCGCCGTGTGCCCCGGCTACGTACGAACCGATTTGCATCGACGCGCGGAACTCGAGCATCTCACCCGCAAGGTGCCGTCGTGGATGTGGTTGTCGGCCGACGATGTCGTACGTGCGACTGCCAAAGGTTTGCGACGAAAAAAGACGGTCGTCGTGCCCGGCGTCGTGTACCGCCTGGTGTTGCCGTTTCTCTCGTCGTCGGTCGCCCAAGCGACGTGGCGCAGGTTGACGCGTCGCTAGTTCGTCGACTTGTCGCGCAGGTGGCCGCCGACGTGCCCGATGACCACGCGACGGTCCGCCGCATCGACGTAGAAGTAGATGCGTGCCTCGTTGCAGCGGATGTGCGGCCCGAGCTGCACCGGAGCGCCTTTCCACGCGATCGTGTAGTCGCCGCCGAACTTGTTGACGGCGTTGTCGCTGACCGACGACGCGAAGTTGAACTTCTCCGAGCAATAGGTGTTGAAGAGGTGCGGTTCGATGTCGCCGCGGCGCAATCGGGCGGCCAAGTTGTTGAGCTCGAGCAGGCTCGCGAAGATTCGTTGGTTCGTCGAAGGCGGAAACTGCGTGTTGCCGAGACGGTCGTCGACTTCCGGATGGAAGTCGAGACTGACGAAAGCCCGCTTGGCGCGCTGCACGACGTCGGACGTGCGGTTCCACTGTGACGTGTTGTCGCGCAACGCGAGCATCTCGGTGAGCTGGTTCAGGTAGCGCTCCCGCTCTTCGACGATCTTGGCGTTGAGATGGTCGGTCAGCGTGAGGTTCTCGTGCAGGTCGTCGTAGTCGGACTGCAGTTCGGCGACGCGCTGTTCGAGCTCTTGGTTCTTTCGTCGCAGGTCGCCGACCTCGGGCGACGACGTGTTCGCCACCACTTGTTGAATCGGTACCGACGGCGTGCTCTGCGGACGGGTGGTCGGGCGCGGCAGCATCGGGAGCGCACCGACCGCGGCGGCGATGAGTTCGTCGACGAGCGTCTCGTCGTCGCCCTGGTGGTATTCGGTGAGCAGCACCTTTCCGCCGGCTCGCGGCCACGCCACCAGCACCCAGCTGGAGCTCGCCTTTCGCTTTCCGTAGTAGTCGTTGAAGCCCTGCTCTGCCGCTTGCGTGGTCAGGTGGTACACGTGTGCGATGCCGGTCAGCACTCGAGCGGTGTCGGTGGTGGTGGCGGTGTTTGAGCCGCGGGTGCTGGTGCACTCGATCACCACCGGTAGTCGCCGAGACGGTGCGTCGATGAGCGCCGCGACCGCCGCGCCCTCGTCGCTCGACGACACCTTGTTCGGGTTGCCGGAGATGAAGTTGTTGGCATCGCGGGCACGCAACTCGCGCGCAACGTCGCCGACCAGCGTGGTGAGCGACTGTGCCGGGCGCTCGCTTCGTGTGCGAGGAAGGATCAGCGGCCCGGTCGGCCGCACCTCGCGACGGATGTCGACGCACAATTCACCGCGCCGGGCGGTGAACATCGACACGAGCGTCACTTGCCGCGCGTCGTCAGTGGGATGTTGCTCGGAGATCTCGCAGCGAAACACCTTGTCGGTGACGCTGCTGTGCATGTTGACCTGCGTCGTGTTGGTTCGCTTGGCGTGCGGCCACGTGTGTTCGAGCCAGGGCTCGATGAGGCGTCCGACCGATTCGCGAAGCGAGCGTTCGTGTGATTCGTCCTTTGCCTTGGCGGTGATGAGCGTGACGCCGTAGACGGTGAGCATCGGTCAGCGCTCCAGCACCAGGCTGAACTCGAGGACGCCTCGGTCTTCTGTGGAAATGCCGGGGATCGACGGGTTCGGGATTCCCCACTCGGCAAAGACGATCTCGATTTCTCCGACCAGGGCGACCGCGCCGTCGCGGACGGTGCTCACGATCGTGACGTCGACCGGTTTGCTCGTGCCGCGCAGGGTGAGCGTGCCCGATGCCTGGTGCGTCGAGTTGCCGGCGAGTGCATTGGCAGAGACGACGACCGGATCGGACAGCGCGAACGTGGCGGTCGGGAAGTTCAGCGTGTCCATGATGCGACTCTCGAACTGTGCGTCACGCTTGGGCTCGTCGCTCTTCACGGTGGTCATGTCGACGCTGAACTCGGCAGCAGTGACGGTGAGACCGTCGATCGTGACGCTCCCGGTGACTGCGTTCGTGCGCCCGACGGCGGTGACGTTCTGACCGAACAGCACTTCGTCGACGCGGTAACCGACTTGTGATTCGCTCGTCACGCTCCACGTGCCGCTGGCGTCTTCAAGGGCGACCGTGCTATTCGCAGGGTCGAGGGTGGTGCCGACGGTGTCGTCCACCGTCGTCAAGGTGGTGACGGTGATTTCGTCGAGAAAGCTCTCGGCGGCAGGTTCGCGCACGAAATTGATGTATACCCATGGGCCCCCGACGAACACGGCGACCGCCACGGCGGCTGCGATCAACAGAGATTTCACGCGCCGCGACATGGCAGGCAGGTTATCGCTGAAGCTCTCGCGCCTGCCCGCTCAGTGCTTGCGTGCGAGCACCTGCGTGGTCGCACTCATGCCGTTGTGGTACTTGCCCTCGACGATGTGGCGCTCCACCTCGCGACCAATGACCACCGACATGCCCCGCGCTGCGCCGATGTCGCCGAGAACGTCTTCGAGCTCGACCGTCATCTCCGCATTCTGCGGCCCGCCGACTCCGCGACCGATGTTCGCCGAACGGTACGCCTCGAGCACGAAGCATCCGCCGACGCGCAGCGCCGCAGGCACCGCCGAGTGCACCGCATGACGCAGGCTCGGTGGCAGGTGGCAGAACACCGAGACGATGCAGTCCCACTCGTCGCTGCCGAGGTCGAATTCGGCGAGGTCCGCGACTCGTGCGTCGATCTGCACGCCGCGATCTGCGGCCAGCCGACGTGCCTTCACGACGCCGACCGGGCTCAAGTCGATCGTGACCACGTCGTGGCCGTGTTGTGAGAGAAACACACCGTTTCGACCCTCGCCGTCTCCAATGCACAACGTGCGACCGGCCGGCAACTGCTCGACAACCTCACGGAGGAAGTCGTTCGGATCCGTGCCGAACGCAAAACCGTCCTCGGCATACCGTTCGTCCCACGATTGGCCGCTCGAGGTGGTTCTCGACATGCGACTCACGCTACGACGAACCGACGAGCCGACGAGTACCCGAGCAGCAGCAGCGAAACAATTAGCGTCGTCCCGATGACCTTGAGCAACATCGCCGGCACGGTCGCGACGATGCTCGGGGTGGCCTTCATCTGGCCACAAGTCATTCGCGTGTACGCCCGACAGAGCGTCGAGGGCATCGCCCCGTCGGCCCATCTGATCGGTTTGATCGGCACGCCGATGTGGTTCACCTATGCGCTCACCACCGACAGCGTGCCGATGACGCTGTCGAACCTGAACATCGAGATCGCGATCATCGCGTTGATGGCGATGCTCGTTCGAAAGAAGGCGATTCCGTTATGGAAGCCGGTCGTTGCGTCGATCCTCACCGCGGTGTTCTGCGTTACGTTCGCGTTCGTGTCGCCGACGGTCGTCGGCATGGCCGGTGTCCTGATCGGAACGCCGGCGATCCTGCCGCAAGTGTGGCGGGCCATTCGCACCGAGCATCTGCATGGCGTGTCGGTGGCGTCGAACGTGCTGCTGGCGTCGATGGGCGCCGGATGGTTCGTGTACGGCCTTTCGATCGGCGACCCCGTGGTGTCGTATCCCAACTTGGTGCTGGTGCCGAGTGCTTCGTACATCGCGTGGCGGGCATGGCGCTCGCGAAACGCGAACCTTGTCGTCGCCGCGGCGCCGTGAATTTAACGAAGCGTCACGCTGGTGCTGACCGTGCCGGCCCGCTGGTGCGACGCGGTGATCGTGAGCGAGGTTCCGCTCGGTGCGCGCACGAGCCACGAGTGCAAGTGCCGGTCGGGCGTGCCGTCTGACATCGCACCCCCGTCGAGCAAGAACTTCGCCCGCCCCTCTAGCTGACCGATGCGAACGCGCGCCTCGCCCTCGACGAGGTCGACGCCGCGAGCTCCGCTGATCTCCACCACCGCCGGCAACACGATCTTCTTCGATCGGGCGTGCTGCGACACGTCGGTCGGCAGCCAGCCCGTGTTCGCGACCCCCACTCGAACTCGCCAGACGTCGCCGCCCAACGAGGTGGCGTCGGCGAGTTTGATCTCCAGTCGGGGGGAGGCCATGGCTTGGTAAATCGCCACCTCGGCGTGCGGGGCGACCTCGGCCTTCAGGCACGATGCCGGCGCGTTTGTCCATATATACAGAGCGTTGAGGCCGCCGAGTTCCACCGCGCCGAGCTGCGGGTGGGTATGCGGATACCAGGCCACGTACGACCCCGGTGCGTGGGTGTCACTCCATTTACATACTGCGAGATCTTGCGCCGGTGTCGGGCCGACGTACCACACGTCTTTGGGTGAGTGTTCGCCGGTGGCACGGTAGATGGCGTCCCAGAATTCGGTCGTCCATGAGTACACACCGAGATGGTCGTACGCCCAGTCGTCGCCGGCACCGCCCATGACTCGCGATTTGTCCCACGTGAGGTCTTCGTACACCGAGTGCACGGGATAAGTGGTGAGCGGCGTGGAATGCTCGCCGAACTTCTTGAAGATGAAGAGGTCTTCTGGCGGCAGCTTGGAGTCGGGAAGATTGCTGCTCGGTCGCAGCATGAACCCGCCGGCCGTGTGAAACGCGTTGTATCCGCACACGTTGGGTCGAGCCTTCACCGCGCGCACGAGCGACAGGACCTCCGGCTCGCTCATCGGGTGATCCCCGGAGCCGAGCACGTCCACACCCCAGCCGGCAGGGAAGTTGCGGTTCAAGTCGAGACCTGCCGGATCGCGAGGTTGGTCGACGGTGAATCCGTCATAGTTTTCGATCAGGCCTTCGGCGAGCAGTCGGTACCGCTTCTTGCCGGCTGGCGCGCCGAGCGGGCCGACGGGAATCATCACGCGCGGCTCTTCGGGATGCTCCATCCATCCGCCGTCGACGTCAGGGATGCGCATGGTGAGAATGCGACCGTCACCGTCGATGTCTTGCGGGTGGAGACCCGGCCAGCGGTGGCCGTCGCGCCACGGCCACGGTCGCACGCTCGAGCGGTGAAAGAGCGGACGGTCGGCCAGCGCATCCTCGACACCGTCGGGGTTCACGCGCGGAGCGATGTAGAAGGTGCGAGTTCGCAGCGCTTCGACCACCGTCGCGTCACCAGCGACGTACTTCGTGACGAGGTGATGCATGATGTAGAGCGCGGCGACACCGCCAGTGACTTCGACGGCATGGATGTTCGCGTCGATCCAGTGCGCGGGCTTCGTGTGATGCTCGCCGGTTCGTGAGTCGGTGATCGTGGCGAGCAACAAGTCGCGGCCGAGGTGCGACTGGCCGTAGCTCTCGATCGTCAACAGGGTCGGGTGCTGCGCGGCGAGCGCCCGCATCCACGCGGCCATCTCGTCATAACGAAGGAAGCGATCGAAGTCGTAGGTCATGCGCCGAGGCTAGACCGAGTCGGTACGGAGCTACTTAGCCTGACGATGTGCTTGAGCCGCGCCACACCTTGCGCGAGACGTTTGCCTTGCTGCGCGCCGTCGAGAAGCCTGCGATCAGTCGTTTTCGATTCGGGTCGCCGTGCAGGTTCGTGCGACAGATCGACGTTCTCGTGCACATCGTGCTGCCCGAAGTGGTCGAGAAACGTATGCCGAGGTTCGCTGCGTATCTGCGCCGAACATCGCCTCGCTGGGGTCGAAGTTGGCGAGGTTGGCCGCACTGAACGTTATGGCGTGCCTGAGTGGGTACGCTCGGGCGAAGGAGGTCGCGGTGCCGCACGTGCCGGTGTTTCATCACCCCACGGGCTTGTGGCGACCTCGATGGCGCGGTCGCATTCACGGCGGGGCGGCACTCGTCGCGTTTCCTGCAGTCATCGTGCTGGTGATGTTCGCCGAAGGCGCGTTGGCCACCACTGCGAGCGCGATTTACGCGGTGTCACTCATCGCACTGTTCGGAACGTCGGCGTCGTACCACCTGTTTGCGCGCAGCCCGCGCATGCAGCACGTCATGCAACGCCTTGATCACTCGATGGTGTACGTGTTGATTGCGGGAACGTACACGCCGGTGTGCATGGTCGCTCTACCTCGCTCGATCGGTATACCGCTCCTCGTCGTGGTGTGGTCGATCGCCGCGCTCGGCATCGTGCTGAAGTCGGTGTGGCGGGCCCGCAAGTTTGCGTCGTCGTTGTATCTCGTGCTCGGTTGGATCGTCATCCTCGTCTTGCCGTGGGCGTACCGTCACGCCGGACCGATCTCGCTGTCGCTGTACGCGGTAGGCGGCGTCATCTTCACGGCCGGAGCAGTGATGTTCTTGCGAAAGTTTCCGCGGCTGCGACCCGAGGTATTCGGGTTCCACGAGATGTGGCACGTGATGACCGTCCTGGCGGTCGCATGCCAGTTCGCTGCGACGTTCCTGATTTTGCGCTGACCACGTTCGCTGTCAGGACGTATGCGAGCTGTTTCAGAACGCTAAGGATTGATGACCGTCCCGATTTCACCACAACGAGCCTTGCCCTGTAACTGGTAAGACCCTCACGTGTTGCAGTTATGAGGTCTGCTCAGGTGAATTTCGCGTGTGTGAGGTTGTCACGTCACTCGTTGCCCGGCAGCGAGCAAGAACGGCGCGGTCCTGGCATAAAATCTTTGCTATGAAGTCACGACAGAAAGTGTTCCTAGGCGCAATCATCGCTGCATTGCTGACTGCTTCTACGGTTATCGCTGCGCCCATTGCATCGCGCGCGGCACCGCTCCCGTGCAAGAACGGTGGTACGTGCGCACTCGGTGACACGGGACCACACGGCGGCATCGTCTTTTACGTTGCGCCGACCCCGCAATGGTGGGGTCAATATCTGGAGGTGTGGGTGTTGAATGACACCGCGGACCGATCATTCGCATGGAGTGCCACGCCATTGCACTCCGGGTCCGAAGCAAAGCGGCAGCGGATACTCGGCAAGGAAATCGGAGCCGGGCTCTATAACTCATTGCGAATGGGTGCAGTGGGAGTCTCGTGGAGCATCATCGGCGCATGGTGGCTTCCATCCAAGGACGAACTTGACGCTCTTTACAACTTCGTCGCGACGGAGAAGTCACCGCTCAGCTCCACACTGAACATTGGCGTTAAAGGCAGTCCGTATTGGACCTCGAGCGAAGCCTCAGACACCTTCGCGTGGTATCAGCTGTTCCATGACGGCACCCAATTCACCGATGCCAACGGCATCATTCCCGGACTGAATGGCAACAAGCAACTCACGAAGAGCAATGAGCACAAGGGTTCATCATTCAAATCTGCGCCGATGAGACGGGTACTTGTGCGGACCTTCGCTCCAAACGGCGTTACCCTGCCCCCGCGCCCCGCGGCGCCCTCCATTCCTCCTGGCGGCCGTTCGTCAGCGACGTGCGCTGCGGGCACGTCGTGCCAAGTCGGCGACATCGGGCCCGGTGGCGGCGTGGTGTTCTACGACGCAGGATCGAAACAGTCGTGGGGTCGTTGGCTTGAGGCTTCGCCTGCTTCGTGCCAGGTCAGCGGCAAGGTATGGCGCAACGCCGCGGCGAAAAAGAAAGGCAGCAAGCAACTACCGCCCTTGTACCCCGTGTGGGCGACTGCCGCGAAGAACCGCGTGCTCTCCAAACGCATCGGCATGGGTCAGGTAAACACTGCACTCATCATGAAGCAACACGCGGCCCTCCCGACTCCAGCGCGCGAAGCGACGGCAGCGGGATACGCGGCAAGTCTCGTGTGCGGCGGCAAGGACGACTGGTTCCTGCCGAGCAAAGACGAACTCGACG
>DAIPHP010000012.1:0-26852 GCA_036771295.1 Ilumatobacteraceae bacterium
ACGACAAAGTGAAGCACGTCGGCGGAGCGATCTTCTGGCTGATCGCAGTGCTCGTCGTCGCCGGTCGCTTGCAGTTGTTCTAGACCGAGCGTCCACCAGCATCACGCACCCCACGGGTACTTTGGATTCGTGCCGTCCCCAGCAAAGAAAGCCTCGTCTCGTCGCCGTGCCTCGTCGGGCGAAATCCGTCGCACCCACGACGAGGTAGACCCCTCGACCAAGTTCAGGGTGGTGCAGGGCGAGCCGGTATTGAAGCCGATCCTCGCCGAACGGGCAGGGGAGCTCTTCGGGATGCTCTTCATGGTGCTCGGGGTCTTGCTCTCGCTGTCGGTCTACGTGAGCGTGGTCGGCCCGGTCGGCCGCGGGCTCGACACGTCGCTGCGCTGGACGGTGGGCCTCGGGCGATACGTATTACCTATTGTCTGCCTCGGTCTCGGGGTCGCGTTGCTCAAGCGGGTGAGCATCGAGCACCGCGTGCGACTCACCTTCGGTTGGTTGGTCGTGTCGATCGCGTTGCTCGGCGTGTTGCACGTGTTTCTCGCCGCCAACGAGTTAGAAATCTCACTCGGCGCCCTCGAAGGGGCGGGCGGATGGCTGGGCTGGCTCGTCGGCGAGCCGCTCGAGTCGTCGCTGTCGCCGGTCGGAGCCGTGGTCATCTTGGCGCCCACGATCATGCTCGGCCTCATGCTCGCCACCGGCAAGTCGCTGCCCGACCTCGCTCGCTCCATCGCCGGACTCTTCAAGAAGATGGACGACGCCGCCCGCCGCTACCGCGAAGGCGGTGACGAGCCGTTCGACGTGGAGACCGACACCAGCGTCGTCGCCGGTGTCGACGACCTCGAAGCCGCCCGCCGCGAACACGAAGAAGCCGCGGCTCGCGGCGACGTGTACGACCACAGTGCCGACGGCGATTTCGCCGCCGAAAGCGAGGCAGGCGACGAAGCCGAGCCGCGCAAGCGAAAGACGCGCCTGCGCGTGGTGAAGCCGAAGCCCGAACCGGCGTCGGATGCGCCGGCAGCCAAGCCGTCGTCGAGCAAGCCGGTTCGCGGCGAGCAGCAACAAATGCCGCTCGGCCCGGGCGCCCAACCCTCGTCGTGGGATCTTCCGCCGCTCGACATGCTGGCGCTCACCAGCAACAAGCGGGCCAACGAAGACGCCGTCGCCGAACGCGGCGACGCGCTGGTTGCCGCGTTGTCGTCGCACGGCGTCGACACCAAGCTGGTGGGCTTCACGCGCGGCCCCACGGTGACGCGCTACGAACTCGAACTCGGCGAGGGCGTGAAAGTCGCCCGGCTCACCTCGCTGTCGAAAGACATCGCCTACGCGATGGCGGCAATCGACGTGCGCATCTTGGCGCCGATCCCCGGTCGGTCGGCCATCGGCATCGAAGTGCCCAACGACTCGCGCGACTTGGTGTCGCTCGGCGATCTGCTCACCGCGCCAGAGTCGAAGTCGGCGCAGCACCCGCTCGAAGTCGGCGTCGGCAAAGACATCGCCGGTCGGCCGGTGTTCCTCAATATCTCCACCACGCCGCACTTGCTGATCGCCGGTGCGACGGGCGCGGGCAAGTCGAGCGTGCTCAACTGCATCATCACCACGTTGCTGATGCGCACCACGCCCGAGCAAGTGCGACTCATCCTCATCGACCCCAAGCAGGTGGAGATGGGGCAGTACGCCGGTTTGCCGCACTTGCTGACGCAGCCGGTGACCGTGCCGAAGAAAGCCGCGAACGCGCTCGGCTGGGCAGTCAAAGAGATGGAGCGTCGCTACGACGTGCTCGTCGAGGCCGGCTTCCGCGACATCTCCGGCTACAACGCGGCGTACGACCGCGGCGAACTGAACACCGGCGACGATGCCGCTGAAGTCGCGACGAAGAAGTTCGACCGTATGCCGTTCATCGTGGTAGTGGTCGACGAGTTGAACGACCTCATGATGGTGGCGGCCCGCGACGTCGAAGAGTGCATCACTCGTATCGCGCAAAAGGCCCGCGCCGTCGGCATCCACCTCATCGTCGCCACGCAGCGCCCGAGCGTGAACGTGATCACCGGCGTGATCAAGGCCAACATCCCTGCACGCATGGCGTTCGCGGTCTCGAGCCTCACGGACAGCCGCGTGATCTTGGACCAACCCGGCGCCGAGAAACTCGTCGGCAAGGGCGACTTGCTGATGCTGCCCGGCAACACGAGCGTGGCCCAGCGCGTGCAGTCGGCCTGGGTGGGCGAGAGCGAAGTGCGCAACATCGTGGCCCACTGGAAGCGCCAGTCGCCCGAAGTCGCCTACGTGTCGGGCATCGAAGGCGGCGGCAGCGCCGAGGGTGCAGGCGAGTTGCCTGGCGGCACCACCGGCGACGAAGACGACGACGAGTTGCTGAAGCACGCGATCGACCTGATCGTTCGCACCCAACTGGGCTCCACCTCGATGCTGCAACGCAAACTGAAGGTGGGTTTCGCCCGCGCCGGGCGCCTGATGGACCTGCTCGAACAGCGCGGAATCGTTGGGCCGAGCGAAGGGTCGAAGCCCCGCGAGGTGCTGATGACGCTCGAGGAGTGGGAGAAGATCCAGGGCTCCTGAGCCGGGCGCGCAAGAGCCCGCTACTGTTCGCTCATGCAAACGATCGGTAGCGGACTGCGGTTTCCTGAAGGGCCGGTCGCGTGCGACGACGGCGCGGTGCTCGTCGTCGAAATGTTCGGTGAGCGCATCACGCGCGTCAACCCCGACGGTTCATTAGCGGTGGTCGCCGAGGTGCCGGGCGGGCCCAACGGTCTTGCCGAGTGCGCCGACGGATCGCTGCTCGTGTGCAACAACGGCGGGTCGTTCACACCCATCGATTTGGGCGGCTTGCTGCTGCCCGGGCCGTTCGACCCCGCACGTCACACCGGCGGCCGCATCGAGCGCGTCGATCCGAAGACAGGCAAGATCACGCGGCTCTACGACTCCTGCGACGGGCACCCATTGCGCGGGCCCAACGACCTCGTGCTCGACGGCAAGGGCGGCTTCTACTTCACCGACCACGGCATTCGCCACGAACGAAGCGGCGACCGAACGTCGATCTACTACGCGAAACTCGACGGCTCGTCGATAAAAGAAGTCGTCTTCCCGGTCGAGGCACCGAACGGCATCGGGCTCTCGCCCGACGGCACGAAGCTGTACTACGCCGAAACGCACACCGCCCGCGTGTGGGTGCGCGAGATCGTGTCACCGGGAGAAGTGAAGCCGGTGACGCCGTTCGACACCCACCACTTGCTGTGGTCGTCGCCGACGTTGGTGTATCTCGACTCGCTCGCCGTCGACGGCGACGGCAACGTGTGCGTCGCCACGATCGGCCCGGCGGGTGGCGTGACCGTGATCAGCCCGGAAGGCAAGGTCGTGCGCTTCGTGGAGTCCGGCGACGTGATGACCACCAACATTTGCTTCGGCGGCCCCTCGCTGCGCACTGCGTACATCACTCGCTCGGGCGTTGGTGACCTCGCCGTCGTGCCGTGGGCGTGCGCCGGCCTCGCGTTGCACCGCTGAGGCCATCGGCTTCGTGGCGCCCGGCGCCACCTGCTCTCGTAGCCTTGATGCGTGGCATCACGCTTCTACGTGGAAACGCTGGGATGCCCCAAGAACGAAGTCGACTCCGAGAAGCTCGTCGGCACGCTGCTGGCCCAGGGGCTGACGGCCACCGACGACGAATCGCAGGCTGACGTCGTCGTCGTCAACACCTGCGCCTTCATCGAAGAGGCGCGCAAAGAGAGCATCGACACGATCATGGCGCTCAGCGAGCGCCGCAAGAAGGGTGCCCGACTCGTGGTCACCGGCTGCATGGCCGAGCGCTACGGCGACGAGTTGCGCGCCAACCTGCCCGAGGCCGACCAGATCGCGGGCTTCGGCGTGGCTATCGAGACGGGTGTGCCGGCCGCGGCGAAGGCTGCAACATCCACGGCGGTGGCACTCGGCAAGAAGCCGTCGCTCAACGTGACCTCGCAGGCCGTGCCGTCGTTCGACCTGCTCAACCTGCCGCGACCCGCGTCGAAGACCCCGTGGGCGTACGTGAAGATCGCCGAAGGCTGCGACCGCACCTGCGGGTTCTGCGCGATTCCGTCGTTCCGCGGCCCGCAGCGAAGCCGCGACGTCGCCAGCATCTTGCGCGAAGTCGACGAGCTGCAGGCCAAAGAGATCGTGCTCGTCGCCCAAGACCTGGCCAGTTACGGCAAGGACCGCCCCGAAGAGCTCGGGGCCGGCGCGATCGTCGACCTCGTCAACGCCGTGGCGTCGAAGGTGCCGCGCACGCGATTGTTGTACCTGTACCCGAGCGACCTCTCCGACGAGTTGATCGAGGCAATCCTCGCTTCGGGCGTGCCGTACTTCGACCTCTCGTTGCAGCACGTGTCGAAGCCGCACCTGCGTCGCATGCGCCGCTGGGGCGACGGGGAACGGTTCTTGAAGCGCATCGCCGATATTCGCTCGCGCGAGCCGCAGTCGGCGTTTCGCAGCAACTTCATCGTCGGCTACCCGGGCGAGACCGAGGACGACCACGACCAGCTGCTCTCGTTCGTGCGCGACGCATCGCTCGACTGGTGCGGGTTCTTCGAATACAGCCCGGAGGAAGGCACCTACGCGGTGAACCTGCCCGACCAGGTGCCAGCCGGGCTCATGCACGAGCGCATCGCCGAACTGCGACAGCTGCAAGACGACATCACCGCCGCAAAACGCGACGAGCTGATCGACGAGACCCTCGAAGTGCTGGTGGACGAGCCGGGCGTAGGGCGCAGCCACCGCGAAGCCCCGCAAATCGACGGTGTCGTGCGGGTGTCGGCGTCGTTGGCGACGGGTAGTTTCGCCAAGGTGCGAATCATCGACGCGCTCGGCCCCGACCTGGTCGCCGAAGGCGCCGAGGCGACCGACACCGACTCGGGCGACGCGTCGCACGACGGGGCAGGGCATGCCGGTTGATCCGAACGCGCTGATCACCTGGGCCAACGCGGTCACGGTGGGGCGAATTCTCGTGTCGCCGTTGTTGTTCGCGATGATTCCCGTCGAGCCGGGCGGTTCGTGGGTGGCGCTCGGCATGTGGTTCTTGCTCTGCGTGAGCGACGGTTTCGACGGCTACTTGGCGCGACGACACGGCATCACCCGCAGCGGTGCGTTTCTCGACCCGCTCGCCGACAAAGTGCTGGTGCTCGGGGCGATGTTCACGCTGGTGTCGCGCGGAGTGTTCTGGCTGCTGCCCGTCGTGATCATCGCCGTGCGCGAGGTGATCGTGAGCGTGTACCGCGTGGTGGTGGGCGCGCGAGGCGTGTCGATGCCTGCGAGCCGAACCGCGAAAGTAAAGACGCTCAGCCAGCAGCTCGCTGTTGCCGGCGCGTTGATGCCGCTCACGTTCGACGAACGATGGATCTGGTTGTCGCTCTTGTGGTTGGCCGTCGGTCTCACGATTCTCTCCGGCGCGCAATACGCGTGGAAAGCCGTCGTCACTCGCGGAGGCACCACCGGTGCGGTGTGACGTCGTCGCAGTAGGCACCGAGCTGTTGCTCGGCCAGATCGTCGACACCAACTCGTCGTGGTTGGGCGAGCAGCTCGCCGCCGCCGGCATCGACTCGTGTCTGCAGGTGAAAGTGGGCGACAACCAGGCCCGCATCGTGGCGTCGCTGCGGGCGGTGCTGCGCGACGCCGACGCCGTCATCGTGTGCGGCGGGCTGGGCCCCACGCACGACGACATCACCCGCGAAGCCATCGCCGAGGTGATGGGGGTGGAGCTGAAGATGGACGACGTCATTGCCGACCGCATCGCCCGGATGTTCGCCAGCCGCAACCGAAAAATGAGCGAAAACAACCTCCGTCAGGCCATGGTGCCCGTCGGCGCCGGGGTGATCGAACAGCAGCGCGGCACCGCACCCGGGCTCATCTGCCCGGTGGGCGACAAGGTGATTTACGCCGTGCCCGGCGTGCCGTACGAGCTGCACGAGATGTACGAGCGCGCGATTCTTCCTGACCTGCTGGCGCGCTCAGGCGAGCAGCGCAAGATCGCCTCACGAGTACTGCGCACGTGGGGCGAAAGCGAAAGCGGGTTGAACGAGCGACTGCAACCGATCATCGACGAACTCGACCGTGTCGGCAACCCGACGTTGGCGTTTCTCGCCAGCGGCTGGGAGGGCATCAAGGTGCGCCTCACGGCCCGTGGTGCCGACGACGCGTCGGTGAAGAAACTGCTCGACGAGTGGGCCGAGCGCGTGCGAGCAGTGGTGCCCGAAGTGGTGTTCGGCTACGACACCGACACGATGGAGTCAGTCGTGCTGGAGCTTCTGCGAAGGCGCGGGTTGACCATCGGCGTGGCCGAAAGCGTGACCGGCGGGCTCGTTGCCGGACGCCTCACCGCCACCCCAGGCTCGAGCGACGTCGTGCGAGGCGGGGTGGTCGCTTATGCCAGCGAAGTGAAGTTCGACGTGCTCGACGTGCCGCGCGGTCCGGTGATCAGCGAAGACACTGCTCGGGCGATGGCTCTCGGAGTGTGCAAGACCGTCGGCTCGTCAGTCGGCCTCGCCTTGACCGGTGTGGCCGGCCCCGCCGAACAAGAAGGCGCCAAAGTCGGCACGCTGTGCATCGCCGTGGCAATGCCCGGTGGTGTGGCGAGCTCGACCACCGTGATGTTGCCCGGCGATCGCAAGACGATGCGCGAACTCGCCGTCATCTCGGCGCTCAACTACCTGCGCCAACTGCTGCTGCGCGCCTAACAACACTCACAAGCCCCTCCGTACCCGATCGAGCCGCCGTGGGCTGCGAGCGGTGGCGGACGCAGTGGATACATGATATCATAATGTCATGACACCAAATCTTCCAAGCCTTCACCAGTCGACCGTGCGACTTCCGCACGATCTAGCTGTCGAAGCAACCACCGTCGCTCGGGCACGGGGCATCAGCCTCAATCAGCTCATAATTCAGTCGCTTCGAGTGGAGATTGATCGATCGAAAGATGATGATGAGTTTCGTTCGCGACTGGCGGCGTTGATTGAGCAAGACCAAGAGATTCTTCGCCGTCTAGCTGAGTGAAATTTCTTTCGCTAGCGCAAGCGCTCATCATCGCTGCCGAGGTAACGGGCTTACCGGTTGAAACCGTTGCACGAAGTGCGCGACTTGATCTACTTGACTCTGCCTTGGCGACTCCAGAGGCATCTTTCGGTGGCCAAGAGTTTTATCAAGGCTTCGAAGCCAAGGCTGCGGTATTGTGCGTGCGAATTGCGAAGAATCACCCGCTTCTTGATGGCAATAAACGGCTGGCATGGATGTGTCTGCGAATGTTCTGTGAGTTGAACAATTACGTCCTCACATCTACTGATGACGACGCTGTGGCATTCATGCTTGAGGTTGCGGCTGGAACTAAAGGTGTGGATGAGACCGCTCAATGGCTGCACGCACGGCTAAGCAAGCGAGGGGAGGAACAATGAGAAAGGCCCCGGTCTTTCGACCGGGGCCTTTCGTCCACCCCGAAGGGTGGGAGAGTGCGTGAGCCTTAGGCGGCTCGGTAACCCTCTGCGTTGGAGCGAGCCAGCGCGATACCCAAGATGATCAAGCCGTAACCAGGCTTGGCCAACACGTCGGCGATGGTGTAGCCGAACTGGATCGCGGTGGAGGCTTCGCTGCCGCTCAGACCGAGCGTCTCGGAGAGCCAGCTGGTCGAATCGCCCAAGATGTAGGCGATCGGGTAGACACCCCAGGTGAAGAGGAGCAGGTAGCGAACGTTGTTCAGCTTCGAGCCCACTTCTCCGCTCTGCGACTTGAGGGCCTTGCCCACTTCGCCGGCGAACAACTCGTAGAGCACGTAGAGCATGAAGATGCTCGAGATGATGCCCCAGACCGTGCGGGTGCTGCTGCCGGCATCGGCAGTCTCGCCCGGGTAGCCGGTGGCGATCATCAAGAGGGCCGCCACGACGAGTCGCGGGGTGACCTTCTTGGCCGCTTCCTTGCTCAGACCGGAGACGACGACCAGTTCAGCGACGAGCAACGGAACGGTGAGCAGCCAGTCCGCGTAGCGGTAGCCCTCGTTCCATTCGGTGCTGTTGAACTGACCGAAGATGCGCCAGTAGTGGTAGGCCGCGATACCGCAGATCATCGCCGACATGGTGACGGCGCTGCGGTACTGGGGCGCTACTCGGTTGCGGGAGACGAGGAAGAACACGAATCCGATGCCCATCGCGGCGACCGCGAAGGAGAATCCGTTGTAAATCAACTCGTACTGACTGTCGGATAGTGCGTCTATCCAGGGGACCATTTCCATTTGTTTGTGTTTCCTTTGTTCGAACCCGAGCGACCGGATGGCCGCCCTTGAGGGGTCTCTATTGGTCTAGGGCACTAGGGACTTCACAGGTGCACGAAGACGGTTACAACTCCTTGACCTTTGCGGGGTTTCTGTAATGAAACTGTCATACTTCGGGAGGGGGTGGCGGGGCTGGCGGGGTGCCTGCCCGAGCCTCCCTACCGTGAAGAGGGGCGATCGGCCACCACCGACTGCCCGCCCAAGACCCCGTAGCTCAATTGGGAGAGCAACGGACTTCTAATCCGTAGGTTGCAGGTTCGATTCCTGCCGGGGTCGCAGAGGTTATTGGCTTTGCCGTCGTGCGTAAGCGGCTCGCACACAGTGAACCTTCAGATGCGTAAACAAGCCTTAGCATTTACCGACCCGTTGGAGGCCCCACTCACGTGAAGAAATTCAAAAAAGGCGACACCGTCATTTATCCCCAGCACGGCGCCTGCACCGTGAAGGCCATCAAGCGCATGCGCGCGTTCGACGTCGTACAGGACTACCTGATCCTCGAAACCGTCATGACCGACGCGACCGGCAAGGGAATGACGCTGTCGGTGCCCGTCGCCAAGGTGTACGACCTCGGCATTCGTCCGCCGGTATCGAAGAGCGAGCTGCAAGACCTCGTCGACGTGCTCTCCAAGCCCGACCCGCGCGTGCCCGCCAACTGGTCGCGCCGGTTCAAGAACCACCAAGAAAAGTTGAAGAGCGGCGACGTCTACCAAGTGGCCGAAGTCGTGCGCAACCTCGCGGCGCGTGACCGCGAGAACCAGTTGTCGGCCGCCGAGAAGACGATGTACGAGCGCGCGCGCCTGAACCTGATCTCGGAGATCGCGCCGTCGAAGCGTTGCTCCACCGAAGAAGCCACGCGCTTCCTCGACGAAGCGCTCGAAAAGGGCGTGCTCAGCGCGGGTGGCAAGTCGCAGCTGCAAGAACTCGGTCGCGCGTCGACCGGCGGCAAGCGCAAAGCCGACCCGAAGAAAGACGCGAAGAAGAAGCCCGCGAAGCCCAAGGCGTCGAGCAAGAAGAAGTAGACGCCGATGGCCGCCCAGTCGTCAGGTGACGGGGTGGGCGGCGCAAGGCAGCCGTCGAGAGACGATCTGACCCGCGCCATCGAGCGCGGCGACATCGACACGGTGGTGATGGCGTTTCCCGACCTGCAGGGTCGGCTCGTCGGCAAGCGCACCACCGGAAGGTTCTTTCTCGAACAGGTCGCCGAACACGGCACCGAGAATTGCGACTACCTCATCGCCACCGACTTCGACGACGTCGCGGTGCCCGGCTACCGGTTCGCCTCGTACGACCTCGGCTACGGCGACATGCTGGCGCGCGCGGACTTCTCCACCATTCGCTACACCCCATGGGTGCCGAAGACCGCGTTGATTCTTTGCGATCTCCATTCGGTGAAGACCGGCGAGCCGATTCGTGTTTCACCGCGACAAGTGCTGCGCGACCAGGTGGCTGCCGCGCGCAAGATGCATCTCGAGCCGATGATCGGCAGCGAGATCGAGTTCTATCTCTTCCGCGACTCCTACGAGCAGATTCACGCTCGCGGCTACGGCAACCTCACGCCGCACTCGCCGTTCATGGAGGACTACCAGATCGTGCAAACCACGCGCGACGAGTACGTGATCGGGGAGATTCGCCGCGGTCTCGAAGCCGCCGGAATCCCCGTGGAATTCTCCAAAGGCGAGGCCGGGCGCGGCCAGCACGAACTGAATCTCGCGTACACGCGGGCGCTCGAGATGGCCGACCGCAACACCGTGTACAAGACGGCGGCCAAAGAAATCGCCGGTGCGCTCGGGCGCAGCGTGACCTTCATGGCCAAGTACGACTTTGCTGAGACGGGCTCGTCGTGCCACGTGCACTCGAGCCTGTGGCACCTGAGCGAAGGCGCGGTGCGTGGTTCGGCGTTCGACGCCGGTTCGCACAGTGCGAGCGACCACGCACACGCGATGACCGACCACTTTCGCATGTACTTGGCGGGGCAACTCGCGGCTGCGCGCGACTTCAGCATCTTGTGGGGCCCCACCGTCAACAGCTACAAACGGTTCCAGCCCGGCTCGTGGGCACCGACTGCAGTGGCGTGGGGAGTCGACAACCGCACGCTCGGATACCGGGTGGTCGGGCACGGCGCGTCGACGCGCGTGGAATGCCGCATTCCGGGCGCCGACGCGAACTCGTATCTCGCCTTCGCCGGCACCATCGCGGCGGGGCTCTACGGCATCCGCCACAAGCTGCAGTTGCCGGAGGCATACGCCGGCAACGGATACGAAGCCGGCGATCTGCCGCGCATCCCATCGACGCTCGCCGAGGCGGCCGACTTGTGGCAGCGCAGCGAGATCGCCCGCGAATGTTTCGGCGACGACGTGCACCACCACCTGTTGAACATGGCTCGCCACGAATGGTCGACGTTCAACCAGACCGTCACCGACTGGGAGCGCGTGCGCTACTTTGATCGCGCCTGACTCATGACTGACGTGACCATCGTTTTCGCGACAAGAGGGCTCTCGTGACGGGGCGTCTCGCCGGAAAGGTCGCCCTCATCACCGGTGCTGCGAGCGGGCTCGGCCGGGTCGGTGCTGAGCGGTTCGCCGCCGAAGGTGCGCGCGTCGTGATCGCCGACGTCGGCGACGCGAGCGAGGCCATGAAAGCAATCGCCAAGGCCGGCGGTGTGGCGGCCTCGGTCGAGTGCGACGTCAGCAACGACGCTTCGGTGCGCGACGCCGTCGCGTTCGCCGTGCAGACGTTCGGCGACTTGCACGTGTTGTACAACAACGCCGGCGTGATGTTGTCGGCCGACGACGACCCCGTCAGCACGCCCGACGACGTGATCGAAAAGACGCTCGACGTGAACGTGAAGGGCGTTCTCTACGCGTGTCGACACGCGATACCGCACATGATCGAGTCGGCCAAGAAGTGCGGCGAGGCGGCCTCGATCGTGAACGTCGCGTCGTTCGTGGCGCATCTCGGTGCGGCCACCCCGCAGATCGCCTACACCGCGTCGAAAGGTGCCGTGCTCGCGATGACCCGCGAGACCGCCGCCATCTACGCGCGCCGAGGCGTTCGCGCCAACGCGTTGTGCCCGGGGCCGGTGATGACGCCGCTCTTGGCCAAGTTCTTGAGCGATGACGCCAAGCGGGAGCGTCGGCTCGTGCACATCCCGATGGGGCGTTTCGGCGAGGCGCACGAAATCGTCAACGGCGCGTTGTTTCTCGCGTCGAACGAAAGCAGTTGGATGACGGGGCAGAGCCTGGTGATCGACGGCGGCATCACGTCGGCGTACGTCACGCCCGAAGGCCCGGCCTGGTCGTGACCATTCCCGTGTGCGACAGAATGGCGAGAGCGTGAGGGTCGCCTTCGTCGGTCTCGGCGTGATGGGCGGCCCGATGGCGCGGCATCTCGCACAAAAGGGCCATGCCGTCACCGTCTACAACCGCACGGCCGCCAAAGCGAGCGAGTGGGTCAAAACTCACGGCGGCGCGTCAGCCGCAACCCCGCGCGAAGCCGCGGCCAACGCCGAGATCGTCATGGTGTGCGTCGGCAACGACGACGACGTTCGTTCGGTGATCTACGGCGACGACGGTGTGCTCGCCGGCATCGCCAAAGGTGGCATCGTCGTCGACCACACCACTGCCTCGGCCACGCTCGCGCGCGAACTGGCCAAGGCGTGCGCCGAACGCGGCGTCGGCTTCGTCGATGCTCCGGTGTCGGGCGGGCAAGCCGGGGCCGAGAACGGCCAGCTCTCGGTGATGTGCGGGGCCGACGACCAGCAGGTGTTCGACCGGGCCTACCCGGTGCTCATGAGTTACGCAAAGATCTGCAAGCGGCTCGGCAATGCGGGCTCGGGTCAGCTCGCCAAGATGGTCAACCAGATCTGCATCGCCGGCGTGGTGCAGGGGTTGAGCGAAGGCTTGAACTTGGCGATCGCCGCCGGGCTCGACCCCGACGAACTCGTCGAAGTGATCTCGCAAGGCGCGGCAGGTTCGTGGCAAATGGTCAACCGCTCCAAGACGATGGTTCGCAACGAGTTCAACTTCGGCTTCGCGGTGGAGTGGATGCGCAAAGACCTGGCCATCTGCCTCGAAGAAGCCAAACGGCTCGGCGTCGACTTGCCGATCACGACGATCGTGAACGACTTCTACGGCGAAGTCATGCAGATGGGCGGGCGCCGCTGGGACACCTCGTCGCTCATCGCGCGACTGCGAGCTCCAGGCGATCGACCCCGCGGATAGTCAGCCGGTCGCGCCACTGCGGCTCGCCGGCGAGTTCGATCTTCGAAAAGCGTCGCAGTAGCGACTCGATGGTCACCTGCGTCTCGAGCTTCGCCAGCGCCGAACCGAGACAGTAGTGAATGCCCGCCGCAAACCCGAGGTGCTTGTTGGCGTTCGCTCGACGCAAGTGCAGCGAGTGCGGGTCGTCGAACACGCTCGGGTCGTGGCTGGCGGCGCCCAAGCTGGTGAGCACGCGCTCGCCCGGGCCGACGTCGATGACGCGATCACCAACACGAAATTGCACCGGCACCAGCGGAATGCGCACCGTGTGTTGCACCGGACCGTCGAAGCGAAGCAACTCGTCGACTGCGTTCGAGTCGAGCCCGTGCTCGCGCGCGAACTGCAACTCGTCGGGCGAGTGCAACAACGCCAACACGGAGTTGCCGATCAAGTTGACCGTGGTCTCGTGCCCCGCGACGTAGAGCAACACCACGAAGGTGATCAGTTCGGGGGTCGACATCTTGTCGCCTGCTTCTTCTGCCGCGATCAACTGCGAGAGCATGTCGTCGCCAGGGTCGGCGCGACGCTTGCCGATCACCTCGGTGAGAAACGGGATGAAGCCCTCGAACGCCCGGTCGGCGGCGTCGAGGTCGCCGAGCGACACCGTGGGCTCGAGGGTCTGGGTGAGAATGCGCGACCACTCGCGCAACTCGTCGGCACGATCGACCGGCATGCCCAGCATTTCGGAGATCACCAAGAACGGCACCGGGAACGCAAGATCGTCGATCAGCTCCAACGAACCGCCGTCGAGCACTCGCCGCTCGACCGCGTCAAGCGCCTCGTCGACGAAACGTTGCACTAACGGGCGCAGGCGCTCGATGGCCGACGGCGTGAACGACTTCGACACCAGCCGGCGCAGGCGGGTGTGGTCGGGCGGGTCGAGATTGAGGATCGACTTGGTGCCGGTCGAACGCCGTTGTCGTTGGCGCTGCGATATCGGTGTGTCGAGAGGCTTTGCCGACTTCTCGACGTCGCGGCTGTAGTCGTTGGATCGCAACACCGTGGCGACGTCGTCGTATCTCGTGAGGACGATCAGACCACCAGGGGCGAAGTGCACTGGGTCGTGCTCGCGGAGCGCGTCGTAGAACGGCTGCGGGTTGGCGCGAAACGCGGGGTCGAACGGGTTGAACGCAGGTGCGGTCACTGCGGGTTGGTCGGGAACGGCACCACGGCCTGTTCGTGCAGGATCGGATCCTGGTCCGGCAGCACGACCCAGTGGGCACCGTTCACGCGCTTGGTGAGCGTCGTGTTCACGGCGTCGACCACTTGCTGCGTCTTCATGAGCGGCATGCCGAGCTCGGCGATCCACTCGCGGGCGCGCTCGCTGATGAGCGGGGTGTCGACGAACCCCGGGCAAATCGCGCTGATGCACACGCCGAACTCCGCGAGTCGAGGCGACAACGACTTCACCAGGCCCGACACCGCGTATTTGGTGAGCCCGTACACCGGGTCGGGTGGTATCGGCACGAAGGCAGCCACCGACGCCGTGACCACGATGTCGCCACTGCGCCGCTCGCACATACCGGGAATCACCGCCCGGGCGCCGAACACCACGCCGTCGACGTTCACGCCGAGCGCGCGGCGGTAGTCGGCATCGGTCAGATTGATGAGCGGAGGCTGGCTCGGATCGCGCGGGCCGTCGAGCACGTCGCGGTGAGTCGTGACGCCCGCATTGAGGTGAACGAGGTCGAAGTGGTCGTGTGAGGCGATGAAGTCACTCCACGCTTCGCTCGACGACACGTCGAAGACTTCGGCTCGTACCCCGAGACGCTTGCCGGTGTCAGCGAGCGCGTCTTTGTTGACGTCGACGATGGTCACTCGTGCGCCTGCCGAGACCAGCGATTCGGCGACTGCCGCACCGATGCCGCTTGCGCCGCCAGTGACGAGCGCGTTGCGACCAGCCAGGTTCACCTCGCCACCATACCGATATCCGAGTTGTGCGGGCGAGTCGTGTACGTCGCCGACTGCGGGCGAGTCAGGTGCTGAGTCGGTCGAGGCCCAGTCAGGTGCCCACGGCCTTCACGTGCTCGTGCAATGCCGAGGCGTAGCCGTCCATGAGCCGCGCGATTTCTTCGTCGGTGGTCACGAGCGGCGGGCAGAACGCGTTGGTTTCGGCGCCGATGCCGCGCACGATGGCGCCGTTTCGCAGCGCGATATCGCGCACCACCATGGCGTCGTGCTGCTTGTGCAGGCCCGCGGCCCAGACCGCGCCGTCGCCGCGAACTTCTTTGAGCAACCCGTCGTTGTGCAGCGCGTGCAGGGCTTTCGACACCAGCGAACCGACGTGTTTGGCGCGTTCGATCAGGCCTTCGCGTTCGATGATCTCCACGTTCTTCAACGCTGCGGCGCACGCGGTGGCGTGACCTGAGTAGGTGTAGCCGGTTCGCAAGAAGAAGTTCGGGTCGGCCTCGAGGGCCCGCAGCGGGGCGGCGCCGACGAACACGCCGCCGAGCGGAACGTAACCCGAGGTGACTGCCTTGGCGAAACACGTGAAGTCGGGCGTGACGCCGTAGCGGTGCGCGGCAAACCACGTGCCGAGTCGCCCGAACCCGGAGATGACTTCGTCGAAGATGAGAAACGCCCCGTGCTGGTCGCACAACTTGCGAAGCGCCTGCAGGTATCCGTCTCGCGGCGGAAACACGCCGCCGGCACCTTGCAGAGGCTCCACCAACACAGCGGCGATGCGCGCGCTGTCGCGGCTCATTGCCACGGAGAGCGCTTCGATGTCGTCGGGGTCGACCTGCGTCACGTCGGGCACCAGCGGGTCGTATCCGATCTTGTTGAGCGGCAGTCCCTGCGCGCTCGTGCCGCCGAAGTTGGTGCCGTGGTAGCCGCGTCCGCGGGAAATGATGATCGTGCGCTCGGGGTGACCGGCCTGCACGTGGGCGAGTCGCGCGAGCTGCATCGCGGTGTCGACCGCCTCCGACCCGCTCGAGCAGAGAAACACCCGGTTCCCCTTCATCGGCGACAGTGAGTGCAGCTTGTCGGTGAGCACGTCGGTGACGTCGGTGGTGAACGGGTCGAAGTTGTTGTACGACTCGAGCGTCGTCACTTGTTCGGCGATCGCGTCGGCCATTTCTTTGCGGCCGTGCCCGATGTTGCAGTACCAGAGGCTCGCCATGCCGTCGATGTATTCCTTGCCGCTGCTGTCGTAGAGACGAGCACCGTCACCACGAACCATGGTGACGAACTCGGTTCGCGAAGGTTTCGTGAACGCATGCAGATAGGTGCGTGGCACGGTGAAAACCCTAGTTATCCGTGCTCAACTAGCCTGAGTTTGCGATGAAAGGGCTCATCCTCGCCGGCGGTGCCGGCACACGGTTGCGGCCCATCACCCACACCAGCGCCAAGCAGCTGGTCCCAATCGCGAACAAGCCGATTCTCTTCTACGGCATCGAGGCGATGAAGAAGGCCGGCATCGGCGAGATCGGCATCATCGTCGGCGACACCCAGAAAGAGATTCGTGCCGCGGTGGGCGACGGTTCGCAGTTCGGCGTGAAGGTGACCTACATTCCTCAAGACCAGCCGCTCGGCCTGGCGCACTGTGTGCTGATCGCAAGCGACTTCTTGGGTGACGACGACTTCGTCATGTATCTCGGCGACAACATGCTCGAGCAGGGCCTCGAGGGTTTCGTCAAAGAGTTCGAGTCGGCGCGTGCCAAGGGCGGCAAGAGTGCACCGACCGCGCAGATCTTGTTGTGCCACGTCGAAGACCCGCGCCAGTTCGGCGTGGCCGAAGTGACCAAAGAGGGCCACGTGAAGCGTCTCGTCGAGAAGCCGAAAGACCCGCCGAGCGACCTGGCGCTCGTGGGCGTGTACCTCTTCGACAAGACGATCAACGAAGCGGTTCGAGCGATCAAGCCGTCGAAGCGCGGCGAGCTCGAGATCACCGACGCCATCCAGTGGTTGATCGAGCAAGGCAAGACGGTTCGCCACGAAGTGCTGAAGGGCTGGTGGATCGACACCGGCAAGAAAGATCCGCTGCTCGAGTGCAACCGCCTGGTTCTCGAGGTGCTCGAGCCGCGCAACGACGGCAGCGTCGACGGCAGTTCGCAGATCGAGGGTCGCGTCGTCATCATGAAGGGCGCCAAGATCGTCAACTCGCGCGTGCGCGGGCCCGTGGTGATCGGCAGCGACACCGTGGTGGAGAACAGCTACATCGGCCCGTACACGTCGGTGGGTAACCGCTGCAACATCGCGCACAGCGAACTCGAGCACTCCGTGTTGCTCGACGGCTGCGTCGTCAACGACGTGCACAAGATGAGCGACTCGCTGCTCGGCCGCAACGTCGAAGTCGTGCGCTCGCAACGCCGCCCGCACGCCTTGCGCCTCATGCTCGGCGACGACTCGAAAGTCGAGCTCGACACCTGATGGCCACCGTCACCGAGAGCACCGTGATCAAGGGCGTGCAAATCGTCGAGCCCAAGATGCACGGCGACGAGCGCGGCATCTTCATCGAGACGTACCGTCGCGAGTGGTTTCCGCTCGGGCGCGAGATGATCCAGGCCAACCGCGGCGACCGTAAAGCGGGCGCGATCGTCGGCTTGCACTACCACTTGCACCAAGCCGACTACTGGTACGTACCGTTCGGAACGTGCCGGGTGGTGCTGCACGACTTGCGTAAGGGTTCGCCCACCGACGGAGCGACGCAAGTGATCGATCTCGGCGCGCGCAAAGACGGCACGCACGACCATCGTGGCGTGTTCATTCCGCCCGGGGTGGCGCACGGGTTTGCTTCGCTCACCGACATGACGATCACCTACCTTGTCGACGGTTACTACAACCCGCAAGACGAACTCGGCGTGGCGTGGAACGACCCGGCGATCGGCGCCGACTGGGGAATCGCGTCACCGACGTTGTCGAAGCGCGACCAAGCCAACCCGATGCGCAAAGACATCGACCGGAACTTCCAGCCCGTGTGGGGCATGCGCACATGAGCCCCCGCGCGACGATGCGAGTCGGTATACACAGTCATGCCATGCTGCGAGGCGCGCGACAGTCGTGAAGATTTTCGTCACCGGCGGAGCCGGTTTCATCGGGAGCAACTACGCCCGCTGGGTGCTGCGACACACCGACCACTCGATCACCGTCTACGACGCGCTGACGTACGCCGGCAACCTTTCCACGCTGCGCGACCTCGACGACAACCCGCGGTTCAGTTTCGTCAAGGGCAACATCTGCCACCCGGGCGATCTCGAACAAGCGATGAAAGGCCACGACTGGGTGGTGCACTTCGCGGCCGAGAGCCACGTCGACCGCTCGATCGAAAGCGGCGAAGACTTCATCCTCACCAACTGCTTCGGCACCAACGTGGTGATCGACACCGCGCGACGGCTCGGCATGCAACGTGTGCTGCACATCGGCACCGACGAGGTGTACGGAAGCGTCGAAACCGGGTCGTCGAAAGAAACCGACCCGCTCGAGCCGCGCTCGCCGTACTCGGCGTCGAAAGCCGGCAGTGACCTGATCGCGCTGTCGTATCACACCACCCACGGCACACCCGTCTTGGTCACGCGTTGCACCAACAACTTCGGTCCGTACCAGTACCCGGAGAAAGCCATTCCGCTCTTCACCACCAACCTGCTCGACGGCAAGAAGATTCCGCTGTACGGAGACGGGCTGAACGAGCGCGACTGGATCTACGTCGACGACCATTGTTCGGGAGTGCACCTGGTGCTGGAGAAGGGCGTCATCGGCGAGATCTACAACATCGGTGCGGGCAACGAAACCCCGAACCGTGTGCTCGTCGACAAACTGCTCGCGCTGCTGGGCAAAGACGAAGCGAGCGTGCAGTACGTGCAAGACCGCAAGGGCCACGACCGTCGCTACTCCGTCGACATCGCGAAGATCAAGTCGCTCGGCTGGAAGCGCGAACGATCGCTCGACGAAGCACTCGAGTCGACGGTGAAGTGGTACAGCGACAACCGCTGGTGGTGGGAGCCGCTCAAGGCCAAGCCGTGAAGATCGTCGTCACGGGTGCCGGCGGGCAGCTGGGTCGCGAACTCGTCGACGTGGCAACCGCCAAAGGTCATCTGGTGCGCGGTCTCGCGCGTGCCGACCTTGACGTCACCGATTCGGCGGCGGTACGAGCCGCGATGGCGCGCGAGAAGCCCGACGTCGTCGTGCACGCCGCAGCCTGGACCGCCGTCGACGCCTGCGAGGGCGACCGCGACAAAGCATTTCTCTTCAACGGCACTGCCACCGAGCACGTCGTGCGTGCGGCGCGCGACGTTGGCGCCCGAGTGGTGTACGTGTCGACCGACTACGTCTTTGACGGCACGAAGCCCGCGCCGTACGTCGAGACCGACGTGCCGAAACCGCAGTCGGTATACGGTGCTTCGAAACTGGCGGGGGAGCACGCCGTCGATCTGGCGCTCGACACCGTGGTGCGCATCTCGTGGGTATGCGGGTTTCACGGCGCGAACATGGTGAAGACGATCCTGCGCATCGCCGCGCAACAAGACACGCTCACCTTCGTCGACGACCAGGTCGGCAACCCGACGTTCGCCGACGACGCTGCGCGAATGATCGTGCACCTCGCAGACGCAGGTCACGCCGGTGTGTGGCACGTCACCAACCAGGGCTCGGTGAGCTGGTACGAATTCGCTCGTGAAGTAATGCGTGCAGCAGCACTCGACCCGTCTCGTGTGAAACCGGTCAAGACTCGTGACCTCGTGCCGGCGCGACCGGCCCCGCGCCCCGCCAACTCGGTGCTGGACAACAAGCGTCTTCGTGACACCGGTATCGCCCTACTCGACGACTTTCGTGTTCCGCTCGCGCGGCTCGTGAAGCGACTCCAGTCGAAGTGAGTCGTGCTTGCGGCATCGTCGGGGCCGTCATGTCGGCTGCGGTTAGGGTGATGCCATGACGCCGGTCGAACTTCTGGCGGTGCTCGAACCCACTGCGGCCAAGCTGTACGACCGCCACATGGGCGTAGCCAAAGAGTGGTTCCCGCACGAGTACGTGCCGTGGAGCCGCGGACGAGACTTCACCCCCGGGCAACCCTGGTCGCCCGACGACGCCGACTTCGGTGACGGCGGCTGGACGCTTCCCGACGCCGTGCGCGCCGCATTGTTCGTGAACCTGCTGACCGAGGACAACCTGCCGTATTACACGCGCGACATCAGCACGATCTTCGGGGGCGACAGCGCCTACGGAGCATGGGCACGCAACTGGACCGCCGAAGAAGGCCGCCACTCGATCGCCATCCGCGACTATCTCACCGTCAGCCGCGCGCTCGACCCCGTCGAGCTCGAGCGGGCCCGCATGCACCAGGTGCGCGGAGCCCAGGTGCCCGCACCCGACGACATCTATGAGGCGCTCGCGTACTTGTCGATGCAAGAACTCGCCACGCGCATCGCCCACCGCAACACCGGCAAGTTGATCGGCGACAAAGCCGGACAAGACGTCATGTTGCGCGTCGGCAACGACGAGAACCTGCACTTCTTGTTTTATCGAGACCTCGCAACTGCCGCCCTCGAGGCCGACCCGTCGAACATGATGATCGGCATCGAGCGAGCAGTGCGAAACTTCGCGATGCCGGGGACGGGTATCCCGAACTTCAACGAGCTGGCCAAGCAGATCGCCAAGGCGGGCATCTACGACTTCAAGGTGCACCACGAGCAGATTCTCGAGCCCGTCGTGATGCGCCACTGGAAGGTGAAAGAAGTTTCCGGCCTGTCGCCCGAGGCCCAGAAGGCCCAAGAAGAACTGGTTTCTCGCGTGGAGAAAATCGGGCGCGTCGCGGCCCGCTTGTCTCGCGAACCCGAAACGGTGTAGACCAAGGCGGTGGACGCCGGGTCGCCGTCAGTCGACCGGCTCAACCAAGTGCTCGCGTCGCATTTGGGTGCGGCGCGCGTGCATTCGGTGCGCGACGAAGAAATCGGCACGGGGCAGATGTCGGAGTCACGCCGGTTACGCGTGGAGTACGACGGCGAGTGCGCTCTGCCGACCACGCTGATTGCGAAGTTTCCGAGTGCCGACCCAAAGAGCCGTGCCACCGGCAAACTCACGCGCTGCTACGAGGTGGAGTCGTCGTTCTACAGGGACCTGCGAGACGCCCTCGACGTCGGAGCACCGACGTGCTTTCACGTCGAACGAGACGAGGCCACCGACGACTTTCTCCTGCTGCTCGAAGACTTCGCACCGTGCCGCCAAGGAGACCAGATCGTCGGCTGCACGATCGACGAGGCCCGCTCCTGTGTCGACGAACTCGTTCGTCTGCACGGGCCGCTGTGGAACTCGTCGTTTCTCTCGAAGCTCGCGTGGCTGAACCGCAGCACCGACAAAGATCGCTCAGCCAGCCAAACGTTGATGCAGACGGTGTTCGCCGGCTTTCTGCAGCGATACGGAGACCGACTCACCGTCGAAGCCCGGACGGTCGGCGAAGAATTCGTGCGCGACTCGGGCGGTTACTTTCGTCGGGAGTTGCCGCACCGCACGGTGGTGCACGGCGACTTTCGTCTCGACAACCTGCTCTTCCGCGGCCCCGGTGATTCGTCGCGTGCGCCAACCGCAGCCAACGGCGCAGTCACGGGCGTGCGCGTCGGGGTGGTCGACTTTCAGACCGTCACCCACGCCTGTGGCGCACAAGACCTCGCGTACTTTGTCGGCGCCGGACTGACTACCGAGTCGCGGCGGTTGCACGAGAGCGAATTGGTGCAGCGGTGGGTCGACGGCCTGCGCGGCTACAACGTGGCGCTCACGTACGACGACGCGTGGCACGAGTACCGAAAGTTCACATTCGCCGGCTACGTCATGGCAGTGGTGGCTTCGATGATCGTGAAGCAGACCGACCGCGGCGACGAGATGTTTCTCGCGATGGCCAACCGCCATGCGCAACACGCCGTCGACCTCGACTCGCTGGCTGCTGTGCGAAACTAGACCCATGGCTCGTTACGACGCCGCCGACGAGCGGTTCGGCCACCAGATTCCCGAACCGTTTCGCAACACGGTGCAGCACCATCACGACTGGCGCGAGAGCTTGTTCTTCATCATGCACCCGACCGACCAGTTGGGCGACGTGTTCATCCTGACTCTGGCGAACTTTCCGGCGCGCAACGAGATGGACTCGCTGCAACTCGGCCGCTGGGGCACGACGCCCTTGCTGGCGCGGCACGCGCGGCACGTGAACGGTGATCACGACGACTGGAACGTCGGGCCCGTGCGCATCGACATCATCGAGCCGCGCAAGAAGGTGCGACTGCGAGTCGACGGGGAAGCGGCAGGGGCGTCGAAGAGCCCGGTGCCGCTGACGATGGACATCACGTACACGGCGCGCGTGCAGCCCTATCAACTGCGTCGCGGCACGATGAAGGCAGGCCACGAAGTGGTGTGGGACCAGTCGCACATGTTCCAAGGCGGGTGGTACGACGGCACCGTCACGCACAAAGGCGAGACCCGAAAAATCGACAAATGGTGGGGACAGCGGGACCACTCGTGGGGCATTCGCACGCACTACCGGTGCCCGATGTGGATGTGGCTGGCGATCCAGGTGCCCGAAGGAATGCTCGCCGTGTGGTGCTGGGAACTGCCCAACGGCGCGCGCGTCTACACCGACGGCTGCTTGTCACCGAGTGACGGCAGTGATCCGGTAGCGGTGCGCGAGTTTCGTCACGACCTCACGTGGCTGGATGACTCGCAACGACCGACTTCGTACGAGCGCTTCGGAGAGAACGTTCACGGCCTCGCCGGGAAGGTCACGTTCGTGCTGGAGAACGGACGCTCGATCGACGTTGACGCCACTGGCCGGTGGGCGCAGCGTTACGATGCCTTCAACCCGGGCAAACCGAACACGCTCGGCGGAGGCTTGAGCGAAATGTTGGTGACGACGAGCGACGGCCAGCGAGGCACCGCGATCTACGAAGTCACGGGCGCGTGGCACCACAAGTACTTTCCGTTGGCGCGCGGCGAACGCCTGCCACCCGACGGGCTCACACCGCCGGAAGGTAAGCGCGCGTGAGCAAGTCGCATGACCGCCCGGCCGACCGTGTGGCCGGCCCTGCGGCGCGAAGGCTCGGCGACGACTACATCGTCACGCAAGAAGAACTCGAGCGGTTCCGCCGCGACGGCTACGTGCACCTGCGAGGGGTGATGTCGGAGTCCGAGATGAAGGTCATCGACGACGCCTACGAGGCGTTCCTGCAGCGACGCATTCACGTGGAAGGCCGCGATTTCAACGACATGACCACCGGTGAATTCGGCACCGACCCAGCGGCGTACGCGATCGTCAACGTGATGCTGCCGCGCAAGTACCTGCCGTCGTTGCAGGGCAACTTGTTCGAGCGGCGCGCGGCGTCGATCGCCCGTCAGTTGTGCGGCGACGGCATGGTGATCGACTTCGACCAACTACTTGCCAAACAGCCGTATCGCGACGACGCCGTCTTCGCTTGGCACCAAGACCAGGCGTATTGGATCGACACACCTGACCGCCGCACCGCCACCTGTTGGTTGGCGGTCGACGACTCGACCATCGCGAACGGTTGCATGCAGTTCTTGCCCGGCACCCAACACGAACCCGTGCGACCGCACCGCCCTTTGCACGGCGACCGTGAGGCCAGCCACACCTTGGTGACCGACCTGCGACCGGGGGAGAAGACGACTCCGGTCGAAATCAAGCGCGGCGACATCACCGTGCACTGCGAAGGCGTGCTGCACGGATCGGGCGGCAACACGTCGGCGTCGCGCCGCCGCGCCTACATCGTGGCGTTTCGCTCGAGCGACACCGTGCAAGAAGAACGGCGACTCGGCTTCACGCACTCGCACAACGACGCGAAAGACGTGAAAGAAGCCGTCGACGGCCTGCACGCCTAGCGGTCTTCGAACCTCGAGCGTTGCTCGGCGGAGATCGTGATCAGTTCGCGGCGATGATGCGCGCGAGACGTGCGTCGGCAGCCGGGCGGGCTCCGAGATGCTCGATCACCCATGCTGCGATGCGCGTGGCGAACCGAGCGGCGTCGAGCACCGAGCCGTGCTTGGCGAAGTGCGCGAGATACGCGCCGGCGAACGAGTCGCCGGCCCCGGTGGCATCCACCAAGTGGTTGGTGGCTGGTTGTATCTGGGTCTGCACGCCGTCGTGTTGTACGAGCGAGCCGTCGGCGTCGAGCTTGAGGATGATGGTGGCCCCCGGCAGTTGCTCGGCGAGTGCGGCGGCGATGTCGGACGGCTCGTACAAATTGGTGAGCACGCGACCCTCTTCGTAGTTGGGGAGAAACACCTTGATGCCGAGGTCCTTCACGTACGACCAAAACGTGGCAGAGCCCATTTCTTCGATCATCTGAAACGACGCGGGGTCGAACGAGATCATCTTGTCGCTGGCGCGGGCGATCTCCGCTGCGAGCCGCGCGGCGGTGCGTGGCGGGTCGGTGAAGAACGACCATGCACTGAGAAAGAGGTAGTCGGTGCGGTTGATCACCGACTTGGGCAATTCTTGTGGCAGCAAGAAAAAGTCGGCGCCGCGACCCGACACCATGCTGCGCTCGCCGGTTTGGTCGACGAACACCGCGACGCTTCCCGTGAGGTGGGCGTCGGTCTGAATGAAGTGGTGCACGACGCCCTCGCGATCGAGGTCTTCTCGAGCGAGATCACCGAGCCGGTCGCGGCCCACCTTGCCCACGAAGTGCGTGTCGAGGCCGCATCGACGGGCCCACACGGCCACGTTGGCGCCGCTGCCGCCGGGAGTGAGCATCACTTCGCCGAACGAGTCGCCGCCCTTCAGCACCTCGTTGTTGGTGCGGATGAGCACGTCCCACGCGAAGTCGCCGACGACGCACAAACTCACGCAATCACGCTATCGATGCGCTGTCTAGCATCGACTCGTGCAGCGAACCGCCTCGCTCGACGAAACAGTCGCGATCGATCCGGGCACGATCGCGTCGTTCGCGCGAAACGGGCATGCAGTGGTACGCGGGCTCGCGTCGGCGGACGAAGTATCGCAGTACGCGCCGGCGATCAAACGCGCGACCAGCCAGTTGAGCGGCGACACCCGGCCGCTCGACGAGCGTGACACGTACGGCAAGGCGTTCATCCAGTCGATGAACCTGTGGCGCGTCGATCAGGTCGTGAAAGAGTTCGTGCTCGCACGAAGATTCGCCAAAGTGGCGGCGGACCTCATGGGTGTCTCGGGGGTGCGGTTGTACCACGACCAGTCGTTGTTCAAAGAACCGGGCGGCGGCATCACGCCGTGGCACCAGGACCAGGTGTACTGGCCGCTCGACACGCACAACACCATCACCATGTGGATGCCGCTCGTCGACGTGCCGGCGAGTGTGGGCTCGGTGGTCTTTGCTTCGGGCAGCCATCGCGCCGGCGACCTCGGCGGTGCGGCGATCGGTGACAACTCGCAGGAGTATTTTGACCGTCTCATCCGGCAAGAGAAACTCGAGCTCGTGTCGTACGCGCCGATGCGTGCCGGTGACGCGACGTTTCACAGCGGATGGACGTTGCACGGCGCACCGGCGAACGAGACGTCGACGATGCGTTCGGTGATGACGATCATTTACTTCGCAGACGGTGCGCGCGTCGGGCCGATCGACACGCCGATGCGTCGCGACGACAACGAGAAGTGGTTGCAGTCGCTGCCGACTGGCGCGCTCGCGGCATCTGAACTCAACCCGTTGCTCTGGTCTCGCTGAGCACCGACGCTCACTGGCCGCGATGCGTCGTCGCAGTACGCGACAGGATTGCTAGCGCTTTATACCGCCGGTGAGCAGGTTGACGATCTGCTGCGGCAACCCGACGAGCACCGGATAGATCTTTGCTCGGCGCGGCAGGCACACGTTTGGGGTGCCGCGCTCGACGGCGTTGCACACGGCGCGGGCGACCCGCTCGCGCGGAACTTCCGGCAGCAGTTGCAGGCGCCGCAGGCGCGAGAACATCTGCTCTGGCGCACGCAGCCCCTTCACGTTGGCGAGCATGTCGGTGGGAATCGGGCCGATCTCCACGATCGTGAGCCCGACGGGGGAGCCTTTCATCTCGTGGCGCAACACGCGGTGAAAGCCGGAAAGCCCCGCCTTCGACGAGCAATACAGCGTCATCCCAGCGAAGCCGCCGGCGGCGGCGAGTGACGAGATGTTCACGACATGCCCCCTTCCGCGTGAGCGCATGAGCGGCAGTGCCTGACGCATCAACTCGATGGGCACGATCTGGTTGAGCGTGATCACGCGCTGCACGTCGAGAGAACTGGCTTGGGCGAACATGCGCGTGTCGTCGACACCTGCGTTGTTGATGACCACGTCGATGGGGCCGTGCACGGCTTCGAGTCGGCCGACCAGGTCGGCGCGTTCGGAATCGACCGAGAGATCGCACGGAAACGCCACGCCGTTGATGCTTTGCATCACGTTGTTGAGCGCCCCGGCGCTGCGCGCGACGCCGACCACCTTCGCGCCGCGGGCGGCGGCCTCACGGGCGATGGCCTCGCCGATGCCGCGCGACGCACCCGTCACCAGCACTCGCGCACCGTTGAGGTTCACGCCCCGACAGTAGCCGTGACCGCAAGGCCGTCGTCGCTACGGTGGCAACTGTGACCGAGCCAGTTATCCGTCGTATTGGCGACGTGCCCGTGCACGAATGGAGCAGCAGCACTCGCGGCAATGTGCGCTGGTGGGAGCTCGTCGGTGGCGACACGATGCCGACCAGCGAACTCGTGGTCGGTATCGCCGAAGTACCGGTTGGTGCAGGACGCCCGCCGCGCGGGCACACGCACGCACCCGCCGAGGTGTACTACATCGTCTCTGGTCGCGGCGAAGTGTTCGTCGACGGTGCAACGTACGCGCTGACGCCGGGCGACGCCGTGTGGATTCCGCCGAATGCCGAGCACGTCGCGTACAACGTGGGTGACGAACCGTTACGGCTGCTCTATGTGTTCGCGAAAGACAAATTCAGCGAGATCACCTACTGCTTTCCGGGCGAGCAGCAGGCAGGGCCGGCACTGGACGTGCTTTGACGAGCTGAGTTATGATCGTCTGAACAGCATTATCGGTAGCGACCGTTTCGAGTCTCGGAGGAAAAAATGCGTCGAAAAGTTCTCACCACATTCATCGCAGTTGTCCTAGCAGTAACTGCTACTACACATCTTGCCGGAGCATTTCCGCTCGATTCTGCGACTCGTACCTGCCTCACCACGAAGTACGGCGCAAAAGTTGCTCTCGCGATTGGAAAAGCCAAGACGCTGAACGCGACGCAAAAGAAGCAGCTCGCGGTGTGCGTCGCAGCGGCCAAACCGCCGAGCGGCGGCACGAGCGGCGGCACGAGCGGCGGTACGTCGGGCTCCTCCACGCTGACGCCGCTGACGTGGGGTCTCA
>DAIPHP010000013.1:0-24685 GCA_036771295.1 Ilumatobacteraceae bacterium
GCACGGGGCGACGCACCGCCCGAGTTCGTGAAGGCGCACCACGGGTCGCTGGCTCGCGAGCAACGCATCGTGATCGAAGACCAACTGAAGCGCGGGCAGTTGCGCGCAATCGTGGCGACGAGCAGCCTCGAACTCGGCATCGACATGGGGGCGGTCGATCTCGTCATTCAAGTGGAGTCTCCCGGCGCGGTCAGCCGCGGCCTGCAGCGCGTGGGCCGGGCGGGTCACGCCGTGGGTGAACCGAGCAAAGGAAAGGTGTTCCCGAAACACCGCCACGACTTGCTCGAAGTCGCGGTCGTCGCTCGGCGAATGCTCGACGCGGACATCGAGTCGACTCGCTACTTGCGCAACCCGCTCGACGTGCTCGCGCAGCACATCGTGGCGCACGTGGCGATGCATCCCGACGTGACCGTCCCGGCGCTCACCGCGATGATCAAGCGCTGTGCCAACTTCGCCGAACTCTCCGACGAGGTGCGCAACAACGTGCTCGACCTGCTGGCCGGCCGTTACCCGAGCGAAGAGTTCCGCGACTTGAAGCCGCGCATCGTGTGGGACCGCATCGCCGACACACTGCGGGCACGCGACGGCGCACAGCGCCTGGCCGTCACGAACGGGGGAACCATTCCCGACCGCGGGCTTTTCGGCGTGTTCCTGCCTGACGGCACACGCGTGGGCGAACTCGACGAAGAAATGGTCTACGAGACGCGACCGGGGGAGACGTTCATTCTCGGTGCGTCCACGTGGCGCATCGAAGACGTGTCGTTCGACCGGGTGATCGTCAATCCCGCGCCGGGCGAGCCGGGCAAGATGCCGTACTGGCACGGCGACCGACTCGGCCGTCCGCTCGAACTGGGTCGCGCCGTCGGCGAGTTTCTGCGTACGATTCGCGAAGAACAAGTCAGCTCACCCGACGCGGCAGCCCAGACGCTCGAGTCGCGACACTGTCTCGACCACCTGGCGGCGCGCAACTTGCTGGCGTACATCTCCGAGCAAGTCGACGCCACCGGCACACTGCCCGACGACCGCACGATCGTGATCGAGCGGTTCCGCGACGAGATCGGCGACTGGAGAATCTGCATCCACTCACCGTTCGGCACCCCCGTGCACGCGCCGTGGGCCATCGCGCTCGAGAACCGCTTGATGGAACGCCTCGGCATCCCGGTCGAGACGATGTACGGCGACGACGGCATCGTCTTGCGCCTGCCCGAAGCGGTCGATCGCATCCCGGTGGAAGAACTGCTCATCGACCCCGACGAGCTCACCGAGACGCTCGTCAACGCGGTGCCGCAGACGTCGCTGTTCGCCGCGCGCTTCCGCGAATGCGCGGCCCGCGCGTTGCTGCTGCCGCGCCGTCGGCCCGACCAGCGAACCCCGCTGTGGCAGCAGCGCCAGCGCGCCGCTGACTTGCTCGCCGTGGCCGCGAAGTACCCGACGTTTCCGATCCTGCTCGAGACCAGCCGCGAGTGCCTGCAAGACGTGTTCGACGTGCCGGCCCTGCGCGACGTGCTCACCCGCCTGCGTTCGCGGGCAATTCGCTTGGTGAGCGTCGACACCCCGAAGGCTTCGCCGTTCGCCCAGAGCCTGCTCTTCAACTGGATCGCCGCGTACATGTACGAAGGCGACGCCCCGCTCGCCGAGCGTCGTGCCGCCGCGCTCGCACTCGACCGCGACCTGCTCGACGACTTGCTCGGCTCGGAAGAGTTGCGCGAACTGCTCGACGGCGACGTGCTCATCGACGTCGAGCTCGAGCTGCAGCACCTCGCCGACTCGCGCCGGGCGCGCAACTCCGACGAGGTGCACGACGTGTTGCGTCGGGTGGGCGACCTCACCATGGCCGACGTGTCGTTGCGAACCGAGGGCGACGCCGCGGCGGCCATCGACGATCTCGTCGCGCAGCGCCGTGCAATCGAGCTCGTCGTGGCAGGAGAGCGCAGGTACGTCGCCGCCGAGGACGCCGCGCGATACCGAGACGCGCTCGGCTGTGCGCTGCCGCTCGGCTTGCCGCAGGCGTTCACCGACCCGGTCGAGAGCCCGTTGCTCGAGCTGGTCGCACGGTTCGCTCGAACCCACGCCCCGTTCGTCACGCGCGATGTCGCCGCACGGTTCGGCGTGAGCAACGAACGAGCCGCGGTCGCTCTCGCGCAACTCGAGGCGTCGCACCGGCTGGTACGCGGCGAGTTTCGCCCGTTCGGCACCGAGCGTGAATGGTGCGACGTCGAAGTGCTGCGCATGGTGCGTCGTCGCTCGCTGGCGAAGCTGCGCAAAGAAGTAGAACCGGTCGACCAGCACACCTTCGCGCGTTTTCTCACCGAGTGGCACGGCATCGACGCCCCGACACACGGCAGCGAGGCGCTCGTCGAGGCACTCGCTTCGTTGTCGGGTTCGGCGCTCGTCGCGTCGACGCTGGAAACCGACGTGCTTCCCTTGCGAGTGCGCGGCTATCGCACGGCGTTGCTCGACGATCTCTGCACGAGCGGAGAGGTCGTGTGGGTCGGCGCCGGCGCGCTCGGCGGCAACGACGGCCGAGTGAGGTTGTTCTTTGCCGACCAACTCGCGTCGCTGCTTCCCGCGCTCGAGACGAGCGAGTCCCCGCAAGGCGCCGTGCACGACCAGATTCGGGCCGCGCTCGGCGAACGCGGTGCCAGTTTCTGGGGCCAGTTGCGATCCGCGGTGCGTGGTGCCACCGACGCCGAATTGCTCGCCGCCCTGTGGGACATGGTGTGGGCGGGCGAAGTGACGAACGATTCACTCACGCCGCTTCGTGCGGTGCTGCACGGCGCCCGCAGCGGCAAGAGCGCGCGACCCGTTGCGGCCACGCCCGGCGCGCGGCGAGCGGCGGCCCGTCTGGTTCGACCGCGGCACGTGCGCGGCAGCGGCGGCACCCGCGTGGGGCCGCCCGCGGCCCAGGGTCGCTGGAGCCTCGTCTCGCAGCTCGTCGATCGCGCGACGAGCCAGACCGAAGCCGTGCATGCACTCGCGATGCAACTGCTCGAGCGCCACGGTGTGCTCACTCGCGAGGCCGTCTTGGCCGAAGGCGTGCGCGGAGGGTTCGCCGGTGTCTACGGCGTGCTGAAGGCGCTCGAAGAACGCGGCACGGTTCGCCGCGGCTACTTCGTCGACGGTCTCGGTGCCGCGCAGTTCGCCGTGCCGGGGGCCATCGACCGGCTCCGGGCGTGCAAAGAATCGCCGCTCGCTTCGCCAAACGACCCGCCCCACACCGCGGTGCTCGCGGCAACCGACCCGGCGCAGCCGTACGGCGCGACCCTCGACTGGCCCGACACCGCCGGGCGACCCACGCGCAGCGCCGGTGCGATCTGCGTGTTGTCACGCGGGCACGTCGTCGGTTGGTACGACGTTCGCAGCCACCACCTCGTCACCTTCGAACGCACGCTCGAACCCGCCAACGTGGCCGTGCTCACCGAAGCACTCGGCAACCTGGTGAAAGACGGACGAGCGAAGTCGGTGGAGGTGCGCAAGATCAACGGCGCGTCGCACGATGAACAGTCACCGTTGACGCTCGAGGTGGTCGCGATGCTCGAGCAGCATCGGTTCGTGAAGGGTTATCGCGGCTTGGTGTTGCGCGACTAGTGCGTCTGGGGCTGCACGCCGCGCAGGCCGGCCCACGCCAAGTTGGCGAGCTGCGTGCCCACTTCGCGCGGGTCGAAGTGCTCGCCGCTCAGCACCAAGTGGCGGCTGAGTCCTTCTGACATTCCGACGAGCGCGTACGCCAAGCGTCGTTGATGACGCACGTCGAGACCGGCGTCGATGAGCGGCGCGATGGCTTCGGCGACCGCGCGCTCCACGTTGCGCACCGCGACCGCGAACTCTTCGTCGCGCCGGGCCCCGCTGCCGAACAACAGGATGAATTCGTCGCGGTGCGTTGCCACCCACTCGAAGTAGGTGATGATGCCCGCCCGAGTCTGGTCACGTCCGTTCTCTGCGTCGGTGGTGGCTTTGCCGATGGTCTCCAGCATCTCGCCGCCGACTTCGTCGATGAGCGCCAGGTAGAGCGCGCGTTTCGAGTCGAAGTGTTGGTACAGCACGGGCTTGGTGACGCCGGCGGATGCCGCGACGTCGTTCATCGACGTGCCGTGGTATCCCTTCGACGCGAATTCGTGCAGCGCGACCTGCAGTATCTGGGTTCGACGTTCGGCGGCCGGCAGTCGCAGGCTCACGACCGACCCGTCGTCGCGTCGGCGCTCGCGGCGCCGTCGGTTTTCTTGGCCGCCTCTGCGTCTTCTCGTCGCGCGGCTCGAATGCCGTAGGTGATCACGATGCTCGGGGCAAGGATCACCGAGCCCGCCACCAGCGACACTCCGCTCACGAGATGCATCGCGGAGGTGAAGTCGGTCCACAGACCGGCGAAGAACGCCACCGTCGACAGCGCGTAGAGGCCGTAACCGGTTCGAGACGCACGCTTGTTGATTCGGTCGATTCGGTCGCGCCGTGCGACGACGGGATCGACGACGTCTCTTTGCGCACTCGAGGAACTCATGAGATGAGCGTCAATCTAGGCTGAAACTCACGCGAGCACGCATCGGTGCCGAACCCAAAGACAAACGACACAGTGACCACCAACATCCAGACGAGCACCGAGAACGTCGCGATTCGCCTCGATGACGCCGTCGTGTCGCTGGGCGGGTTTCCCGCGCTCGCCGGCGCGACGCTCGCAGTGCAACGAGGCGAACTCGTCGCCTTGCGCGGCGCGAACGGCACCGGAAAGTCGACGCTCCTGCGGCTATGCGCGGGCCTGACCCCGTTGTCGCGCGGTTCGGCACGGGTCTTGAATGTCGACCTCCTCGTCGACAGAGCCGCGGTGCGAGCGCACGTCGGCATGCTCGGCCATGCCAACGGTCTGTACGCCGAGTTGACCGCGCGCGAGAACGTGCAGTTCACCGCCCGACTCGTCGGCGCGCGACCGAGTGACGTCGACGAGGCACTGGCGCGACTGAAGATCGACGCCCGAGTCGCGGGCACGCGTGCGCGATCGCTGTCTGCCGGTCAGCGGCGTCGCACCGCGTTGGCATCGTTGGTCGTGCGGCGCGCGCAGGTGTGGTTGCTCGACGAACCGCACGCCGGCCTCGACGCGAGCGCACGCGAAGAACTCGACGGCATTCTCGTCGAGGCCACGCGTGCGGGTGCGACCGTGTTGTACACCACGCACGAGGCGGATCGATCTTCGAGCGAGACACCGCGCACCGTCACTTTGGCGGGAGGCGTCGTTGCTTCGGACGTGCCTTCGCGCCGAAACACCGCAGCGGGTCAACCTGACAACACGCCTTCTGGTGGTGCACGATGAAGCACGCACTCGTCGTGGCGCGAAAGGACTTGTTGATCGAGTGGCGTGCGCGGTTGCTGTTGGTTCGCGTCGTGCCGTTCGCGTTGCTGGTGTTGGTCTTGTTCGCGGTGGCGCTCGACAGCGAGCCGCTCATCCTGCGTGCTGCGGCAGGGCTGGTGTGGCTGGCGATGCTGTTCTCGTCGCTCTTGATCGTGCAGCGATCGTTCGACGTCGAGACCAACGACGGCGCAATCGACGTGTTGCTCACCGGCACCGTGGAACCCGCCCAGGTGTATCTCGGCAAGACGATTGCCGCATTTGTGCAGTTGGTGACCCTTGCCGCGACGCTCGTCGTCGGTGCAATCGTGCTGTACGGTGCGTCGGTTACCGCGAGTCGCGTGGTGTTGTTGGTCACGACCGTGCTGTGCGCAGCAGCGGGCCTCGCGAGCGTCGGTACTCTCTATGGCGCCGTGGTTGCGAACATGAACGGACGTGACTCGCTCTTGCCGTTGCTCGCGCTCCCGGTGCTGGCGCCGCTGTTGATCGGTGCGTCGCGAGCGACCGAGGCGGCCTTCGGCAGCCAGACCATCGACACGGCCAGCGGCTGGGCGTGGGTGGGTTTGCTCGCCGTGTTCGCGGTGGCGTTCGTGTCGGCCGGTGCCGCCGCGTTCGGAACCCTGATGGAGTCGGACTCCTGACATGACGGGTGCCGCGCTCACCGCCGACGTCGGCACCCGAGGCACGGGCACGTTCGTGACCCGCGCGATCGGCATCGCGGCCGTGCTCGTCACCGCTTGGGTGGTGATCAGCGCGTTCTTCATCACGCCTGCCGACGTTCAGCAGGGCGACTCGGTTCGCATCATGTACGCGCACGTGCCCGCCGCGTGGATCGCGTACCTCGCTTTCATCACCACTGCGGTTGCATCCGGCGTCTCGCTCGCACGACGCCACCGCACCCTGGGTTTTGACCGAGTCGCCGGCGCGTCGGCGGAAGTCGGCGTGCTCTTCATGGGGCTCGCGCTCGTCACCGGAAGCCTGTGGGGACGTCTCACGTGGGGCACGTTCTGGCAATGGGATCCGCGTCTCACCACCACGTTGTTCTTGTTCGTCACCTACGTGGGCTACCTCGCGGTTCGTAACATCGACACCGACCCGCGACGGCGCGCCAAGCGAAGTGCGGTGCTCGCGTTGCTCGCGGTGCTGGAGATTCCGCTCGTGCACTTCTCGGTGGTGCTGTGGCGCTCGCTGCACCAAGAGGCCAGCGTGCTCAACACCGACGGCGACGTACGACTCGACGACATGATGCTCTTCACGTTGTTCTCCGGCGTCGTCGCGTTCACCCTGATCTTCGTGTGGCTCGTGATGCACCGGCAGCGCCTTGCCGCACTGCGCGACCTTGAACAAGGCGTCGGTCTCGACGCCGCGATTGCCGCTCGACGCGGCGAGTCGGCGGCAACGGTCGGTTCGTCGAACACGCCGTCGAGTCGGGGGGCCTGAGCATGGACGACATCGGTTTCATCCTCGCCAGTTGGCTCATCAGCCTCGGCTCGATCGCCTTGCTCGCAGTCGTCACGGTGCGCCGCGCCAAGAAGCTCGCCGCGCGGATCCCGGACGACGCCAAGCCGTGGTTGTGAGCACGAGATGGACCTGACACCGCGCCCCGCGCCCGACGCGCCGCGCCCGAAGCGTCGGTTGCTGCCGGCAGTCATCGCGGGTGGTGCGGTGCTGGCGGGAGTCGTGATCATCGGGTTCTTCTTGACGTCGTCGATCGACTACTACTGCAACGTCGACGAGATCGGCGTTCGTGAAGGCTGCGACGACACCCGGCGAGTGCGCGTGCAGGGCAGTGTCGACGAAGGAAGCCTGGAGTCGCGGGGCAGCATCACCACGTTCGTCATGTCGTTCAACGGCGTGTCGCTTCCTGTCGACTACGAAGGCGAGCCCGGCGGCATCTTCCAAGAGTGCATTCCGGTGGTGGCGCACGGCCGAATCGTCGACGGCGTGCTGGTCGCGACTCGCATCGAAGTGAAGCACTCCAACGAGTACGAGGCTGAGAACGCCGAGCGCATCGAAGAAGCCGAAGAGTCGGCATGCTCCTAGCCAGCGCCACGGCGCACCTCGGCCGCGCGATTCTGCTGGCGGGGTTTCTGGCCGCGTTCTTCGGCGCGTTCGCCGCCGCCGTCGGCGCCCGCCGGAACGACGAAAAGACCCTGCGGCTCGTGCCGCGTTTCGTGGTGATCTCGACGGCGATGGCCGTCGCGGCGTTCGCAGTGATGGAGTGGGCGATGATCACTCGCGACTTCTCGCTCGAGTACGTGCAGAAAGTCGGTTCGCGCGCGACCCCGCCGCTCTACAACTTTGCCGCGGTGTGGAGCGCGCTCGAAGGCTCGATTCTCATGTGGGTGCTCGTGCTGGCTGGCTATGTGGCGGCCGCCGCGTGGTGGATGCGCCGGCGTCTGAACGAACCGCTCGTGGCATGGGCGCTCGCGGTGATGTTCGCCGTGTTGGCATTCTTCTTTCTCATTTCGTTCGGCCCGGCGAACCCGTTCGTGATCGGGCCGCCGGGAGTCACCGACGGCCCGGGCCCCAACCCGCTCCTGCAGAACCACATACTCGTGATGTTCCACCCGCCGATCTTGTACCTCGGGTACGTCGGCATGACGGTGCCGTTCGCGTTCGCGATCGCCGCGTTGATCACCGGCAAAGTGGAGGACGGTTGGCTGCACTTGACGCGCCGCTGGACGGTGGTCGCCTGGGGATTCCTCACGTTCGGTATCGCGCTCGGCGGATGGTGGAGCTACGAAGTGCTCGGCTGGAGCGGCGTCTGGGCGTGGGATCCGGTCGAGAACGCCTCGCTGTTGCCGTGGATCACCGGTACCGCGTACATCCACTCGGTGATGGTGCAAGAGCGTCGAGGCTTACTTCGCGTGTGGAACGTGTCGCTCCTGATAGCGACGTTCAGCCTGACGATTCTCGGCACGTTCCTCACGAGGTCGGGCGTGTTGAACAGCGTGCACGCATTCTCTGAAAGCGACATCGGGCCGTGGCTGCTCGCCATGTTCGCCGTCGTCGTAGCAGTGTCGCTGGTGCTCATCTTCATGCGCGGCGACCAACTGCGAGCCGACGGCCGGGTCGAGAGCATGCTCTCGCGCGAGGGCGCGTTCTTGGTGAACAACGTGTTGTTCGCCGTGTTCGCTTTCGTCGTGTTGCTCGGCACGGTGTTTCCGCTCGTCGTCGAAGCGATCCAGCAGCGACAAATCGTGGTGGGCGAGCCGTTCTTCGACCAGCTCACGGTGCCGATCGGCCTCACGATGTTGTTCATCATGGCAGTGGCACCGGTGTTGCCGTGGCGCAAGGACGGTCGCGACACGATGTCAAAGCGATTGCTCGCGCCCGCGGTGTTCGGCGTGGCGTGCATCGTGCTCGCGCTCGCGGTGGGCGCAGCCGGGCTCGCCCCGTTGCTCGCGTTCGGTCTCGGCGGGTTCGCGGCGGGCAGCGCAGTTCGGCACTTGTGGCGCGCGGTTCGCGTGCAGCGCCTGCGAGGCTTCGTCGGTCGGGCCAACGGGGGCATGGTGGTGCACCTCGGCGTGATTCTCATTTGCGTCGCGCTCGCCGCGTCGAACTCGTTCACCCGCAGCCAAGAGATCGACTTGGTGCTGGGGCGTCCGGCCAGCTTCGCCGGACACACGTTCGAGCTGGTCGACGTGGTGGAGCAGCGCGACGCGCGCAGCCAGTCGGTGCGGGCCTTGGTGAGCGTCGACGGCGGCCAGGCGTACGCGCCGTCGATCACCAAGTTCACGCGCATCGGCATGAACGTGGGCACTCCGTCGGTGCGCACGTCGCTGACGCACGACATTTATCTCACGCTCGAGCCGCCGGTGCGCCAAGACTCGGGCCAGGCGCGCATCAAGGTGTTCATCAAGCCGATGATCCTGTGGTTGTGGGTCGGCACTTTCGTGATGGCGTTCGGCACCCTGCTCGCAGTGCTGCCCTCGCGGCGACGTCGCGACCAAGAGCCCGCGTCGATTCACCAAGTGCGAGACGAGGCGATCGACGCATGACGAGACTCGAGGCGTTCGGCGCATGAAAGTCGCCCGAATCGGCGTGCTCGCCACTGCCGTGGTGCTTGCAGCGTTGATGTTGGTGCTCGTCGTGTCTGACGGCGACACCGACGTCGGAGCCCGCTCGCCGCTGCTTGGGCAACCCGCGCCGGCGGTGGTGACGACCACCATCGAGAACGAGTCGTTCGACCTGACCCGCCGCAAAGGCTCGTGGGTGGTGCTGAACTTCTTCAACTCCACGTGCGTGCCGTGCATCGCCGAGCACCCGTCGCTGGTCAAGTTCGCCGCGGCGGAAGCCTCGCGCGTCGGCGGGGCAGAGTTCTACACCGTCGTCAACGACGACTCCGACCAGGCGATTCGCGACTTCTTCGCTGCCAATGGCGGCGACTGGCCCAAGCTGCGCGACACCGACGGCGCGATCGCGGTGGGCTTCGGCGTCGCGAAGGTTCCCGAGACGTGGATCATCGACCCGAACGGTTTCGTCCGGTTACGCATCATGGGAGCAGTCACCGACGGCGTGCTCGAAGCGCAATTGGCGCGGCTGCGCGAGGGCGAAGCACCGTGAACACGACGATGCGTCGCAGCCTGTGGGCATTGTTGCTCGTGGTGACCGCGGCGTTGCTGGCGTTCGGTGCGGGCCGCGACACCGGGCCGCTCACCCAGCAAGAGCGCATCGACGTGATCACCAAGCGAATCGCCTGCCCGACGTGCGACGGGGAGAGCGTCTTTGTCTCCCGTGCCGCAGCCGCACAGGCGATACGGGCGGAAGTCGCGAGACAGGTCGGTGACGGTCTCAAGACCGACGACGAAATCGTCGCTTATGTCGCCGACCGGTTCGGCGGCCAAGTGTTGCTCGTGCCGCGCGGCAGCGGCATCGAGGCGTTGATATGGGTGCTGCCCGTGGTGCTGGCAGTCGTGCTCGTCGGTGCGTTGTTCGTGTTGTTCCGTCGAGGCGACGCCGACGCCGCAACGGTCGGCACGTCGCGGCGCAAACCCGTGGCGATCACCATCGCGATCGCCGCGTTGGTCGGCACGGGTGTCGGAGTGCTGGTGGCCAGGCAGTCGGGGCAACGACTGCCGCTGCAGACGGCAACGGGCGGAATCGAAGACAGCACCGCATCGCTGCTCGCTCAAGCGCGGCTCGCCGGCCCGAGCGACGTGAAGTCGGCGATCGACCTGTATGGTCGCGTGCTCGACACCGACCCCGACAACGTCGAAGCGCTCACGTACCGTGCGTGGTTGATCATGCTGTCGGCTCGACAGTTCGACGAGTCACTACGCCAACAGGCGTACGCGTCGACGATCACGGCGCTCGGACGCGCGATCGAACTCGACCCCGCGTACCCGGACGCCATGTGTTTTCTGGGCATCGTGGTGTTTCGTGACGGCGGTGACGCGGCGTCGGCGAGCGAGTTTCTCGACAAGTGCATCGCCCGGAATCCGCCGGCCGAAGTGCGGGGATTGGTGGAGTCGCTGCGCGAAGAAGTGGACGCCGCGCTCGGAAAGTGACCTTCGCGTCGCGCCTGGTGGTGGGCGGGAGGTGACAGTCGCGTCGTGTCGACGCGACGGCTACTCGACGACGGGTGGTGGCCAGGCGAGGGCCGAAACGAACCGGTTGGCATCGCGCTGCAACACCCACACGCTGCCCTTACCCCACTCGGCCGAGCCGTTGATACGCATGCCGGCTCCGGCGAGCGACTCGATCACCGCCGGAATCACGTCTCCGTGACTGCACACCACTGCACGGTCGGGCAGCGAATGCAACAAGTCGAACAGTGACGCGTCGGGGCGCACGTTTTCGTCGGCGAATTCCGCGAGTCGGTCGTCGACCTGAACGACGGAGTCGACGGCGACGGCGAGTGGCTCGACGGTCTCCACGCACCGCCGGTACGGCGACGAGACGATCACGGTCGGTGAAACGCTCGCGAGGCGCTCGGCGAGCGCGGCTGCTTGTTTCCGGCCGGAGTTCGTGAGCGGTCGGTCGATGTCGTCGCCGTCGAAGTCGCTGCGCGACCCGGCTTTTGCATGACGAACCACGTACAACGGCACCGCGGCACGATACTGCCCGAAGATGAACGCCCCGCCTGTCTTCGCGACTCGACCGGGCGTCGTTGGTTTCGTTCTCAGGTGACGTGAATAGGCTTTGCCCATGTCGATGGGCCTTGCCAAACCCGAATTGATCGACTCATTCGGGCGCTCGGTGCGTGATCTTCGCATCTCGGTGACCGACCGCTGCAACTTCCGCTGCACGTACTGCATGCCGGAAGAAGGCATGCAGTGGCTGCCTCGCACCGAAGTGCTCACTTACGAAGAGCTGTACCGGGTGGCGCGCGTCTGCGTGGAGCGGTTCGGCGTCGACGGCATCCGCCTCACCGGCGGCGAGCCCACCGTGCGAGCGCACCTGCCGGTGTTGATCGAGAAACTCGCCTCGCTCACGGTGCCGAGCAACGCCGATTCGCCGCGCGCCGGCGGCCCTGTCGATGTCGCGCTCACCACGAACGGGGCGACGCTCGCGCTCGTCGCCGACGACCTGCGGCGCGCCGGGCTGTCGCGTATCAACGTGAGTCTCGACACGTTGCGCCGAGAACGATTCAAGGCCATCACCAAACGCGACGAGCTCGACTCGGTGCTCGAAGGCATCGACGCCGCGATCGCGGCGGGGTTGCGACCGGTGAAGGTGAACGTGGTCGTGCAGCGCGGCGTGAACGACGACGAGATCGTCTCGCTCGCGGCGTTCGGGCGCGAGAAGAACGTCGAAGTGCGATTCATCGAGTTCATGCCGCTCGACGCGCAGGGTCACTGGATGAGCGACGCGGTCGTCGGGCAGGACGAGATCGTCGCGACCATCGACAACGTCTTCCCGCTCGAGCAGGTGCCGGCACGCGGTGCCGCACCCGCCGACCGATGGCGGTACCTCGACGGCAACGGCGTGGTCGGGGTGATTCCCACCGTCACCAAGCCGTTCTGCGGCGACTGCGATCGCGTGCGTCTCACCGCCGACGGCCAGTTCCGCACGTGCCTGTTCGCCACCGACGAATTCGACGTGCGCGCCCTCGTGCGCGGCGGGGCATCCGACGACGAGATCGAGGCGCTGCTGCGCCGGGCCGTGGGGGAGAAGTGGGCCGGCCACCGCATCGGGCAGGTCACTTTCGTGCGTCCGCGACGTTCGATGAGCCAGATCGGTGGATGACGTGACGAGTCGGTTCAGCAACTGGAGCACCATCTCATGAGTGACGCGCAGTTCTCACACCTCGACCCGCTCGGTCGCGCGCGCATGGTCGACGTGACGCCGAAGGAACCCACGCACCGCAGGGCGATGGCGCGCTGCAAGGTGTTCATGCAGGCCTCGACCACCGCTGCCATCGCCAACCGCGAAGTGAAGAAGGGCGACGTGCTGGCAGTGGCACGCGTGGCGGGCATTCAGGCGGCGAAGCGCACGAGCGACATGATCCCGCTCTGTCACCCGTTGCTCATCGGGTCGGTGACGATCAATTTCGAGATTGGCGACACGTTCGTTGCCGTCGAGTGCCACGTCGACACCATCGACCGCACCGGCGTGGAGATGGAGGCGCTCCACGCCTGCTCGGTCGCCGCCCTCACCATCTACGACATGTGCAAAAGTGCCGACCGCGAGATGGTGATCGGCGACCTCACGCTGTGGGAGAAATCGGGCGGTCGCCAAGGCACCTACCGCCGCGCCGCCCTCTAGATCCCGAGCGGTCTGCCCTTTGGGCGGGACCAGGCGGCCAGGCGAGGCTCTGACGGCCATGCGAAGCTCGAACGGCCATGTGAAGCCCCACCGGCCCATGTGCCCGGGCAGCAGGGGCGTCAGCCGGCACGACCACCCCGGCGGGTCTGTCATGAAATCGTCATAGAATGGGGAAACCCGTATGAGCAACCTCATCTTGCTGCTCGTCGCTGCCGCCTGGGCCGCCGTGTTGGTGCCCCCGTTGGTGCGCTCTCGCCTGCGGAACTCGCCGACCAGCTCGGTGAGCAACTTCCGCCGCCAGCTCACTTCGCTGCAGCGGGACGGACGTCCCATCCCGCGTGGCGGCCGAGCCCCGCTGGCACCCCTGCGTGACGCCGCCCGACCCTTTGCCCCGGCCGCCCGAGTCGTGGGCCGCCCGCTTCGTCAGGTCGGCCATGCCACCTCGTCGGTGGTGCGCCCCCGCGGCACCCGCCAGCACGCCCGTTTCGAAGGCGAATTCTTCGAGCGCGAACTGATCCGTCGCCGTCGCGCCAACTGGCTGTTCGGCCTGTTGGGTGTCGCCGGCGTGTCGCTGCTGTTGGCAGTCAGCATGCGCGAGATGTTCTTCGTCTGGACGTTCACGCTCTCGGCGCTGGCACTCGGCGCCTACTGCTACATGCTGGTGCAGTGGCGCGTGAAGCGCGATCACGAGCGCTATCGCCGCCAGTTCCGCCGCGTCGCCTAGGCGGTAGCGTAAGCGCCCGCGGGGCTGTAGCTCAGTTGGTAGAGCGGTACGTTCGCAATGTACAGGCCAGGGGTTCAATTCCCCTCAGCTCCACAAGACCGCGCCCGACTCCTGGTTGAGTTCGGCTCGCTCTGCGAGTGGCGAACGACCATCCCCGTAAGCGAGACTCAGTGCCGCCACTCGTCGTGGCGAGGGGGAGCATCATGACGACACCTGCAGGACTCGGCTGGTTCGAGGCCATCACCGCCGCGACCGGACCCGGCCAGATCTTCGAGTTGGTGGAAACCGACGTCCGCGGTGTGCGCACGCAGGTGTTCAAGAACGCCCCGGCCCATCTCGGGCAGGTGTTCGCTATGGCACGTAACCACGGCGACAAAGACTTCCTCGTCTACGAAGACGAGCGCCTCACGTTCTCCCACGCGATGGAGCGCGTCGATGCCCTCGCGCACGCACTCGTCGAGCGATACGGCGTGAAGAAAGGCGACCGTGTCGCCGTGGCGATGCGCAATTACCCCGAGTGGTGCATGTCGTTCGCTGCGATTCTCTCGGTCGGCGGCATCTCGGTGTCGATGAACTCGTGGTGGAAGACCGAGGAGATGGATTACGCGTTGCGTGACTCGTCACCCAAGGTGCTGATCTGCGACGACGAGCGCTACGAAACCGGCAAAGCCACGTGCGACGCGCTCGGCGTGAAGGTGCTGCTGGTGCGGTCGAAGCACTCGGCCAGTGCCGGCTATGACAAGTGGGACGACGTCGTGAAACTCGGCAACAAGCCGGCACCCGTCGACATCAGTCCGGATGACGACGCGACCATTCTCTACACCTCCGGTACGACCGGGTTCCCGAAAGGTGCAGTGTCGACGCACCGTGCGATCGTCAGCGCGTTGATGGCGTTCTCGTTGCGCCAGACCGTCGACGGCATGCGCGCGACGGTGAAGCCCGAGCCGGATCCGTTCCCGCCGTCGTTCATTCTCATCGTGCCGCTCTTTCACGTCACGGGTTGCGTGCCGGTGATGATGAGTTGTTTCGTCGCCGGTCTGAAACTCGTCATCATGTACAAGTGGGACCCCGAGAAAGCCATGCAGCTCATCGAGCGCGAGAAGGTCACCAACTTCGTCGGTGTGCCGACGCAAAGTTGGGACCTCGTGAACCACCCGTCGTTCCCGAACTACGACCTCTCGTCGTTGCGGGCGGTCGGCGGCGGTGGTGCGCCGGCACCGGCGGCGCTCGTGCACAAAGTGGCGAACAGCTTCAAAAAGGGCGGCCCGCAGCTCGGTTACGGCATGACCGAGACGAACGCGTTCGGCCCGGGAAACCGCGGAGCCGACTACGTGGCGCGACCCACCAGCACCGGTCGCGCGGTGCTGCCGATGCGCGTGGAGATTCGTGACGAAAACCGCAACCCTCTGCCAGTGGGCAAGACCGGCGACATTTGGATGTCCGGCCCGATGCTGATTCGCGGGTACTGGAACAAGCCCGACGCCACCGCCGCGACGATCGTCGACGGCTGGCTGCTGTCAGGCGACATCGGCCGGGTGGACGAAGACGGTTTTCTCTACATCGAAGACCGGGCCAAAGACATGATCCTGCGCGCCGGCGAGAACGTCTACGGCGCCGAAGTGGAGCACGCGATCTACGAGCACCCGGCCGTGCACGAGGCCGCAGTGTTCGGCTTGCCGCACGAACGTTTGGGCGAGGAAGTCGCCGTGGCGATCTACCCGAAAGTCGGATCTTCGATCACCCCGGAGGAGTTGTGGACATTCCTAGACGGCAAAATCGCCGCGTTCAAGGTGCCGACACACGTGGTGATGCTCTCGGAGCCGCTGCCCCGCAACGCCGCCGGCAAGTTCTTGAAGCGCGAGCTGCGCGACCGCGTGGTGAACGGCGGGTTAATTAGCGTCAGTCGCTAGTCGCACGGCCGGTACCAGTACTGGCCGTACTGCCGCCGTCGATGCCGACGGCAGTGACGCCCTATTGACTCCTCAACCTTGCCGTTCGGAGCCTGGCGACGACCAGACGGTCGGCGAATCCGTCCCGTTTATGGTCGCGAGATAACCGACTGATTTAGTCGGTTACTCGGCGGGGGGGGGGCTTGCCTGCTCACCGATTGCGTGACACCCGCCAACTACCTTTGCTCGAGTACTTATGTCAGGCGTAAGTGGTACTTACAGCAAACGGTATGTCGCATGAGTGACACGTACAGCATCGTGCTGTGGTGCGCCGATGCATTCCGTTTCTCCTCGATGGTGGCGTCGCATCTGTTGAGCGAGGGCATCTTGACCACCAATCGTGGGCGTATCGACGACGAGATCCCGGTCGTCGTCGGTGTCGCGAACGCCCGACGGTGGCCGATCTTCTCCCGAGAAGTCGCCGTTCGCGGAGTCATTCGCGGCAGAACTCCACGAGTCACCACCGCGGAGCGCCACGATTACCTGCTCACGGTCGGTTCTGGAACGGTGGTCGATTCAGCCAACGCGCCGCGGGGCGACTTGCGCGTGATCGACGCCGCCGCGCTCGTCGACGCACTCGAAGACGTGGCCCCGAGCGAGTTGTCGAAACGCGAGGTGCTCGAACTCCTCAACTCCGTCGCCAAACCGGCGTCCGCGAGTACGACTGGCGCAGGTTCGGTCATGAACGTGCGCGACATCGCCGACGTGTGTCAGCGACTGGTGAGCGCGCTGGCTCGCTGAGCCGGCGCCGTGTGACTAGCGCTTCGCGCGCTTTGCCTCGACCAAGTCGGAGAGTCTGCACTTCAGCACCACGCTCAGACGCGTGAGGGTGTCGAGCGACGGAGAGAAGTGGCCGTTCTCGATGCGGTTGATCGTCTTGCGGTCGACGCCGGCGAGCTCCGCCAGGCGAGCCTGAGAGAAGCCGCGCTCCACTCGGTGCGCGATCAAGCGGTCGGCGACGGTCTGTGCCGACATGCTGGAGGCCTTCTTCAACTGAGCTGAGAGTGATTTCGCTTTCATATCTTCCCCTAAACGTGACTTTCTGGAAGTTCTTAACTTACATCACAGGCGGTCAAAGCAGCGAGACGTACATACCTTCTAGGGTTGGGGGACCATGACAACCGCCACGCTTGACGCCGTCACCATCGGCAACGCGATGGTCGACGTCATCGCACAAATGCCCGAAGACTTTTTGGACAAGCACGGCTTAACCAAGGCCTCGATGATGCTCGTCGACGCCGAACGCTCGCAATACCTCTACTCCCGCGTCGGTAAGAGCATTATGACGAGCGGCGGATCGGTGGCGAATACGTCGCACGGGCTGGCAAGCCTCGGGGGCCGAGCGGGATTCATCGGCAAGATCGCCGACGACGAGGTCGGCCAGGTGTTCGCCCGCGACCTCACTGAAGCGGGAGTGAAGTTTTTTCCTGCGCCCAAGGACCACGGTCTGCCCACGGGGCGCTGCGTGATCATCGTGACCCCCGACGGGCAGCGCACGATGAACACCTATCTCGGGGCGGGGGCCGTGCTGGCACCGACAGACATCTCCAAAGAGGCCGTGCAAAGCGCCGAATGGGTGTTTCTCGAGGGATATCTCTACGACAAAGACGACGCCAAGGAGGCGTTTCGTGTCGCGGCGCAGTACGCCCACGAGGCCGGGCGAAAGGTGGCGCTCACGTTGTCCGATTCGTTCTGCGTGCAACGACATCATGCCGACTTTCTCGCACTCGTCGAAGACGAAGTTGACCTCCTGTTCGCCAACGAGCACGAGCTGCAGGTGCTGTACGGCACCGAGAACTTCGAGCAAGCGGTCGGCAAGTTGCGCGAAAACTGCCCGCTCGCCGTGGTGACGCGCAGCAAGCGCGGTTCGGCGGTCATCACCGCGGACGAATTCATCGAGGTGCCCGCGCTGCCGGTCGACCCGATCATCGATGCAACCGGGGCAGGCGACTTGTACGCCGCCGGGTTCTTCTACGGTCTCACGCACGGCAAGACGCTGGAACAAAGCGCCGAGATCGGCACGATCTGCGCTGCCGAGGTGATCATGCACATCGGGCCGCGGCCGCTGGTGCCGCTCGCCAGCTTGTTGCCGCCCGATCTTCGCTGAGCGTTCTTCTACTTCTCGCCGTCGGCGGGGTGGTACGTGAACTGCAGGTCGCCGAGCTTCACCAGCGTGGCAGCGACCCAGCCGCCGAGCGAACCGAAGTGTTCGTCGAGCAGTTTGTTCGTGCCGTCGGCGAGCGTTTCTTCGGCCAGTTCGTACACCCCGTGGTACACGATCTCCGCCGCGTGGTCGAGCGGCCGGTTCGTGTCGGTCGCGGAGATCGTCTCGCTGCTGATGCTCTCGCGCGTGAGTTGCTGGCTGCCGAGCCGGGGGCTGGTGAGCGCAGCGACGCCGGCGATGAGCGACGTGTCGGGCAGGTTCTTCAAACGTTGCACTCGAAAGACGATTTCCATCTCGATGACCGGAGCCTCGTGGTAGATCTCCTCGACGTACCACGCGCGATACGTCGCTTGGCTCCATGACGGCCACGTGAACGTGATGTGCGCGACGACTCGCGGCGGCTGGCCTTCGCCGGGCAGGCCGTAGCTGGTCGCCCACACGAGGTCGCCGAGCAGCACGTCGCTGTGCAAATGCTCTTCGAAGGCTTGCCGCTCGAGAAACGCATTGCCGAACGCGTCGCGCAACGCGCCGATGGCGTCGGTGAAGACGTGATCGAGCACGAGTTCACGCTACAAGTGTGCGAGAATCGTGACCGTGGCGATGGTGCTCTACGACGTCAGCGACGGCATCGCGACGCTGACGCTCAACAACCCGCAAGAGCGCAACTCGATGACTGCGGAGATGGTCGCCGAGATCGTCACGTCAATGGACGCCGCCGAGGCCGACCCGAACGTGCGCGTCGTCATCGTCACCGGTGCGCCGCCTGCGTTCTGCGCGGGGGCGAACCTCGGCAATCTCGCCGAAGCGACTCGCGAGTCGCTGCTGGCGATCTACGAGGGATTCTTGCGGGTGGCGCGCAGCCCGTTGCCCACGATCGCCGCAGTCAACGGGGCGGCGGTCGGTGCAGGCATGAACCTGGCTCTCGGTTGCGACGTGCGCATCGCCGCAAAGAGCGCAAAGTTTGACTCGCGCTTCGTGCAGCTCGGGTTGCACCCCGGCGGCGGCAACACCTGGATGCAGCTGCGCATCGCCGGCCTGCAGACCACCATGGCCACCGTCGCGTTCGGTGAGGTGCTCGATGGCGAAGCCGCGCTGCGCGCCGGCTTGGTGTGGAAGTGCGTCGATGACGCCGCGCTCATCCCGACGGCCCGCGAGTTCGCCGCCAAGGCGGCAGGCGCACCGAAAGAGCTGCTCGTTTCGATCAAGAACACCGTGATGGAAATCGGCGGCGTGCCGTCTCATGCGCAAGCGGTGGACTACGAGTTGGGCCCGCAGGTGTGGTCGACTCGTCAACCGTGGTTTCGCGAACGACTCGCCGCGCTGCAGGCAAAAATCTCCAAGCGCTAGGGACCTCCCGACCGGTTGAGGCCGCACGACGCGGCTGGTCGCGCTACAACCAGATGCGGGAGAGTTCTTCGGCGCGGGCTTCCCACTCTTCGGCGGTGAATCCGAAACGGTCGTGGTCTTCCCACGTGCCGTTGATCTCGAGAAAGCGTTCGGCGCGGCCTTCGTGCCGCCACGCGAGTTTTTCGACCACGCGCAGACTGTTCTCGTTGCGCGGAATGATGCAGATCTCCAGCCGGTGCAGACGGAGTTGTTCGAAGGCGTAGCGCGACAGCACGACGACCGCCTCCGGAACGTACCCGTGGCCGGCCTTGGCGCGGTCGATCCAGTACCCGATGGTCGCTGACTGCATCGAACCCCGCGCGACGCCGTTGAGGTTGATCTCGCCGCAGAGCACCGAATCGACGAAGATGCCGAAGGTGTACGCGTTGCCGGCCCCGCGTTCGCGGTCGCGCAGTTCGCAGCGCCGCATGAACGCTTCCACGTTGAACGCCGGGTCGGCCGACACGCTCGGGCGCAACGGCTCCCAATCGGTGAGCCATCGACCGTTGCGGCGCCGCACCTCGCTGAACGCCTCGAAGTCGTCGGCGATCAACGAACGCAGCATCACGCGGCGCCCGTAGAGACGTGAGGATGTCGCAGACGGCGTCGCCGGGTGGCTCGCTCGCGCCCGCGAACTGGTCGTCGGTCGCGTGCTCACGAGGCGGCCCCGTTCCTGCGTGCCTCGTGCACCACGCCGTCGAGCAGGTTGTGCGTGCTCACGATGATGTGGTCGAGACCGAGTCTGCGCATGATGGCTACCAGCAGGCAACAGCCTCCCACGATTACCCCGGCGCGTTCCACTGGAAGACCCGGGTTGTGCACGCGATCGGCCAACGACTCGGTGGCCAGGGTGCGAAACACGTCTTCGGCCGCGTCTTTGGTGAGCTGCATACCGTGCAGGCGCGCGGCGTCGAACGTGTGCAATCCGAGCTCCACCGCGGCGATCGTCACGATGCTGCCGGCGACACCCACCACCCGCTGGGCGTCGGCGAGCACCGGTCGTTCGATCACTGCGTTGTCGACTGCGTCACCGACGATGGAGATCGCGTTGGAGAGTTCTTCGGCGCGCGGCGGGTCGCGATGCAGTTCTGCTTCGGTGAGCGTCACCACACCGAACGGTAACGAGACGCTGTCGAGCACCTCGGAAGTGCCGACCGTCAGTTCAGTCGACGCCCCGCCGATGTCGACCACCATCGTGAGGCCGTCAACGGCCGGCAGGCTCGTGGTGGCACCGAGGTAGGCGAGCCGTGCTTCGTCGCGCGGCGAAAGCAGACGCGGTGCGACACCCGTGATTTTCTGTACCTGAGCGAAAAACTCCGCGGTGTTGGTTGCCATACGACACGCGGCGGTGCCGGTGATGTGCAACGTCGCCTCGTGCGTCGCGACGATGTCGGCATAACGGCTGATCACGCGCATCGTTCGCTCGACGGCCGCAGGCGAGAGCGTGCTGGTGCGCGCCACGCCTTCGCCGAGCGCCGTCACGTTCACTTCGCGCACGATTTCGTTACCGTCGCCGTCGACGACCAGCAGGTTCGTCGAGTTCGAGCCGATATCAATCGCGGCGACGTTGGTGCTCACGATCGCCCCGCCGTGGTCGCATCGTTCGGCTCGGGCGTGGCCAGGCGATCGGCGACCCACTTGCCGACCGGGTCGTCGTTGCCGACCAGCCAGTTGGCGTAGTGCGCGTGCAGGCATTTCACGCCGCGTCGCGTGCCCGCCACGCCGCCGTAGGGTCGCGGCCCGAGGTGGTCGACCGGCACGTGCGCGTCGCGCTCGGCGGCATATGCCGCGTGTGCCGACTCGAGCGCCGTCGCGTCGACCTCGGCCTCGGCCTGGTCGACGCCGCCGGTGGCCTCCAAGCGCGACACCGCTGCCACGTCACGGGTGTCGACCAGCCAGTAGCGCGTCGGCATCGGCGTGCCGTCGTGCAACAGCGGCGCGTTTCGCACCACTCGCGGGTCGCCGTTGGCGGAGCGGAGCATGACGTCGAAGTCGCCCTGCGGACGCCGTCCGAGCAGTTGCGTCACGCGCTCGATGTCGGCCGTCGACGCGTTCAACGGAAGATCAGAAATGCCGCCACCGCCGCTGCGACGATCACGACGACCGGCACGAGTCGTTTGGCGATGGTGCCGCCTGCCGCGTCAAGCAGGTCAAGCGGCGCGACGTCGTCGCTGCTTTCGATCTTGCGAACCTCTGGGGCGCTCGTCGGCGAGGCGGGCGTCGCGCTTTGGGTGCTCGAACCAGGCTGCGTGCTTGCGTTGTTCGGTGCGCTGGGCGTGGCGGCGCTGCCGGAAGCGATGAGCGCGTTCAGATTGTCGACGAACTGCAGCAGCAATTTGTCGCTCACGTCGGCCAGCGCCCCGCGGCCGAACTGCGCGACCTTGCCGGTGATGTTGAGATCGGTGTCGACGGTGCACGTGGCGCTCGAAGGGCCGGTCGACACCAACTTCGCGGTGATCGTCGCCGACGCGTTGCCTTTGCCGCCGGTGTCGCGGCCTTCTGCTTTCAGCGAGGCGGTGTAGGCGTCGTCGTCTCGGCTGACGAACGACGCTTGACCCTTGAACTGCGCGACGATCGGGCCGACTTTGACTTTCACTTGGCCTCGGTAGATCTCGCCTTCCACCTCGGTGAGTTGCGCGCCGGGGAGGCACGGGGCGAGACGCTCGAGATCGGTGAGGATTCGCCAGGCATCCGCGGCGGGCACGGGAACGGTGAACTCGTGATGCAGTTCCATCAGTTGTCCTTTCGTTGTTCGGCAAGTCGCGCCTGCCACCGCTGCACGTCGTCGACCGTGTCGATGTCGTCGGCGATGCCCTCGCAGGCTACTTCGGTGACGAGTTCTGGTCGCTGGCGAATCAGGGATCGCGCACCTTCGTCACCGTCGATTGGCAGGTGCGACCACAGTTCGGCATGAATTCGAACCGGGTTCCGTCGCTCACCGTCGTACGTCGCGACGGCCAACGGTGATTGCGCGTCGGCCACGGCTCGCCACGCGCTCGGCGCGATGCCTGGTTGGTCGCCGAGCCCGACGACGACCGCCTCGAGTTCGCGCTCGCGCGCGACGTCGAGTGCCGCCTGCAACGAACTCGCCATGCCGCGTTGCCAGCCGGGGTTGTGCACGACGACCACCTCGGGATTGTTTGGCAGCGGGTCACTCATCACGTCAGAGAGGTCGACCGCCCCGGTCACCATGAAAATGGGGGAGAGCCCGGCTTCGGCGACGGCCTCGAGAGCCCAGCGCACCATCGGCTTGCCCGCCAGCGGCTGGAGCAGTTTGTGGTGGGCCCCGGCAAATCGGCTGCCACCGCCCGCTGCCAGGAGAACGGCCCCGCAGACGCGTTCGGAGGGCTGCTGAGGGGCACCTGGCACCTCGCCAGCCTCGCAGTTACGCCGGTTTTGGGCTCAAAACACAAGCGCACGATTTATTACAATTTCATTACAGCCAGGGGTAGGATGGGAGTACCCCATCCCCGATCCGGTGGTGCGCCCCCTGCACCGCCCGGAGGTTCCGATGTCCCCACAACACCTCGCAGCTACGGCTTTTTCTGCTCGAGACCCCAAAAAGCGAACGCGCGTTCGCACTACCCGAACCAGCCGGGCGGTCGCCGCCATGTGCGGGCTCGCGCTGTCAGCGGTCGCGCTCGTAGCACCTGTCGGCGTGCCAGGACTGTGGTCGGTGTCGCCAGTTGGTGCTGTGCCGGTGAGCGAACGCACCGCCACCTGGATCGCGGTCACCTCCCGCGAGGTGGCGCTCGAACTGCGAGCCGCGAGCGACCTGCCCGAGGCCGAGGCGCGCGGCGTGGCCGCCCGTCAGATCGATGAAATCGCAAGTCTCATCGCGCACGTGCTCGATGCCGACGCCCAACGACTGCGCACGGTGTGGGCTGACGCCCCCGTGCAGCGCAAGATCGCGGTGTTTTCGGCGCTGAGCCAGGTCGGCGTGCCCTACCGCCTCAACGCCGACGCGCCGTTCATCGCGCTCGACTGCTCGTCGCTCACGAAATACGCCTGGGCCCAAGCGGGTGTCGAAATTGATCGCGGTTCGGCGCAGCAGTATGCGCGCGGCAACCGGGTGAGCCGCGACACCGTGCAGGTCGGCGACCTCGTGTGGTACCCCGGTCACATCATGATGTCGCTCGGCGTGCCCGAACTCATCGTGCACGCGCGGTCAGGCGAGCGTGCGGTGGAAGTGCACCGCATCGACTCCACCCGTTTGTCGTGGATGCGTTGGGTGAGCCCGCTCGACTCGTGAGCCCCGACCGGCGCGACGGATTCGCGCTAGTGAATCGCGCCGCTCGTCGTCGACAGTGACGCCGCACCGCGACCCGTGCGTCGTGCGATGATTTCTCCGCAGATCGAGATCGCCGTCTCCTCCGGGGTGCGAGCGCCGATGTCGAGACCGATCGGCGACATCACGCGCTTCAGATCGTCGCCGCTCAACCCGACTTCGGCGAGGCGTTCGAGACGCTTCGCGTGTGTTTTTCGGCTGCCCATCACGCCGATGTAACCCACGCTGGTGCGTAACGCCCCTTGTATCGCCGGAACGTCGAACTTCGGGTCGTGGGTGAGAATGCACACGGCGTCACGCGGCCCGAGCGTCGAGCCGAACTTGGCGAACACGTCGTCGGGCCATGCCACCATCACTTCGTCGGCCATCGGAAACCGTCGGGTCGTCGCGAACACCTTGCGGGCGTCGCACACCGTGACGTGGTAGCCGAGCACCTTGGCCACGCGAGCGAGCGCACTGGTGAAATCGACCGCACCGAAGATCACCATGTGCGGCGGCGGAGCGAACGACTCCACGAACACTCGCACGGTCGGTGAGTCTGCAAGATCTTCCGGAGTCGTCTGGCCTTCGGGGCCGTAGTGGCGCACGCCCGTGCGGCCGGCCTCGAGTTCGCCCAGCGCGTCACGTGCCGCGACCCGGTCGAGTTGGGCGTTGCCGAGCGAACCGATCGTCGTCGTGTCGGGCGCAACCAGCATCGTCGAGCCGATGTGGGGCCCCTCGATCACCACGGCGAGCGCGACCGGCGAGTTCGCGCGCAGTCGTCGCGCCAATTCGTCGTAGACGGCGTTCATGCGAGCTCTTGCATGAAGACGTGAATCGTTCCGCCGCAGGTGAGCCCGACGGCGAACGCCTCGTCGTCGGAGTACCCGAAGGTCACCACCTTGGCCGGCGAGCTCGTACGCATCATTTCCAGTGCTTCGCTGACGACGGCGCCCTCGACGCAGCCGCCACTCACCGAGCCGACGACTTCGCCGTCCTCGTTCACCGCCATCGCGGCACCCGGGTCGCGCGGACCCGAACCGTCGATACCGACCACTCGACCCACCACGCAGCGTTTGCCGGCGAGTCGCCAGCGGTCGAGATCGTCGAGCAGTTCGCGCATGATGTCAGCCTCGCAGCGCGCCGA
>DAIPHP010000014.1:0-21148 GCA_036771295.1 Ilumatobacteraceae bacterium
CACGTTGCCCTCCCGACGAGGTGCCCTGCCCGCCCGGTTGTTGCACGGAGTGCGTGACGTCAAAGATGACCGGCGCGGCACTTGCACGCAGCTGCGGCAAGCCGCGATAGTCGACCACCAGCGTGTTGTAGCCGAACGACGTGCCACGCTCGGTGACGAGCACGTTCTTTGCTCCCCCGTTGCGCAACTTCTCCACGACGTTCTTCATGTCCCACGGGGCGAGAAACTGACCTTTCTTCACGTTTACTGCCTTGCCCGTCGCCGCGGCGGCCAACAACAGGTCGGTCTGGCGACAAAGAAACGCGGGAATCTGCAGCACATCGACATGTTCGGCCGCGACCACTGCGTCCGCCGTTTCGTGAATGTCGGTGAGCACCGGAATGCCTAGAGACGCTCCGATTGCACCGATCACTGCCAGACCCTCGTCGCGACCGGGACCTCGGTAACCAGTGAGCGACGTTCGATTGGCCTTGTCGTAGCTGGCTTTGAAGACGTAACTGATACCTAGTCGAGAGCAGATGTGTTTCATGCGTTCGGCGACTTCTTGGCCGAGATCCTTGCTCTCGATCACGCACGGGCCGGCGATCACGACGAGCGGCTGACCGTCGCCGCACGACACGCCCCGGCCGAGGTCGGCACGCACTGGTCCGGTGTGTGGCTCGTGTGATGCCGGGCCCCCGGGCTGCTTGCGAGACGTCATGACAGACCAGCCTGCACCAAATCGTGCATGCGCAGCATGCCGACGACGACGCCAGCGTCGACCACGGGCAAGACGGTGATGGCTTTGCGGGCGTTGCGCTCCATCAAGGTGAGGGCTTCGACGGCAGCCGTTGACGAGGTGACGGTGATCGGCGCAGCGGTCATGAGGTCGCGTGCAACGAGCGAGCCCCACGTGTCTGCGCTACTGCGCTTGAGCGCTCGCCGGAGGTCACCGTCGGTGATGATTCCGCCGAGCGCAGTGGGGCTGGATGGGTTTGCCACCAGCACTGCGCCGATCGCTTGCGCGGTCAGCACGTCGAGCACCTCGGGCAAACGGGCGTCGGGGGCGATCATCTGCAACTTCTCGCGCGAGATCATGAGGTCGGCAACGGTGAGGGTGAGTCGGCGACCGATGGTGCCACCCGGATGGTTCATCGCGAAGTCGGTGGCGGATACGCCCTTTGCAGTCATCCACGCAACGGCGAGTGCGTCTCCGAGCGCCATCGCCACGGCCGTGCTGGAGGTGGGGACTTGGTCGATTGGCGCCGCCTCTTTCTCCACTGACGCGTCGAGCACCGCATCGCAATGTTCGGCCAGCGACGACTTCGCTTGTCCGAGGATGCCGAGCAGCTTCACGTTTCGCTTCTTCACGTACGGAACGATCGCGAGAAGTTCCGAGGTGTTGCCGCTGTTGCTGATGATCACGACGACGTCACCATCGCGCACCACGCCGATGTCGCCGTGCAGCGCATCGAGCGGGTTGAGGTACACGGAGAGAAGACCGACTGAGGTGAAACTGGCGGCGATTTTCTGCGCGACGAGTCCTGACTTGCCGACGCCGGTGATGATCACTTTGCCGCCGCACGACACCAGGAGGTCGACGGCCTTCGAGGCAGTCTTGGCATCGAGCCGCTCGGCCGCGACGGAGATGGCAGCGGCCTCCTTCAGCATCACGCCAGCAAGCGGATTCCGCGAAGTCATGGCGTCACCAAGGTTCGTGAGGTCATTGCGTCACCAAGCGTCGTGCGGTCTCGAGGTCGGCTGGGCTGTCAACCGAGAGCGTGTTGCGGGCGTTGGCGACGATCTCGTAGGTATCAATGGTAATTGCGTTCTCGAGCAGGCGAAGTTGCTCGAGCTTCTCCGCTTCTTCGAGCGGCGATCGGGAGAGCGACGACCAGCGTTGCAGCACGTCGCGGCGATAGCCGTACATGCCGACGTGCCCCCAATGAACGCCGGCCGACAGCCAGTTCCCTCGGTCGCTGCCCCGCACATAGGGCACCGCGGCACGACTGAAGTACAGCGCTCGATGCTCGGTGCTCACCACCACCTTCACGGCGTCGGGGTTGTCGAGTTTCTCGGCCGGCAACGGGTACACCGGGGTGACCACCGAAGGGGTCGGAGTGCGGTCACGAAACACCGCGCACATCGAATCGATCACGGCGGGGTCGACGAACGGCTGGTCACCTTGCACGTTGATGACGACGTCGGCGTCGATGTGCTCGATGACCGAAGCGATGCGTTCAGAACCCGACGTGCAGGCCGGCGACGTCATGATGGCACGCACGTTCCATTCACGGGCGGCGGCCGCTACTTCGTCGCTGTCGGTGCACAGGACCACTTCGTTGATCGACTTGGCCTTGGCAGTCTCAGTCACGACGCGTCGCAGCATGGGCACGCCCCCGATGTCGGCGAGCACCTTGCGGGGTAGGCGCGTCGATTCGAGTCGCGCCGGGATCGCGACGGCGAACTTCAATCGAGTGCGAGCCCTAGCGCCCGCCGGCGAACTCAACGACGACGATTTGCCCGCCGGCAACCGCGGGCACGATCGACACGACTTGGCCGGCCCCAACCGGAGTGTCGAGACCCTTCAGATACCGCACGTCGTCGTCGGCGACGAAGACGTTCACGAACTTGTGCAGGTTGCCTTGCTCGTCGAGCAGTTTCCCGGCGAAGCCCGGGTGGGTGGCATCGAGGGCCTTGAGCACGTCACGCAGGGTGCTGCCGTCGACAGCGACGGTGCTCGCCCCACCCGAGAGCGGTCGCAAGGTGGTGGGGATGCGAACGGTGACTGACACGACCCTCAGGCTATCGCTGGCTGTTGTCGCGCAGAACGAGAGTGCTCGCGATGCGTGCGCTCATGGTGACGAGCGGCAGTCCTCCGCCTGGATGCGTCGAACCGCCGACGAGATACAAGCCGCGACGCGGGCCTCGAATCGCCGGCCGACGAAATGCCGCGCTCCTGCCGTTCGACGACGTGCCGTAGATCGCGCCGCCCGGTGACCGGTAGCGACGCGCGATGTCTTGCGGACCGATGACTTCGACGAAGCGAGCACGACGACGAAGATCGGGGCCGATCGTCGCGAGATGGTCCAACAACCATCCAGCGACTTCGTCGGTCACTGCACGCTCGTCGGCGGGCGTGTTGATGAGGAGGAACCAGTTCTCGCAGTCCGCCGGTGCTTGCGTCGGATCGGTGATGCTCGAGACGCACGCATAGATGGTGGGATCGCGCGGAATTCGACCTTCGCTCACGTCACGAAACTCGCGTGCGTAGTCGCGCGAGAACCACACGTTGTGGTGCGCTATCAACGGCGTTCGGCCTTCGACACCCACCAGTACGGCGATGCCGCTGGTCGACTTCGGAGTGCGTTCTACCGACTTCAGTCGTTTCGTGTGCGGCAGCAGGTCGCGATACAGATGCTGGGCGTCTGCGTTGCACACCACCGATGTCGACGAGTATTCGCGGGTGCCGACGCTCACGCCGGTGACGCGTCGGCGCGTGCACGTTATGCGCGTGACCTCGGCGGTGGTGTGCGCGACTACGCCGCACCGTTGTGCGACACGCACGAGAGCGTCGCGCAGGGCACCCAGCCCGCCTCGCACGTACCAGGCGCCGAGATCTGCTTCGACGGCGGCGATGCAACCGAGCGTGGCCGGCGCGAGTGAAGGGTCTGACCCGCTGTACGTGGCGTAACGACCGAGCCACTGTCGAAGCCGCGGGTCGCGAAATGCTTTCGTGCTCCTCGATGCGAGGCTGCGGCGGGCGTCGATGCGGGCGAAGTCGCGCGGTGAACGCACGCGCCGCAAGAGCGACATCGGCGAACCAATGTCTCCGGCGAAGAACGTTCGCTGACTGGTGCTCCAGATCGCTCGCGCATGGTGGAGATAGTCGAGATACTCGGCGCCGCTGCCGGGGCTGAAGGCGTCGAGCGCTTCTGCCGTGGCGACGGGCTGGTCACGAAACGTGACGGTGGAGGCGTCGGGCCAGAAGTAGCGAAACGAGGGGTCGAGCCGCACGAGATCGACTTCTGCTGCGAGGCTCGTGCCTGCCAGGCGGAACACGTCGTCGAACAGCTCCGGCAGAGTGAGCAGCGACGGCCCGACATCGAACGCGAAACCGTCGCGTTCGCGCACGGCGAGTTTTCCGCCGAGTTGGTCGTTTCGTTCGAACAGCGCCACGTTCTGTCCGGCAGTCGCCAGCCGTATTGCCGTGACGAGGCCGCCGACTCCACCGCCGACGATGATCGTGTCGTAGTCGGTGGTCATTGGCGTCGTCCGGCAGTGACGTAGGAGGCGACGACGAAACACCCCATTGCGACGCCGCCGACGACTGCAACCACTGCGTCATCGAAGAAGAACAAGAAACCGATCGTCGACAACGCCGCCAACGTGGCGTACACCGAGCGTGAGAACGCCGCGTGAGCTCGGGCGTGGTGTGAATCACGGTGCTGATCACGATGTTGATCGTGGTGCGGATCACGGTGTTGATCGCGAGTCTCGCGACGTTCGCACACCGCGAGCGCGATGGACGACGTAACACCCGCCGTCAGCAACCAGCCGAGATAGTTGACCAACGGTATTCCGCGGTACGCGGGAGACGCCGGCTGCCACTGCCAGTACCCCTCGCCCACCATCTGCGGATCGAGAAATGCGTCCCACGCCGTGATCGCCCCCGCCATGATTGCGAGCCGTGCGAGCCGTCGAAACACGCTCGCGCGGGGGGCGGCACCGAACGCACCGTGCACCACCAACGTGATGCCCGCCCACGCGAACGACACGATGACCGGCACTCCGACGAGCCGTGGTTCGAGCGCGTCGGTGTAGTCGTATGACCCGAACGGGAACCCGGTCGTGCTGCCCAACACCTCCACCAAGAAGGTGACGATCACGATCGCTGCGGCTGCGACAAGTGCCCGCTTGCCGTACGGACGCATGGCGCTTGCGAGAGCCGCGACGAAGAACGATGCGACCACCGCATGGGCGAGCACTCGCCGTTCGTCGCCACCCGTTTCGAACAGCGGGGTTGCGATCATTCCGGCCACCATCGCCACGAACGCGACGACGGCGACCCGTGACGAGCCGAACGACGACGTCACCGCGCTCACCCGCCGAACGGTACGAGCAGTCGTGCCACCATCAGCGCCTTCTGCACGGTGGGCACCGAAGCGCGCTTGGCGAACACGTCGTAATCCTGGGCTTCGATTCGGTCGAGAATGCGCGAGTACAGCACTCGCGCGGCGCGAATGCACCGAGCCGAGCGCGACGGCAGCATCGCGATGCCCTTGTCGGCAGAGTCGTACAGTTCGCGGCATCGAGCGATTTCAAACCGCATGAGTTCCACGAACTCTGGCGTGCACGCGCGAGCGGCGAGATCGACCCCGAAACGACGCACGTCTTGCTGCGGGATGTACACGCGACCACGGTCGAGGTCTTCGTTCACGTCGCGCAAGAAATTGGTGAGCTGGAAGGCGTTTCCGAGGTCGCGCGCGTGCCCGAACGCCGCCATGTCGTGCGGCTCGAGGATCGGCAGCATCATCTCGCCGATCACGGCGGCCGAGCCGTCCATGTACTCGAGCAGGTCTTCCCATGTCTCGTACGTGGCGACGGTGAGGTCCATCGTCATGCTGCGCAAGAACCGCCTGAAGCACTCGGCATCGATCGGAAACTTTCGCACCGTGTCGACCACCGCCATGAGCACGGGGTCGGTCGACGAACCTGCTGCGAGGTCGCGAAAGAATCGTTCGCCGAAACTCGCGAGCGCCGCTTCTCGCTCGGCCACCGGCACGGGCCCGAGATCGTCGACGATGTCGTCGGCGTATCGACAAAAGCCGTACAACGCGTGCACGTGCGGTCGCTTGTCGGGTGGCAGCACCTTGGTCGACCAGTAGTACGTGGTGCCGTGGCGCTTGTTGAACTGCTTGCACAGGGCGTAACTCTCGTCGAGCGTGACCGGCCCTTTCGGCAACAAGTGCGTCGTTGGTGTCGGCGGTGTCGGCACCGCGCTACCTGCCTCGAGCAGTGGCGTAATCGGCGATGCGTCGCGCGGCGAGCTTGCCGGAGACCAGCACCATCGGCACACCCACGCCCGGCACGGTCGACGAACCGACGAAGAACAGTCCGGGCACGCGTTTGTCGAGGTTGTTCGGGCGGAACGGACCGGTCTGAAAGAACGTGTGCGCGAGCGCGAAAGGCGTGCCGCGTTCCATGCCCATGCGTTCCCAGTCGAGAGGGTCGTAGACGCGCTCGACAACCACTTCGGTCGGGTATCCGAGGCGGGCGACGCGCTCACGCAAGTCGGCCATGATGCGGTCGCGCTCGCGCGACCAGTCGATCTTGCCGTCGAGGTTCGGCGTGGGTTCGAGCACGTAGATCGACGAGTGGCCGTCGGGCGCGAGCCCTGCGGTGTCGAGCGAGTGCAGGGTCACGAGTATCGACGGATCGGGCATTCGCACGCCGTCTTCGATGAGAGCCTTGAACGAACCGTTCCAGTCGGCACCGAAGTGAATGTTGTGGTGCGCTGCCTTGGCGTCGGGCAGACCCTTCACGCCGGCCACCCACAACAGGCAGCTCGGGCTGTACTTGCCGTTGCGTGCCGCACGCGGCGCGTCGACCCCGCCGAGCAACGTGCGATATGCGACGGGCAAGTCAGGGTTGCACACGACTGCATCGGCGGTGATGCGTTCGCCGCCCTCGAGTTCGACACCTGTCACGTATCCGCGCGAGCCGCTCGACCGCAGGATTCGCGCGACCGACGCACCGTAGCGAATCTTCACGCCGGCGCGTTGCACAGCCGACGCGAGCCCGGTGGCCATCGCGTGCATGCCGCCTTCGGGGAAGTAGACGCCTTCGACGGAGTCCATGTACGTGATCACCGCGTAGAGCGAAAGTGCCTCGTACGGGGCGAGACCGGCGTACATCGACTGAAAACTGAAGATGCGTTGCAGACGGTCGTCGCGAAAGAACCCACCGATCTTCTTGTCGAGCCGGCGGAATGCACCCAGCGACACCAGCTTGAGGGCGTCGCGCCACGGCTTGGCCAGGTCGAGAGGTGAGTCGAAGTTGGTGTCGATGAACGACGACATCTCCGCTTTGTACAACTGCTCCAACCAATCGCAGAACTTGATGAATGAGGCCGCCTCGACTTTGTTCGAGAAGCGGGCGATTTCTTCGGCCATCGCTTCGCGACCGTGGCGAACGAGCAGCTCGCTGCCGTCTTCGTACACCGCGCGATACATGGGGTCGACTTTCTTGATCGTGACGAAGTCGGCCATGTTCGCGCCGGCGGCGTTGAACGCGTCTTCGAGCAGCCCCGGCATGGTGAGCACCGTCGGGCCGTTGTCGAGGCGAAACCCGTGCGACGCGATCAGCCCGGCGCGGCCGCCCGGCACGTCTTCGCGCTCGAGCAACGTGACGTCGTGACCGCTTCGGGCGAGATAGGCCGCGGTCGACAGACCGCCGAGCCCGGCGCCGACCACGATCACGTGCATGTGCCGGTCGGTCATGGGGTGCGGGTACTCACACTCGTCGATCGCTCACGAAATGGGCCAGCTCCACCAGACGAGTCTGCACGTCTGCCGCGATCGGTGTCGCGCCGATCGCGGCGATCGCCTCGTTCGTCAGCCGGGTGATGGTCGACTCCATCTCTGCGAGTGCGCCAGAGTCGACGATCGCCTGTTGCACACGGCCGATTTCCGTCTCGTTCAAAGGCTGTCGACCGACCATCTCGAGCACCGACCGCTGTGCACCGCTCGCCTTCTGCAATGCCAGCGCCATCAACGGCGTGGGTTTTGCCTCGCGCAGGTCGTCGCCCACCGGTTTGCCGGTGATGCTCGAGTCACCGAACACGCCGAGCACGTCGTCGCGCAACTGAAACGCCTCGCCCAGCGGCAGGCCGTAGCGCGAATATGCCTCGAGCAGGGCGGTGTTCTCGTCGGCGAGCAACGCCCCGAGGTGCAGCGGTCGTTCGATGGTGTACTTCGCGCTCTTGTAGCGACAGATTCGTGCCGCCTTGTCGGGCCGGCGTTCGTTTTGCGCCGAGCCGAGCATGTCGAGGTACTGGCCGACGTTGAGCTCGACCCGAAGTTCGTTCCACATCTGCCAGCCGCGCGGGCCGAGACCCGCGAGCAGCATGTCGGCGTACACGAACGAAAGGTCGCCGATCAGAATCGCCGAGCCGTCACCGAATCGCCGGGCATCACCCGACCAACCGCGGGCTCGATGCTCGGCCTGCATCGCCTCGTGGGTGGCCACCGCGCCGCGGCGAGTGACCGAGCCGTCCATGATGTCGTCGTGAAACAAGGCGAAGGCGTGCAACAGTTCGAATGCCGCACCGGCATCGATCACACGGGGTTCGTCGGGGCGTCCGCCGGCACCGACGAAACCCCAGTAGGTGAAGACGGGTCGCAGGCGTTTGCCGCCGCCCACCACCATGCGCTCGAGTTCGTCGAACACCACGGTGAGATCCGCGTCGAACTCGACCCAGCGGGTGCGTTCGGCGGCCAAGAAATCGCGCAGGCGAGCATCGACGCGGTCTGCGATGTCGCGCAGTGCGGCGGGGGCGTTGCTCACGAGACGAGGCTACGGCAGCGTCAGTGCGAGTCTTCGGGCAACTCGATGTCTTTCACCTCGAGACGTGCAGAAGCGATGCGATCGCGGCACACTTTCACCAGCTCGGTGGCTCGCTTGACGCGCTCGGCGAGGTGATCGACGTCGATGTCGTCGTCGGAGAGTTCGTTGAGAATCTCCTCGAGTTCGGTGACGGCGTCTTCGTAGCCGATTTCTTGGTCGTCTTTCTTGCGGGGCATCAGTTTCTCTTTCTGTGTTCTGGGGTCAGTGTTTCGTTGGCGAATCATCCGTCGCGGGCGACTGTTCGGTTGCGTCCACAATGCTGTACAACGAGCCGTCGGCGAGGCGGGTGGTGATCGTGCTGCCCTTCTTCACGGCACTCACCGACTTGACGACCCGACCGTCCGGCCCGTGCGTGATGCTCCAACCGCGACGCATGAGCACGACCGGGTCGTATCCCCGCAGGTCGCTGGCCAACACGTCGATGCGCGCCTTGGCCTCGTTCAGCGCGGTGGTGCGCAAGGTTCGTAGTCGCCCCACCGCATCGGCGACGCGTCGTTCGGCCGCGGAAAGCGCGGTGAGCACGACGTTGGCCATTCGCTGTGCTGCAGTGTCGACCCGCAGCAAGAACTGGTTCACCACGTCGATGATCGCGACCGCGCAGGCGGTTGGTGTCTTGTTCCACGAGAATGCGATCTCGTCGATGATGCTGGTATCGGTCTCGTGGCCGATGCCGGTGAACACCGGCTTGCCGCACGTCGCGACGGCGCGAGCCAACGATTCGTCGTCGAAGGCCGCGAGGTCGGTCTTCGAGCCGCCGCCGCGCACCACCGCGACGAGATCGACGGTGTCGAGACCGGCGAGATACGTGACGGCAGCAGCCACCGATGCGGCGGCACCGTCACCTTGCACGCGAACGTCGCACAACGACACTCGAAACCCGATGCCCGATTGCTCGAGGGTCTTCATGAAGTCGGCGTGGGCTGCCGAGCCTTTGCTGGTGACCAACCCGATCGCGAGCGGCACCAGCGGCAGGCTGGTGCGCCGATTGCGGTCGTACAACCCGTCGCGCTGCAACCGGCCGACGATTTCTTCGCGCTTGGCGGCCAGGTCGCCCAGCGTGAAGCGCGGGTCGAGGTCTGACATCTTGAACCCGAACGAACCGTTCGACGAGAACACGTCGGGGGTGCCGCGGATGCGCACCTTCACCCCGCTGACGATGTCGATCTGGTGCTGCCTCATCTTTGCCGACAGGCTCTGGCGAACACCGCGGAAGAGCTTGACCGACAACACGCTTCGCTCGCCGTCTTCTTCTTCGATGAGGTCGAAGTAGCAGTGTCCGCTGGCTGCGTTGGTCACCTTGCCGACTTCGCCGTACACCCATACGTCGCGGAACTCTCGGGAGAGCACGTCGTTGACGTCGGCAATGAGCTGCGAAACGCTGCGAGCGTCAAGCTCGACCCCGGCACCGTCCCCCGCCGCTTCGTCGCGGCGACCACTCATGGCATCTGCGTTACGAGATCTGCTCGGCATCGAAGGACGTTCGCATCGCTTTCTGTGGTGATTGTCGATGTTATTTCGGCAAACCTAGGCTGACGGTCTCATGTTGTTGCGCAAGCGATTCGCGTTCGTGGTGGTTGCCGCGGCGTTGTTGGCAGCGTGCGGCGAGCGAATGGTGTTCGAGGCCAGCACCGACCCCACGCTCGCGCCGGTAGAGACCGAGGCTCCGGCCGACGACTCGGGTGACACTGCAGCCGACGAACCGACGACTCCTTCGGCGAGCGCTGGTTCGATCGCATGGGAGGCGTGCAACCCCGGTGCCACTGGCGCGTTCGAGTGCGGTTATCTCGACGTGCCGTTCGACTACGACGACCCCGGCGCCGGCACGTTCTCCTTATATATGGTGCGACGCCTCGCCGATTCGCCGGCAACCCGCATCGGCTCGATGCTCGTCAACCCCGGCGGCCCGGGCTTCGGTGGTTCGTCGGTCGCCGAGCAAGCCGAGTGGTATCTCAGCTCGTCGTTGCTCGAACGATTCGACGTGATCGGGTGGGATCCGCGCGGCACCGGCAAGTCGACTCCGGCCGTCGATTGCATCGACGATTACGACCGCTATTTCGGTATCGACTCGCCGCCGAACGACGAAGCAGCCAAGCAGGCAATGGTGGATCTCACGCAAGAGTTCGTCGATGAATGCGTGGAACGCAACGGCGAGATGCTGAAGTACATCTCCACCGAGTTGTCGGCGCGCGACATGGACTCGATTCGTCGCGCTCTCGGTGAGGAGCAGATCACGTACTTCGGGTTTTCCTACGGTTCCGAACTCGGCGCCACGTGGGTGACGCTCTTCCCCGACACGGTTCGGGCGGCGGTGTTCGACGGTGCGTCAGACCCCAATGCCAGCGGGTTCGACCAGGCGATGTCGCAGTTGAAAGGTTTCGAGCAACAACTCGACGCGTTTCTTGCCGATTGCGCGAAGCGCAGCACCTGTGCCATCTACAACGGCGGCAAGCCTGCGGCGCTGTTCGACAAGTTGGTCAAAGACATCGACACCAAACCCATAGCCACCACTGCGGGGCGCACACCCGTGACGCAAGGGGTGTTCTACACCGCGGTCGTGCAGGCGATGTACAGCAACACGCTGTGGCCGGTGCTCGAGTCGGCGCTCGCCCAGGCGGTGCAGGGCAACGGTGCGGGGCTGTTGCGTCTCTATGACGACTACTACCAACGAAAAGCCGACGGCACCTACGGCAACGAACTCGAGGCGTTTCTCGCGATTTCTTGCCTCGACGATCCCGAAGGCTCGACCGTTGCAGACATCGATGCCGACGTGCCGAAGTTTGCGGCTGCCGCCAAGCGTCTCGGTGAGAACTTCGGTTATGGCTACGCGTGCGCGCTGTGGCCGTACCGCGTGTCTGATCGTGTCGAGGTCACGGGGGCCGGTGCTGGGCCGATCGTCGTGATCGGCACCACGGGTGACGCCGCCACACCGCTTGCGAGCACGCGGAAAGCCGCGGCGAACCTCGAAGATGGCATCTTGATCGTGGTGGAAGCCGACCGTCACACGGGTTACGGGCTCAACGCGTGCGTGATCAACAGGGTCGACACGTATCTTCTCGAGCTGAAGACGCCAGACAACGAGACGTACTGCCGCTGACCGCTTCAGTGGCATAACCACGGCAAGTGTCGCTAGTTACGCAGCGTTTGCTCTTCGGAGTTAGTGCTTCAGCACGTACAGGTTGCGAACCCAACCGGGCTTCGCGTCTCGCAATGCGACGGCCGCGACTCGTGAAAGTACGAACGGCAAGCGTCGTGCGATTCGCGGTGCGGCGACCTGCACTCGACGAAGCGCGAACTCGCGCCGCAGATCGGCGTAAGTGTCGTTGATCGAGTCTCGGGTGCTGGCCGCGACCATGATGATCGCCAGGCCGTCGTTGCTCATGTTGCTGAGCAGACAGCCGAGCCACTCTCGATGCGCCGCAATCGACCCGGTTCGCGTGAACGGGTAGAACTCTTGGCACAGCAGCAGGTCGAACGGTGCGCCGGGCAATCTTTGCCCGGGCACGATGGCGCCGTCGACGAACGAGCACTTCGGCCACCGTGAGCGGGCGAACTGCACGGCGTCGATCGACACGTCGAACCCCGTCACGTTGGCTGCCGGCCAGGTGCGCTGCAAGCCGTCGGTAGTGAACCCGGCACCGCAGCCCAAGTCGGCGATTCGATTCGGCTCGTTGACACGGTTGCTGCGTACCACGGCGGCGTAGTCGCGGCACATGGTGTCGATTCGCCACGGCTGCACCTCGTTGTGCATGTAGAGGCCTGACACCGTTTCGTCTGAGCCGCTCACCAGTGCCTTGTACGACGCGAAGTCGTTGCGAACGTCGGTGGCTTCGGCGTCGGCACCGCTACGAATGTCTCGCTCACGGGCGGCCAGCACCTCGGGTGACCACCATTCGCGGTGCGATTCAGTCATGTTGTGGTCTCTCGATCAGGTCTTGTGGCTCAGTCACGACTCGGCTCGTTTCTCGGCAAAGAATCGTTGCAACATTGCCGACGACTCGGCGGCGAGCACGCCGTGGCGCACGACGGGCTCGTGATTGAGTCGCGGGTCGGCTGCGAGGTTGTAGAGCGATCCCATCGCCCCGGCCTTGAGGTCGGCCGCCCCGAACACCACCGTGCCGACACGTGCGTTGATGATCGCCCCCGCGCACATGGAGCAAGGTTCGAGGGTCACGTAGAGCGTGCAGTCATCGAGACGCCAACGGCCCAGTTTCTGTGCTGCAATTCGTAACGCCGAGAGCTCAGCATGCGCGGTGGGGTCGTTGCCTGACTCGCGTTCGTTGCACGCCTCAGCGATCACGATCCCCTCGTGCACGACGACGGCCCCGACCGGCACGTCGCCGTGTGCCTCGGCACGGGCAGCCTGCTGCAGGGCGTGACGCATCATTTCGATGTCGGTCACGCTGCTGGCTGGCATCGTTCCAGAGTAGAGAGCACGAGCCGACACAAGGCCGAATGGCGGAAGGGGTGGGATTTGAACCCACGGTAGGCATACACCCACAACGGTTTTCGAGACCGTCCCATTCGGCCGCTCTGGCACCCTTCCGTCTGGCAACGCTATCTGTGCGTGTGCGAGCCGATGCTGGTGATCGCAGATTCAGTTGGCGGAGGGGGTGGGATTCGAACCCACGGAAGCTTGCGCTTCACGCGCTTTCCAAGCGCGCCGATTCGGCCGCTCTCGCACCCCTCCGAATCATCACTGCGCCGCACGCGGCGCGTGAACGACGGCAGGCTATCGGAGACCACTCTCATGTTTAGCGACGTATCACACGAAACAATTCAGCGTTAGTCTCAGAGGCGCGGTCACTTCGCTGAGTGAGGTGGCGGTCGGGTCCTGTGCAACGGATGCCCGAGAATCAGGTCAGGTCCGGAAGGAAGCAGCCTTCATCGGTCGCACTCGTGTGCCGCAGATCGCCTGGCCGTCACTTCAGTCGGCGAAGCGACTCGGCTCTTTCAGCCAGCCGCGGAACGCCCAATTCGCTTGCTACATCACGAAACTTGGCTTGCGGGCCTTGCCACTTCCACTCCTCGACACTGCCGACATTGACCGTGTCGACCAGCGTCGCGAGAATACGAAAGAGTTCCGCCTCTGCGCGACCGTCGCGAAGCACCGTCGCAAGCTTCTCTGCGCCACGCACTTTCACTCCGTCGCTGGCCCACTGTGCGTGATCCTGCGGTATCGACATGATGTCTCCGTACTTCGACAACAAGGTCGATGCGCTCTTGGCGCCCCAACCAGGCAGACCCGGGAATCCGTCGGCAGTGTCACCGACGAGCGCCAGATAGTCGACCATCGACTCGGGGCCAATGCCAAACTTGGCTCTTACGCCTTCTTCGTCGATAGTGACGTCGTTCTTGCGGTCCACCTGCACCACACGCCGCCCGTTCACGCATTGACCGAGGTCCTTGTCAGGGGTCAACAACCGCACTTGGTGCACGCGGCGATCTTCGCACGCGACCCGCACGGCCGATGCCAACGCGTCATCAGCCTCGAATTCGGTCATCGCCCACACGGTGACGCCCATTTCACGTAGCGCGTCTTCCAACACCGGTATCTGGCGCAAGATCTCGGGCTCCATGCCTTCGCTGGTCTTGTAACCAGGCCACAAGTCATTGCGAAAACTCTCGATCACATGGTCGGTGGCAACACCGAGGTGGGTCGCACCGTCCTCTATCAACTGCAGAGTGCTCGAGAGCACGCCGATTACACCCGCATTGGGGGTGTCTTCAGAGTGTCTGCCGAGCTGGCCGTAGAACTGTCGGTACAGCTCGTACGTGCCGTCGATGAGGTGAACGATCACACCATGAACCTAGAGGGTCAGCACCACGACGAGCCATGCCCACAGCAGTAGGTGTGGCCCGAACGCGATCGTGCTTCTCGCGCCGACGAGACGAGACATCACGCCGTGCACAGCGGCACCTGCCGATGCGGCGAGTTGCCACGTGACCACATACTCGAGCGCGGCCGCGCCGACGGCCAGCGTCAACGGAGCAACGAGCAACACGTCGCCCCAACCCAGCGCGCTCGGCATGGCTCGATGCACGAGTGCGTACACGCACGTCACCCCTGTCGCTGCGGCGCCCGCGAGCAGAGCGTCGTCGAATCGTCGGCTTATCATGCCGTCAAGAAGTAGAACTACAACGATTCCGACGAGGGCAACGAGCGTCACCGGGCGCGACAATCGCCGGGTGAGCAGGTCGAGTGGTGCCTGCACGAGGGTGAGGGACGACACCACGACAAGAAGAATCATCGACAACGTCGACGGCGCACCTCGAAGCGCTACGGCACTGACGGCACCTGTCGTGATGGAAAACAGGAGTATCCACGCGGTCTGCCGAGGCGACATAGCGTTCGACGCACAAGGCATCGCTCTCACGAGCCGAAACACCAGACGAGCGTGGGCCGCTCCGACAAGAGAACCAACCACGAGCCATGCCGAAACCGGCACGGATTACTCCTGAACGAGTTCGATCAACGTTCCGAAGGAGCCCTTCGGATGAATGAAGGCCACGGTGGTGCCGCGCGAACCTGGTCGAGGTTCTTTGTCGATCGGCGTCGCTCCGGCCGCCACCATCGCGGCGAGTGCCGCCTTGCAGTCAGCCACCCGATATCCAACGTGGTGCAGGCCCTCGCCACGCTTCTCGATGGCTTTCGCCACCGGCGAGTCGGCGCGGGTAGGCGTGAGCAGTTGGATGTAGCTCTCGGCCACCTTCAGCAGCACTTCTTCGACGCCGTCACGCTCGACGACTTCGCGATGGTCGATCGTGGCCCCGAACGCACGTTGGTAGTAGTCCACTGCCGCCGCCAAGTCTCGAACGGCGATTGCGACGTGGTCGATTTCGGTGAGCATCATCGGCGGAACCTCCTCAATCTTGCCTCGCCAACCTTGCTTCGCAACTCGTGGTCAGTGACGCCTTCGCCTTCGTGCTGTGCTAGACAGAGCACGCCGATTTTTCCTTCGTGCATGTTTCGATGCACCTGAAACGCAGCCTCGCCCGCCTGGTCGAGTTGGAACGTGCGTGACAACACAGGGTCGATCATGCCCTTTGCAATGAGTCGGTTGGCGGCATGGGCCTCGCGGTAGTTGGCGAAGTGCGAGCCGACGAGTCGCTTGAGTCGCATCCAGAAATAGCGGTTGTCGAACTCCATCATGAACCCGCTGGTCGCCGCGCACGTCACCACGGTGCCGCCCTTTTTCGCGACGTACATCGACGCCCCGAACGTTGACCGGCCCGGATGCTCGAAGACGATGTCCGGGTCCTCTCCCACGAGCGCGCGAATGTCGCTGCCGAAGCGCCGCCACTCGCTCTCATTGTGCGTGTCGTCGTCGTTCCAGAATTTGTAGTCGGCCTTCGAGCGGTCAATCACGGCCTCGCAGCCCATCGCCCGAAGAATCTCGGCTTTTTCCGGTGAACTCACCACACCCACCGGGATGCCGCCGCCGTTCAACACGTATTGCACGGCATATGCGCCGATACCGCCGGTGGCACCCCAGATGAGCACGACGTCGCCCTGGCGCATGTTGGCGCCGTTCTGCGACACGAGCATTCGATAGCTCGTGCTGTTGCACAGCGCGTTGACGGCAGCCTCTTCCCACGACAAGTGCGCCGGCTTGGGCATGAGTTGGTTCGCTTTCACCACGGTGAGATCGGCGAGCCCGCCGAAGTTGGTCTCGTAGCCCCAAATGCGCTGGTTGGCCCCGAGCATCGAGTCGTCGTGAGCGGACGGATCTTGGTCGTCCACGTGGTTGCAGTGGATGGTGACACGGTCACCCGGTTTCCAATTGCGCACCGCGGTGCCCACGCGCAGCACCACACCCGAGCCGTCACTGCCGACGATGTGATACGGCAAGTCGTGACGTTTCGCCCACTCGCTTTCGCGAGCCAGACGTGTGAGCGACCCGAACGTGCTCACCGGCTCGAAAATCGAGCTCCACACCGTGTTGAAGTTGATGCTGCTCGCCATGACGGCGACGACCGCTTCGTCAGGGGCAATCGCCGGAACCGGCACCTCCCGCAGCTTCAAGCTCTTGCGCGGGTCTTTGTCTCGCGATGCGACACCCTCGAACATGGCCGCATCTTTCTTCTCAAGCACCGCCGCCCGATACGAGTCCGGCAGGGCGATGCTCGCCAGTTGATCACCAGAGGCGCCGTTGTTTATCGCCTCTCGAATCAGATCCACGCGTAGAACCTACTGATGCGGTAGCGGCCGATGACGAGCCAAGAACTACTGTTGCCAAAGGAGGTCGCCGTGCCAGGTTCGTACATCGTCGCCGGTGCGCGCACCCCGATCGGCAAGATGAGCGGCGCCCTCGCCGACTTCTCCGCAGCCGATCTGGGCGGCTTTGCCATCGCTGAAGCGCTGCGCCGTGCCGGCGTGAGCCCGCATGAGGTGGAGCACGTGATCGTCGGGCAAGTGTTGATGGCCGGCCAAGGCCAAGTGCCGGCGCGGCAAGCGGCGGCAAAGGCCGGGGTGCCGCTCAACGTGCCGAGCGTGAACATCAACAAGGTCTGCCTTTCGGGGCTGAACTCCATCTACCTGGCTGACCAGATGGTGGCGAGCGGTGAAGCCGACATCGTGGTCGCCGCCGGGATGGAGTCGATGACCAATGCGCCGTACATCGCCACCGGAGCGCGCGGCGGGTTTCGCTACGGCAACACCGAGCTGGCCGACGCGATCGTCAAAGACGGCCTGTGGTGCGCATTCGACGCGTGCTTGATGGGGCTGGGAACCGAGCGATACTCCGCCGGCAGCATCTCGCGAGACGACCAAGATCACGCCGCGATGCAAAGCCACGCTCGTGCCGCCGCGGCGATCGCCGCCGGTCGCCTGGCCGACGAGATCGTGCCGGTCAGCGTCGCACAACGCAAAGGTGATCCTGTCATCGTCAAAGACGACGAAGGCGTTCGCGCGTCCACCACCATGCAGTCGCTCGCGGCCCTGCGACCTGCCTTCGACAAGAACGGCACCGTCACTGCCGGCAACGCGAGCCAAATCAGTGACGGCGGGTCCGCTGTGGTGGTGATGTCCAAACGCGCCGCCGAGCGTCGCGGTGTGCAGCCGCTCGGAGAATTCGTCTCGTACGGCATGGTCGCCGGCCCCGACTCGCCCTCGCTGTTGCACCAACCAAGCAGGGCGATCACGCAAGCCCTCCAGCGCGCGGGGCTGTCACTCGCGGACCTTTCGTTGGTGGAGATCAACGAGGCGTTTGCGGCCGTCGGCATCGCGTCGATGCGCGAACTTGGTCTCGCCGACGACATCGTGAACGTGAACGGCGGAGCCATCGCGCTCGGCCACCCCATCGGTATGAGCGGAAACCGCCTGGCCCTCACGTTGCTGCACGAGTTGCGGCGCCGAGGTGGCGGTGTCGGTGCCGCGGCCCTGTGCGGCGGCGGCGGTCAGGGTGATGCGCTGATCGTGCGCAGCGTGCGCTAGTCGCCGACTTCTCGTCGGCCGGCGAGCGCGCGACCGAGCGTGACTTCGTCGGCGTATTCGAGGTCGCCGCCGACGGGCAGCCCCATCGCGAGTTGCGTGACCTTCACCCCGAGCGGCTTCAACAGCCGAGCCAAGTACATCGTGGTCACGTCACCTTCGGTGTTGGGGTTGAGACAGAGAATCACTTCAGTGATCGACTCAGGTTCGAGCCGCAACAACAGTTCGCGAACCTTCAAGTGCTCGGGCCCCACCCCCTCGAGCGGGTTGATGGCCCCGAGCAGCACGTGGTAGCGGCCCCGAAACTGACCGGTCTTCTCGAGGGCGACGACGTCGCGAGACTCTTCCACCACGCACAACGCAGTACCGTCGCGCCGTTCGTCGGTGCAGATATGACACACCGCTGACTCGGAGAAGTTGAAGCACCGCTCGCAAAATCTCACCGAATCGCGGGCCTCGTCTATCGCCCGAGTCAGTCGAGAAACTTCTTCGCGATCGGTTTTCAACAGATGAAACGCGATACGTTGCGCCGACTTGGGGCCCACACCCGGCAAGCGCGACAACGCATCGATCATCGCCTGCATCGAGCGCGAGTACGTTGACGCCACGACTGCGGATTACTTTTTTGATGAGTCGACGATGCGTGCGCCAGGAAACGACTTGGCGATTTGATCGACGACCGACTCGACCGGCTCGTCAAGATGCGCGTCGGAATCGACGACGTCATTCGGGTCGATCACTTCGCTCGCATCGACGGCGGATCGTGATGTGTTCTTTTCGTCTGGCGAGGTGCGGGCGAGGTTCGGCTTGGGTGCGCTCGACGCTGCGCGGGCAGCATGCACGCGAACCTCGAGCGTGATGGGCCGGCCAGCGGCACTGGTGAGCGCCGAGCGAACCGGCTCTTGCAACTCGAGGCATTTCTTCTTGTGCATGTCGCTCGGTGCCGCAACGACGAAGACGTCGCCTTCCAGGCCGATGACGTCGACTGCGGAATACAGCGCCCGAACCGTCGCCTTCAGGCCGCGAACAATGCCGGGCCATGCGGCAGCAACATCGTCGCCTTCGGCGATCACGTTCGGAGACGACCCAGAACTGTTCGCTGCCTGTGCTGTTGCCGTCGGCACGTTCGTCGGCGAGATTGGGTTCGCAATGGGTGAGCGAGTTGGGCCGGATTGTGGCGCACGGCTCGACGACGATGAGCCGCCTCCGACGAGTCGCGGGCGAGGTATCGGGCCTGTCGAATCTCGCGGGCGAGTGCCGGCGCCACCCGACTCGAGACGTTCGAGCCGGGCCAACAACGACGCAGTGTCGTTGGAGACCACGCTGCTCGCCAGGCGAACGAGCGACACTTCGAGCACGAGCCTCGGGTCGGGGGCGCGACGAATGTCGAGCAACGCCTCGCCGAGCACTTCGATGGCACGCACGACGGAGGCGATGCCGTAGCGCGCGGTCATGTCGGCCGCGGTTCGGGCGTGGTCTTCCGACAACTGCACCAACTGCGGCGCCATGGAGGAAAGGAACATCTCCCGCAAGAACCGCACGATCTGCTCGGTGAACGCCCTCGGGTCGTGCCCGCGCTGCATGGCCGAAGCAACCTGCGTGAGCACCCCAGCGGCGTCATGGTTGATGAGCGACTCGACGACGTCTTCTGGTCGCACGAACGTGTCGGCCTGGCCCCCGCCTGCTGCCACCAACTCGAGGGCGGACAAGGTGTCTCGAGCAGAACCACCGCCCTGTTCGACGACCTGGCGAATTGCCTCGGGTGTGACGTCGAGCTTCGCGTCGCTCACCACCCATCGCACGTGCTCTTCGAGTTCGCTCGCCGGCAGCAAGCGAAACTGCAAGTGCTGCGTGCGACTGCGGATGGTCTCGCTCACCTTCTGCGGGTCGGTGGTGGCGAGCACGAACACCACATGCGGAGGGGGTTCTTCGAGCGTCTTCAGCAATGCAGCCTCGGCGCCGCCGCTCAACATGTGCACCTCGTCGAGGATGAACACCCGATGCCGGCCGGGGTTGCCCATCGCGGCTCGCTCGATGAGTTCGCGAATGTTGTCGACGCCGTTGTTGCTCGCAGCGTCGAGCTCGAGCACGTCGAAACTGGTGCCGCGTTCGACGGCCAGACACGACTCGCATTCGCAACACGGTTCACCGTTCGACGGGGACGTGCAATTGAGCACTTTGGCCAAGATGCGAGCCGCCGACGTCTTGCCGGTGCCGCGAGGACCAGAAAAGAGGTACGCCTGACCACCCCGATCGTTGGCGACCGCATTACGCAATGCTCGAACGACGTGCTCTTGGCCTTTCAGTTCACCGAAGCGGCGCGGGCGATACCTGCGGTACAGCGACTGTGTGGCCATTTCGTAGCGAGCCTACCCCTCGGGTGACTGCTCATCTCCCTGAGCATCAACCGCCGGTGTGCGCCGCCTCGCGCAGCACGCTTGGGTACCGTTGTACAACGCCCATGCGTGCAATCACTGACCGAGGGCGGCGTGCCCTGTTTTCGCTGCTGCTCGCGGTCGTCGGTTCACTTGCGCTGATCACCGGGTTGCCGGCTACGTCGCATGCGGCGTCGACGATCCCCAACGAGCTGATCTCGTCGAATCCGCAGCCCAACTCCACCGTCAACGTCGTTCCGACGCAGCTACAACTCATCTTCAGGAACAAACTCGACGCAGACGACGCTGCAGCGCTTGGCGTGCTGCTTCGGTGCAACGGTGTGACGGTCTCGCTCGGGGCGCCCGTGATTGCCGTGGACATGCAAACCGTGTCGACCCCGCTCGCCTCGCTGCCCCCGGCCGGACAGTGCACCGTCACCTGGGTGATCAACCGCAACATCGGCAGCTTGGGGACGTTCAACTTCACGCTGCTGGTGACGACTGAAACCACGCTCGCCGCCGACGCGACGGGCGCGACACCCACCACGGTGGTCGGCGAAGTGATCACCGGAACCTCCGCCGCACAGTCGCGGTTCGGGCTGCTGCTCGGGTTGCTGCGAATCTTCGAGTATCTCTTCGTCATCAGCCTGTTCGGCGGCTTGTTGTACATCGTGATGGGCTGGCCGGAAGGTTTCGAATACGACACGACCCAACGGTTCTTGCGGCTGTCATGGAT
>DAIPHP010000014.1:21248-24287 GCA_036771295.1 Ilumatobacteraceae bacterium
GCGATGATGGCGACGTACGGCCTCACACGTATCGGTCAGAACCTGTCCGTGGTGACGTACGTCTTCGGCATCTTCCACGCCTGGTCAATTGGTCTGTGGCTCGGTGGGCTCGCACTGCTGGCACGAGCGGCACTCGCCGGCCCGGGCGAGCGCGACCTGCTCGACGCTGTTCGTTACTTCGCAAAGGTGTCGCCACTGTTGATAGTGCTGACGGTGTTTACGGGCTTGGTGCAGGTGTACCTCATGGATGGCGCCGCGATTTTCACCAGTAGTCACGGACGTCTCAACGTGCTGCAGCTCATGGTGGTCGCGCTCATGATCTGGTTGATGCTCGTCCTGCGCAGTTTCGCGATGACACGACTCGGTCGCGAGAAACGGCTCACCGCGAAGATGGCGTGGCGCCTTCGTCGAGCCGTCACCGCCGAGATCATCGTCGGTGTGCTGATCTTGAGCATCACGTCATGGGCAGTATCGATGCGACCACCACAGGCTGTCGCCAAGCGGGCCGCGCCGGCGGCGAACTATCTGTACCGAGAAGAATTGAAGAACGATCGATTCCACGTCGTACTGTCAGTTACCCCGCTCACGACCGGTGCCAACGCCATGCGGGTGGAGTTACTTGAACCGAAACGGATCAACAATTTCGAAGTGCGTCTGGTACCGCAAACGGAGGGCTACGCGGGTATCGCTCTCGTCGTGCCCATCAAGCATCGAGGCGCGGCGGTGGCACCGGTCGACGGCGGGCTGCTCTTCCCCGTTGCTGGAATATGGAACGTGGAGATCGTCGGTACCACCACCACCGGCGATCTGACGCCTCTCGGCACCACTATCACCGTGACCGAGTCGTTGATCAACACCCAGACGACCCTCGGCGGCGGCTAACAACTAGCGTCATTCCGTGGCTTCAAACCCCATCGCCGACAAACTCGCCGATTTGGAGGCACGCAAGCGGGACGCCCGTAACGCCGGATCTCCGCGTGCCGTCGAGCGCCAACACGAGAAAGGCAAACTGCTCGCCCGAGAACGCATCGACGCCTTGCTCGACCCCGGCAGCTTCCACGAACTCGATCTCCTTGCTCGGCACAGGGCCCACACGGCCGGGCTCGAAGAACGTCCTTACACCGACGGTGTCGTCACTGGCTGGGGCACCGTTGACGGCCGTCAAGTGTTCGTCTACAGCCAGGACTTCACGGTGTTTGGCGGTGCCCTAGGCGAGGTGTTTGCCGAGAAGATACACAAGTTGATGGATCTCGCCCTCAAGACCGGTGCTCCCGTCATCGGTCTCAACGACGGCGCAGGCGCGCGCATTCAGGAAGGCGTGGTCTCGCTCGCCAGCTATGGCGGCATCTTCTGGCGAAACGTGCAGTCCTCTGGCGTGGTTCCACAGATCTCGGTGATTCTCGGCCCGTGTGCTGGCGGGGCGGTTTATTCACCGGCCATGACCGACTTCATCTTCATGGTGCGCGAAACCAGCCACATGTTCATCACCGGTCCCGACGTCGTGAAGACGGTGACCGGTGAAGACGTGACGCTCGAAGAACTTGGCGGGGCCGCCAGCCACTCCTCAAAGAGTGGCGTGGCGACGTTCGTTTCCGCCGACGAGCATGCCTGCCTGGCTGACGTTCGTTACTTGCTCGGGTTTCTGCCGCAGAACAACCTCTCATCGCCACCACGACGAGAACCAACCGACGAGCCAGGTCGGCAGTGCGAATCGCTTCGCTCAATCTTGCCGGCATCGCCGAACATGCCTTATGACATGAAAAAGGTAATCAGTGAAGTGGTCGATGATGGCGAGTTCTTTGAGTACTTCCCCGATTGGGCAAAGAGCATCGTGTGCGGTTTTTCTCGAATCGATGGTCACTCGGTAGGCATCGTCGGCAACCAACCGATGGTTCTTGCCGGCGTGCTCGACATCGAGTCGAGCGAAAAAGCCGCCCGTTTCGTGCGCACCTGCGATGCGTTCAACATTCCTATCGTCACGTTCGTCGACGTTCCAGGGTTTCTCCCCGGAGTCGACCAGGAGTACGGCGGCATCATTCGACACGGCGCGAAGCTGCTGTACGCGTACTGCGAAGCAACGGTGCCGCGCATCCAGATAATCACTCGCAAGGCATACGGCGGCGCCTATGTGGTGATGAACTCCAAATCAATCGGAGCGGATCTCGCGTATGCATGGCCAACCGCCGAATTGGCGGTAATGGGCCCGCAAGGCGCAGTAGAGATCGTCTACCGACGAGAACTGCAGCAGGCTGCCGATCCCGCCACGCGACGAACTCAACTCGTCGCAGAATATGCGGAAAAGTACGCCAACCCGTACCTCGCTGCAGAGCGTGGATTCGTCGACGACGTCATTGACCCCACTGAGACTCGAATCAAACTGGTGGAAGGTCTTCGCGTGTTGCGCACCAAACAAGACAATTCACCACAACGAAAACACGGCAATATTCCGCTGTGAGTGAGACTCTCTACGTTTCCGTCGTGCGACCTACGGCTTCCGAAGAAGAGTTGGTTGCCATCTCCACCGGATTGCTCGCGATGTGGCCAAAGACTCGTTCACCGCGACGCTTTGAGAGGCAAAACGAGTGGCGCTTCAGCCAAAGGCGCTGGCACAGATAACTGGCGCGCTCGGGAAGACTCGAACTTCCAACCTTCTGATCCGTAGTCAGATGCTCTATCCATTAAGCTACGAGCGCTGGTGGCTCATAATGCTACCGCTTTACGGACGCCACGAACCTGTCCACCATGGGCGCCACGAATTGCCATTGCGACGAAAGAGTGCGAGAGCTGCCTCGGCGTTTGTGTGTGGATCCAGAAGCTGAGACGGGTCGCTGACTCCAATCGTCGGAAGCCACGCTTTGTGGACTGACCAATAGATCTGAAAGAGCCCCAGACAGCAGTTGTTCTTGCCGCCGACCACAGCGTGCACGAAATTGCTCTCACGCTGCGCCACGAACAATGCGGTCTCCTCCAGTTCGTCTGGCCATACCTCGCGAATGATCGAACGAACCTGTTTTCGGGTGTACGACTGACTCGGCGTGG
>DAIPHP010000015.1:0-14335 GCA_036771295.1 Ilumatobacteraceae bacterium
CCGACCGCCTGAAGCGCGAACTCGACGGCCTGCTCGACGAGATCGACGAAGTGCTCGAGACCAACGCCGAAGACTTCGTGAAGAGTTACGTGCAAAAGGGCGGGCAATAAGCCCGGCCCGCGAGTGACACCGCAAGCACCACGACCATGACCATGCCGCGATTCGCCGCCGGCGACGACCCAGGCGCGAGCTTCCCGGAGTTGTTGCGCAAGCTCGGCATCGATCCGTTCCCCGCGTCCGCGCTGCGCGGTGATTCGGGCGCCCGCGTCGACACGAACCGCAGCGACAACTCCATTCCGCACGCCACCACGTGTCTCGCTCTCACCTACGACGGCGGCGTGGTGATGGCCGGTGACCGTCGCGCGACGATGGGCAACCTCATCAGCACGCGCTCGGTCGAAAAGGTCGTGCCGGCCGACGACTTGAGCGGCGTCGCCATCGCGGGCACCGCGGGGCTCGCGATGGAAATGATCAAGCTCTTCCAGCTGCAGCTGGAGTACTACGAGAAGGTCGAGGGGCAGTCGCTCTCGCTGGAAGGCAAGGCGAACCAGTTGTCGATGATGGTGCGCTCCAACATGCCGGCCGCGATGCAGGGTCTCGGCGTCGTGCCGCTGTTTGCCGGTTACGACACGCTCGTCGGCCGCGGTCGCCTGTGGGACTTCGACATCACCGGCGGCCGCTACGAGGAACGCGACTTCGTCGCCGTGGGCTCGGGCTCGATGCTCGCCAGCACCGTGCTGCGAGTCGGCTGGCGCAAGAACCTCACCCGGGACGCCGCTGTCGAACTCGCGGCCCGCGCGCTGTGGGAAGCATCCGACACCGACACCGCAACGGGCGGTCCCGACGTGTTGCGCGGCATTTATCCGATCATCGCCTCGATCGACTCGAACGGCTGGAACCGCGTCTCCGACGAATCGCTGGCCGCCACCTACGAAGCGATCATGAGGGAGGTGCGCTCGCGATGAGCATGCCGTTCTACGTGTCGCCCGAACAAATGATGAAGGACCGCGCCGACTATGCGCGCAAGGGCATCGCCCGCGGTCGGGCCCTGGTGGCGTTGCAGACGCCGTCGTGCATCGTGATCGTGGCGGAGAACCCGTCGACCACCCTGCGCAAGGTGAGCGAGATCTACGACCGCATCGCCTTCGCCGGCGTCGGCAAGTACAACGAGTTCGACCAGTTGCGCGTAGCCGGAGTCCGCGCGGCCGAGTTGCGCGGGTACCAGTACTCGCGCAACGACGTGGACGCGCGCAGCCTGGCCAACCAGTACGCGCAAGTGCTGGGTGACGTGTTCTCCACGTCGGGGCCCAAGCCGCTCGAAGTGGAATTGCTCGTGGCCGAGGTGGGCGACACGCCCGAGCACGACCGGCTTTTTCACATTCTCTACGACGGCACCTTGCTCGACGAGAAACGCTTCTGCGTGCTCGGCGGCGACGCCGAGGGCATCTCCAAGCGCCTCGAGTCGACGTACAAGAACGACCTCGACCTCCCGGCGGCGATCAAAGTCGCGGTGGCGGCACTGACTGGCCCCGACCGCACCGTGGCTGCCGCCGACCTGGAAATTGCCACGCTGGTACGCAACGGTCGTCGTCGCTCGTTCACGCGCATCAACGACGAAGCAGTCGCGACCGCGCTGCGCTGATGCCGTCGGCCGAGCCGCCCGCAAGGTACCTGTGATGTCGTCGGCCGAACTTCCGAGACGGATCTACGGCGTCGAAACCGAGTACGGCGTCACCTGCACGCTGCGCGGGCAACGACGCCTGAGCCCCGACGAAGTCGCGCGATACCTGTTTCGCAAGGTCGTGTCATGGGGACGTTCGAGCAACGTGTTCCTCGAGAACGGCGCTCGGCTGTATCTCGACGTGGGCTCGCATCCCGAGTACGCCACGCCGGAGTGCGACTCGATCCTCGAGTGCGTGGTGCACGACCGCGCCGGCGAGCGGGTGCTCGAGGGCCTGGTGGCGGGTGCCGAGCAGCGACTGCGCGACGAAGGCATTCGCGGCACCATCTACTTGTTCAAGAACAACACCGACTCAGCCGGCAACAGCTACGGCTGCCACGAGAACTACCTCACCCGGCGTACCGACGACCTGTCGTACTACGCCGAGACGCTGATCCCGTTCTTCGTCTCGCGCCAGATCTACGCCGGGGCGGGCCACATCCTGCAGACCGCGCGCGGCCCGATGTTCTCCATCTCGCAGCGCGCCGAGCACATCTGGGAAGGCGTCAGCAGCGCCACGACGCGCAGCCGCCCGATCATCAACACGCGCGACGAGCCACACGCGGACTCGGAGCGGTTCCGGCGCCTGCACGTGATCGTCGGCGACTCGAACATGAGCGAGTACACCAACTTCGTGAAGATCGGGGCAGCCGCGTGCGTGCTGCGCATGATCGAAGACCCGGTCACGATGCTGCGCGACCTCACGCTGGAGAACCCGATCAGGGCGATTCGCGACATCAGCCACGACCTCACGTGCCGCCGCAAAATCAGGCTCGCCAGCGGGCGCGAACTGTCGGCGCTCGACATCCAGCGCGAACTGCTCGACCGCGCGCTGCGATACGCCGACCAGCGCGGCTTCACACCCGAAGAACAGCGCGGGCTCGAGATGTGGGAGCACTGCATCGTGACGCTCGAGAACGACCCGATGAAGCTCGACCGCGAGATCGACTGGGTCATCAAGTACCGCATCGTCGAAGAGTTCCGTTCACGACACGCGCTGGCGCTCGACGACCCGCGGGTGCAGATGCTCGATCTGCAGTACCACGACATCGACCGCAACAGGGGAGTGTTCTACAAGATGCAGGCGCGCGGCATGGTGGAGCGCGTTTGCGACGACGACGCGATCGAGCGGGCCAAAGACGTCGCACCGCAGACCACGCGGGCGCGTCTGCGCGGCGAGTTCATCAAGCGGGCCAAAGAACGCAAGCGCGACTTCACAGTCGACTGGGTGCATCTCAAGTTGAACGACCAGGCGCAACGCACGGTGTTGTGCAAGGATCCGTTCAAGAGCCACGACGACCGCGTCGACAAGCTCATCGCCTCGCTCTGACACGCACGCACAGTTAGCGTGGCACGGGTGAATGAAGAGCGAATGAGCGACGATCGCCGCCGCTCAGGCTGGAAAACGATTCGAGAATGGGTGGTCGTCATCGTGACGGCGATCGTCATCGCCACGTTCTTGCGCACCTTCGTGGTGCAGCAGTTCTATATCGCTGGCCCGTCGATGGAAACGACGCTCTTCGGCGACGACCGTGTCTTGGTGAACAAACTGGCGTACCGGCTTGGCGACCCTTCGCGTGGCGACGTGATCGTCTTTGACCGAATCACCGTGAACGGCGACACCGTGCAGCACGACGACCTCATCAAGCGCGTGATCGGCCTGCCCGGGGAGACCATCGAGATTCGTGACTGTGTCGTCTTCATCGACGGCGTCGAGCTCGACGAGCCGTGGCTGTCCGCCGACATGACCGACGAAACGATCGACCCGGGCGTTCGCTGCGGAACGTCGAACGTGAGCCGAACCGCCATCGGCAGCAAGCAGGTGTTCTTGATCGGCGACAACCGGCCGATGTCGTTCGACAGTCGAAGCTTCGGCCCGGTCAACCTGGACGTCGTCGTCGGAAAGGCGGTCGTAGTGATTTGGCCGCCGGTCGACATGCAGATTCTCTAGCCGCGCATCGACGACTACGCGAGTGCTTCGGCGCGGGCCGCGTCGACCATGCGGTCGACCCAGTCGCTGTAGACCGCGTCGACACCCATCCGCAGCAGCTCGGTGAGCGTGTGGTCGAACTGCGCGTCCCAGGCGAACGCGAGGCGCTCGAACCGGTGGGCGAGCGTGACGAGGCCGCCGTTCCAGTCGGACTGGTGCATGTTCAGCGAACGAACCCCGAGCTCTGCGAGTTGCGCGAGTCGACGCTCGGGGCCGTCTTTCATCTTGGCGAGCCGGGACGAGTCGACGAGTTGCAGGTCGCGGTATGACGGAGCCACTTCGCGCAGCACTTCGAAGTCTTCGCAGCACAGGTACGTGCGCGCCGCCAGCACCCCGCGAGCCGCGAGTTGGTCGCGAATCACCGAGAAGCCAGCCGGGTCTTTGACGTCCAGCGACAATGCGAGTTGGTGGCTGTCGGCAAGATCGAGCAATTCGGCGAGCCGCGGAATTGACGCGGGCACCTCTTCGATCGACGCCTGAGCGATCGGGCGACGCCGAAAGCGTCCGCCGAGCACTCCGTCGTGGTCGAGCACGGCCACGCCGTCGCGCGTGACCCACACGTCCGACTCGAGTCCGGTGGCGCCGAGCTTCACCGCCAGGCGAAACGCCGGCATCGTGTTCTCGGTCTCGTGTGCTCGCGCTCCGCGGTGAGCGAACAACAACGGCGGTCGCAGAATCGACGGCAATCGTTGTTGCACAGGGCAACACTATGAGACGGCCCTGCGCGTGAGATCCGCCGTGGCGCAGCACGAAACGAGACTTGCGCAGCGCCAACGACCGCGAGGCCGGGCTCTCGTAGGCTTGCTCTCGTGTTCAACCTGTCGGGCACGGAACTCGTGTTCATCGCCGTGCTCGGCCTGATCGTCTTGGGGCCCGAGAAACTGCCGGGGGCGATGCGCAGAGCCGGCAAGATCTACCGCGAGATCCGAAGCATCTCCAGCAACGTGCAACGCGAGGTGCAAAAGGTGATGGACGAACCGATGCGCCAAGTGAAGAGTCTCGTCGAAGAACCGGCCAGCGAACTGAAGAAGGCGTCCAAGGACGTGAATGACGTGTTCGCCGGCAAGATGCCGCACCTCGAACGCAAGCCGGCTGCCAACGCCGCAGCCGCATTCGCCGCCGCCTCGGGCGCGTCGACGACGGCCCCTGATGCGACCCCGAGCCCGACCGAGACCCCGCGTAACGACACCGCGCCGACGAACGCCCCGGTCGCACCCGACACCGCGCCGACGAACGACCCTTCCGACGCCGCCACGGGTGACTGAGATGGCCCGCTCGCGGCGGCAAGCCAACGACATGACGATCATGCAGCACCTGGCGGAGCTGCGCAATCGCCTCGTCATCTCACTGTTTGCCATCGCCGTCGGGGCGGTGGCGTTGCTCATCGCCTACGAGCCCGTGCTCGACTTTCTCGTCTCGCCGTACCGCGACCTTTGCGCCACGAAGAAGAGCCTCAACTGCGACGGGTCGCTCTACGCGCTCGGCCCGATCGACGGTTTCTCGGCCCGCATGCGCATCGCCGCGTGGGGCGGCGTCGTGATCGCGTTGCCGGTGGTGCTGTGGAACATCTGGCGCTTCATCGTGCCCGCCCTCACCACCCGCGAGAAGCGCTACTCGTACTTCTTCGTCGCCTCGTCGCTGGTGCTGTTCGGCGTCGGTTCCTTCCTCGCGTACTGGACGCTCGACAAGGCCCTCGAGTTCTTGATCGGATGGTCGGGCGCCGACGTGACGCAGAACTTCCAGATCATCAAGTACGTCAACTTGGTGGTGCTGATGATGCTGTCGTTCGGTGTCGGCTTCTTGTCCCCGGTGCTGCTGGTGTTCCTGCAACTGGTGGAGGTCGTCACCCCGCGCACGCTCATCACGCAGTGGCGCTACGCAATCGTCATCATCTTCGTGCTCGCAGCAGTGATCACCCCGAGCGGCGACCCGATCACGCTGATGGCGCTCGGCGTGCCACTCACCGTGTTGTATCTCGTCGCCGTCGGCATCGGAGCGTTGGTGCTCTGGCGTCGCCGCAAGACGGCCGAGTAAGTGAGCGACGCAGCGCGCCGCAGGCGTCTCGAGCGCTACGGCTTTGCACCCGACCCGTTCCAAGTGCAGGCCTTCGACGCGCTCGACGCAGGCGAGTCGGTGCTCGTCGCCGCGCCGACCGGCTCGGGCAAAACCGTCATCGCCGAGTACGGGCTGGAGATGGCGATCGAAGCGGAGAAGCGCGGCTTCTACACCGCACCGATCAAGGCGCTCTCCAACCAGAAATATCACGACCTCTGTGCGTATTACGGCAACGACCGAGTCGGCCTCCTGACCGGCGACAACGCGATCAACGTCGACGCTCCGCTGCTCGTGATGACCACCGAAGTGCTGCGCAACATGATCTACGCGCGTTCCGCCGCGCTCGACGACCTTGGTGTCGTGGTGCTCGATGAAGTGCACTTCTTGCAAGACGAATACCGCGGCCCGGTCTGGGAGGAAGTCATCATCCATCTCGAGCCCGAAGTTCGCCTCGTCGCGCTGTCTGCCACGGTGTCGAACGCCGACGAGATCGCCGACTGGCTCACCACCGTGCGCGGCCCGACCCGCGCGGTAGTGGAAGGCCGCCGGCCCGTGGAGCTGCACAACATGTACGCGTACGGCGACAAGGCGAACGACGAGATCATGCTCGTTGAAACGCTGGTGAACGGCGCGGCGAACCCGAAGGTGCTGCGTATCGAATCCGGCGAGCACGATGCGTTGCGCAGGCGCGGCGGCAAGCGGGGCCGTTCGCGCATGTTCCCGCCGTCGCGGCTCGACATCGTCGACGTGCTGCGGGACAACGACCTGCTCCCGGCCATCTACTTCATCTTCAGTCGCAACCAGTGCGACGAGTCAGCCAAGGCCTGCCACAAGGCCGGCATCCGACTGACGACCGAGGCCGAGCGAGAGGAGATCCGTGACATCGTCGACAGCCGCGTCGAGGGTCTCTCCGACGACGACCTTGCCGCATTGGGTTTCACGATGTTCGCCGCCCAGGTCGAGTCGGGCATCGCCGCGCACCACGCCGGCATGGTGCCGACGTTCAAGGAAATCGTCGAAGCACTGTTCGTGCGCGGGTTGGTGAAGGTCGTGTTCGCCACCGAGACGCTCGCGGTGGGCATCAACATGCCGGCCCGCGCCGTGGTGATCGACAAGATGAGCAAGTTCACGGGGGAGCACCACCAGACCCTCAAGGCGAGCGAGTACACGCAGCTGACCGGTCGCGCCGGACGCCGAGGCATCGACACCGTGGGTCACGCCATCGTGGTGTGGAACCCGTACGTGTCGTTCGAGCAGGTGGCGGCAGTCGCCAACAGCCGCACGTTCAGGTTGGGCTCGGCGTTTCGCACGACGTACAACATGGCGGTCAACCTGGTGCGCACGCATTCACCAGAAGAGACGAGACACCTTCTCAATCTGTCGCTTGCGCAGTACCAGGCCAGCAAGGGAGTGGTGGAGGTGCAGGCCCGCATCACCAAGCGCCAGAAAGAGCGCGACCGCCTGCGCGCGCAAGCCAAGAGCGAGTTCGGCGACATCGACGAGTACCGCCGCCTCTTCGTGAAAGACCCCGGCGAGCGCGACCGCACGGAGATCGAGATGAGCCTCATGGCCTTGCGCGCCGGAGACGTCGCGTGGTTCGACGACAACCTCGGACTGGTGCTGAGCACCTCCGTGCGCGCCAAGGGGGTGAAGGTCAAAGTGCTCTTTGGGAATCGCTCGCTGCGCGCGCTGACCGCCGACGAACTCGTGCGCTCGGTGCGCACCGCGACCCGGCTACCCATCGACGGCACGGCGGTGACGGGCCACAGGGGCCAGATCGTCGACCAGAGCGATCCGCGCACGCTGCGCGAGCTGGCGCACCGACTGGTGCGCCTCAAGATCGACAAACCGTCGACTCCGCCGGCCGCCGCTCGTGCCGCGCACCCGTGCGCGCAGGACCCCGACCTCAAGTTCAAGCTCAACGCCGCGAAGTCGGCCGACCGCATCGACAAGGAAATCGCCCAACTCGAGGCGCGCGTCGACAAGGCGGCCGAAGTCGTGAGCCAGCGATTCGACGACGTCATCACGCTGCTCGAACGCTGGGGATATGTGGCCGACTGGCAACTCACCGATCGCGGGCGGTTGTTGTCTCGGGTGTTCCACGAGTCCGATCTTCTCGTCGCGGAGACCATCGCCACGAAACTGCTGGACGGCCTCGACCCGACCTCCCTCGCCGCGCTGTGCTCGACGTTCGTGTACGAGTACCGCAGCCCCGAGCCCGCGCCGGAACCGACGTTTTCTTCCACCCAGTTGCGCTCGAGGTTTCGCCAGATACAACAACTCAGCGTGCGACTGCAACGCGAAGAGGCGGCAGCGGGTCTCACCCCGCACCGGCAGCCCGACGCGGGCTACGTCGACACCGTCGTGAAGTGGGCGGGCGGCGCCGAGCTGTCGGAGCTGCTCGACGACGACACGACCCCGGGCGACTTCGTGCGCACCATGAAGCAACTCATCGACTTGCTGCGCCAAGTGGCACAACATGCGCCGGACGAACTCACGCGAAGCGTGGCGGACACCGCAGTCTCACGGGTGTTGCGCGGCGTGGTGCTGAGCGCAAGCACGATGCCCATCGGCGGCGCGGCATGACGCCAGGGAACATCACCCTCGACCAGTACGAGGTGCGGGCGTGACCATCGAGAAGGGTGCCGCGTGGGGCAGCGTGGCGATGACTCCGTTCGATCTCGTCGTCGCACCCGACGAGGCAGCGCTCGCACGCGCGGTGGCCCGCGGCGCGAGGCACGTCGCACTGCAGTCTGGCGACCTGTTGCGCGCCCTCGGCACACCGGACATGCCGGTCCCTGGTCGCCCGTCGTTGCAGTTGCCCTGCGACGTGCTGCACGTGCGACTCGACGACGCCGAGCCGGTCACGGTGGTCGGCAGCGTGATGATCGGCGCGATGATGCGACCTCGCGCGTGGATAACGACGGGCGGGTTCGTGGGTCGCCTCAACGTCGCACCGCGAGCGCACCCGAACGACGGCGTGGTCGACGCCCTGGAGTTCGCGAGTGACGTGTCGCTTCGCCAGTTGCTCGCGATCAGGCGAAAGATGAGAGCGGGCGACCACTTGCCGCACCCCGCGTTGCGCATGCATCGCGACACGTCATACACGTGGACAGCCAGCGGGGCAGAACCCTCGATCGACGACGTCCCCGTCGGCCGACGTCGCACGGTGGTGATGGACGGCCGCCGGTACGGGCAAGCGCGAACCGTGCGCGTGACGGTGCAGCCCGACGCGTTCATCTTGTGCGTCGCCACGAACCAGGCGTCATCGATGTCCGCGCAACCGACGTCTGCGTAGGCGACTGCACGCGCTTCGTTGGGTAGCCTTTGCGCATGGCGCTCGACAGCAAGCAAATAGCCGAATTGAAATCACGTGCATGCGCGGACATCGATGCGCGGGCCGCCGACCTCATCTCTGCCAGTCACGACATCCACGCCCACCCTGAGCTCAATTACGAAGAGCGATTCGCCCACGACCTGCTCACCAAGATGATCGACGACGCCGGCTACGGCGTCACGCGCGGCGCCTACGGCATCGACACCGCGTTCGAGACCAAGGTCGGCTCGAAGGGTCTCAACGTCGCGGTGCTGTGCGAGTACGACGCACTGCCGGGCATCGGCCACGCCTGCGGCCACAACATCATCGCCGCCGCAGGCTTGGGTGCCGGGCTGGCGCTCGCCGGTCTGGCTGCCGACGCCGGCGGTCGACTCACGCTGATGGGCACGCCCGCCGAAGAAGGCGGCGGCGGCAAGGTGGAGATGGCGCGCGAGGGTGCGTTCAAGGGTGTCGACGCGGCGATGATGGTGCACCCCGCCGACCGCGATCTTGCGCGAATGAACGCCATCGCGATTCAGCAAGCGATCGTGAAGTACTACGGCCAAGCGGCGCATGCCGCGGTGTCGCCGCACCTCGGCCGCAACGCGCTCGACGCGGCGGTACTCGGCTACATGAACGTCGCCGCGCTTCGTCAGCACATTCGCCCTACCGAGCGTGTGCACGGCATCTTCACCAAGGCAGGGGAGAAGCCCAACATCGTGCCGCGCGAGACCGAGATGGACTGGTACGTGCGCAGCGACACCATCGAGACGCTGCAGCCGTTGAAGAAGCGCGTGACGGCGTGCCTCGAGGCGAGCGCCGCCGCAACCGACTGCCGCGTCGAGATGATGTGGGACACCCACGCATATGCCGACATCGTCGACAACATCCCGCTGCTCGACGCGTACGCCGCCAACTCGACGGCGATCGGTCGGCCGCTCACCTCGGCGTACCTGCCGGGTACTGGCGGCGGCTCCACCGACATGGGCAACGTGAGCTACCTCGCCCCGACCATCCACCCGATGCTCGCGGTGGCACCGCGCGGAGTGTCGCTGCATTCGCCGCAGTTCGCCGACTACACGAAGTCGAAAGACGCCGACAAGGCGGTGCTCGACGGCGCGAAGATCATGGCGATGACCGTGATCGACCTGTGGGCCAACGCCGAACTGCAGCGCAGCGTGAAAGACGCCTTCGGCGACGGCACCGTGCCTGAAGGGGTGCTCTAAAACCCACCGGTCGTTTCGTAGTATCGGCACTCGTGTCGGTGTACGTTCCGGAGCAGTTCACGCCCGAAGAGTCGGCGGTACTGCGGCGGTACTTCACCAATCTCGACCTGCCGGTCTTCGCGCTCGTCAATCTTCCTGAAGTCGTGAAGGGTGCGCTCTTTGCGCGCTACAGCCGGACGGCCAAGAGCCTGCGACGACTGTTCTTGGACGAGTTCGTGAGCGACCTCGACTTGAAGGGCGACGAGACCGTCGACGCGACTATCGGCGTCTCGCGCGCCGAGGAACTCTACGAGCGCATCTTCGTGGAGTACGGCGACGACTCGGTCGCACAGTTGGGCGGCGTGCACCTCGCGTGCGAACAGGCATCCAACTTGTTGACCAAGATCCTCGAGTGGGGCCGGCTCATGTCGTACCTCGAGCAGAGCACCAGGTACATCTCCTACGACGCGCGGCTCGGCGGGCGTTACCGCTACTACCGCGACCCCGAAGTGTGCAGCGGACCGCTCGGCACGCGTTACGTCGGCGACATGGACCGTATGTTCGACACCTACAGCGAGCTGGTCGAGCAGGTCACCACGCACGTGCGCGCCACCGTGCCGCGCGGTCCGAACGACTCTGATTTCATCTACCGCCAGGCCACGCGAGCCAAGGCGCTCGACGCCGTGCGCGGCGTGCTGCCCGCCGCGTCGCTCTCCAACGTGGGCATCTACGGCACCGGCCAGGGTTACGAGGCGCTGTTGCTGCGCATGCGGGCGCACCCGCTGCCGGAGGCGCGCGCGTACGCCGACATGATGCTCGGCGAGCTGCGCAAGGTGATCCCCACGTTCTTGCGGCGCGTCGACATGCCCGAGCGCGGCGACAAGTGGAGCCAGTACCTCGCCGACAACGCGTCGAACACCGCCGATCTCGTCGACGAGTACTTCGGCATCGTCGAGCCGCAGCAAGCCCCCGAGGTGACGCTCGTCGACTTCGACCCGGACGGCGAAGACAAGTTGCTCGCCGCGATCTGTTACTCGTCGTCGCACCTGCCCGAAACTCAGCTGCTCGAGCGCGTGCGCTCGCTCAGCCACGTGCAGCGCGTCGCGTTGATCAGCGCGTACGTGGGCGAGCGAACCAACCGTCGCCACAAACCCGGTCGCGCGTTCGAGCGTCTCTCGTACCGCTTCGACGTGCTCGGCGACTACGGCGCGTTCCGCGACCTGCAGCGTCACCGACTGCTCACCATCGAATGGCAGCAGCTGACGCCGCATCTCGGCTATGCCCGACCCGAACTGGTCGACGAGGCCGGCGGGGCAGAGGTGTTCGACGCCGCGATGGAGCGCTCGGGTGCCCTGTACGAGCTGTTGCGACCCGACTATCCCGAGCAGGCGGCGTACGCCGTCGCCATGGCCCACCGCATGCGCTACGTGATGCAGTTCAACGCTCGTGAGGCCATGCACATGCTCGAGCTGCGCTCCGCACCGCAGGGCCACCCCGCCTACCGACGCGTGGTGTTGGAGATGCACCGCCTGATCGCGAACCAAGCAGGGCACCGTGCGGTGGCCGACGCCATGACCCACCTGACCACCGAGGCCCCGTTGCTCGAGCGTCTCGAGTCGGAGCGTCGTATCGAGCAGAAGCGTGGCTCCCAGAGCCGTTGAGCCGGGGCGTCAAACCTCGCCACCGCGCCAAGCTCGCCAGACAACGCCGGGCGGACCCTTTGGACAGGCCCGTACCCCCACCTGGGGTGGTGTCGAGCCAATTCGCCCGCTTGTTGCCGAAATCGGCTAAGGTTCGCGCCCGATAATGAGCGACGAAAACGAGACCCCAGAAAACATCGACGAACCCGAGATCGAGGGCGTCGACGCTGACGACCTTGCGAACCTCGACGTCGACCCTGACGATCTCGACGAAGAGACCACCGCCGAAGCTGACGAAGCCGACGACACGCTCGGCGGCGAAGCACTCGGCGATGACGCAGAACCCGCGGCCGCCGAAGAGCCCGCCGCCACCGACGAAGAGCGGTTGAACCTCGACGACGACGAAGAAAAGCCGGTCCGCAAGCGCAAGACCGAAGAAGACGAGAACGAGTTCGCGTCGGCCGACGACGAAGAAGCCGACCTGGCGACGATCCTGCAAGAGAAGCTCCGCAGCGGAGAAGACCTGCCGCCCGAAGACGAAGTCGAGGTGCTCGACAGCGACGACGTCACCGACGGCACACCGCTGCTGCAACCGCGCCGACCCGACGAAGAACACTGCCAACAGTGCTTCTTGTTGGTGCGCAAGTCGGCACCGAAATGCCCGGTCGACCACGACCTTTGCCCGCTGTTCCCGTCGAAGTAACTCGCGCGATGCCAACGGTGCCGCCCTCGGTCGACGAGCGACTCGCCTCCGCGAAAGCGATCGCCGAGGCGCTGGTCGGCGTGCCGATCGTGATCACGCAGCAACTGCTGCAGAACATCGGCGACATCCACGTCAACCGCGACACCACCGTCGCCCAGCGGCTCGCCCAGTTGCGCACGCTGGGGGAGATGGCCGTGCGCCTCGGCTCGCGCGAAGTGGGAAAACGTTTCGGCGGACGCCGACAGTGACACCGGTCGTTCGCCTCGCATCGTTCGCCGATGCGCAGGAGTGCGAGCGACTCGACACCGAGGCGCGGCAGGAAACCGCCGGCGCCCGTGGTGCCGACGCGTTCTTCGCCGAGCAACCGGTTGGCTTCCTGGCTGGCGACGCGAGCGGCTTCAGCCTCGTCGCGGACGTCGACGGAGTGGTCGTCGGCTTCGCCACCGTTCGCACCACGCGGGTGGGTGAGGGGCTCGTCGCCTCGATCGTGCGCGTGTTCGTCACCGCCCGTGCGCGGAGAGTAGGCGTGGGAGACGCGTTGATCGCCGCTGCCCGCGCCCAGGCCCGCGAACGCGGGTGCACCCGCATCGACGCCATGGCGTTGCCCGGCGACCGCGACACGAAGAACTTGTACGAGCGCAACGGCTTGACGGCACGCTTGATCGTGGCGACGAGCGCCTTGTAGCGCCGGACTCGCCGCCGACCCTGCAACGGCAAACGCGGCGCGCGTTCGTGCGCCGCGACGGTCGGTGTTAGCGGCCCTTCCAGTTCGGCGGGCGCTTCTCGATGAACGCCGTCAGGCCTTCTTTGGTGTCTTCACTCTGCAGCACACGAGCGAAACCTTCGTTGGTCATCTTGATGAGCGTCTCGTCGTCGTTGGTGTGCGCAGCGAGCACGACCTTGCGGCTCTCCCACACGGCAATCGGCGCGCATGCGCACACTTGCGCGGCGAGCGCCATCGCGGCTTCGTCGGCCTTGCCCGGCTCAGCGAGTCGGTTGACGAGACCAAGTTCGAACGCGCGCTGCGCGGGAATCGGCTCGCCGGTGAGGATGACTTCCATCGCGACGTTGCGACCCAGGATGCGCGGCAGCCGGAAGAGACCGCCGGCGCCGGCGATGAGGTTGCGCTTCGCTTCGGCGAGACCGAAGGCCGACCGTGTGGTCGCCACCACCATGTCGGCGGCGAGCACGATCTCGCATCCACCCGCGGTGGCCAGGCCGTCGACGGCGACGATCACGGGCTTCTTGCGTTCGCGATAGACGAAGCCGGCGAAACCGCCGCGCTTGGTGTTGAGGTCGGCGGCTTTGCCTGAGTTGATGGCCTTCAGGTCGGCGCCGGCACAGAAGACAGGCCGCTCTTGACCAGTGGTGTTGGCCTTGAGGATGCCGACCCAGACGTTGTCGTCGGCTTCCATCTTGTCGATGGCGGCTTCGACACCGGCGGCGACGTCGCCGTTGACGGCGTTTCGCGCATCCGGGCGGTTGAGGGTGATGACGGCGACTTTGCCGCTGACTTCGTACGTGACGATTTGCGCATCAGACATGCGCGGAAGCCTAGTTGTCGGCGGTGGCGGGGGCGTCAGCTGAGTCGGCCGGCGCAGCGGCGTCGTTGCTCGGCGCAACGGCATCGGTGCGCGGCGCACCTTTGCCCTTGGCGTTGCCGCGGGCGCCGTTCGCAGGCGCGCCGTTGCCGGCCTTCTTTTCGT
>DAIPHP010000015.1:14435-16274 GCA_036771295.1 Ilumatobacteraceae bacterium
TTGGCGTTGCCGCGGGCGCCGTTCGCAGGCGCGCCGTTGCCGGCCTTCTTTTCGTTCTTCTTGCCCTTCTTGTCGCGCCACTCGTTGCGCAACGGGCGCGGCATGCGCGCCTTGGGGTCGACCGCCACGCCGAAGAGCGCGGCGATACGGGGGATCGCAGGGGCGAGTCGGGTGACCGTCGCGGTGAGCTCTGGCGACACTTTCGCCGGCAGGGCCGCGGGCACCACTTCGTTGTGAATCGGGGCGAAGGCGAGTGCCTCGAGCACGATCACCCAGCGCTCGCTGGACGACAACGGCGACAACTGCTCGAGCGTGAGCGCGACGAGTCGCGGGCGCAGGTCGGCGGGCACCAACGTGCCGGCCTTGGGCGGCTGCGCGGCCAACTTGAGCGCGGCGACGACGCGACCGACTTCCACCGCGGCGCGGAGGTCTTCGGCCCAGTGCTGCATCTCTTCGCCCTGGCGACGTTCCAGCGCTGCGCGCAGCCAGTCGCGCTTCTCGTTGAGCGAAGAATCCTTGAGCAGCGTCGGGTCGTTCGACTTCGCGACGATCGCGCGCAGGTCGCGCAAGTCGACGGTGTCGATGATCTTCTCGACGGCATCCACGTTGTCGCGCCACTCGGCGACGCGCAGGCGGGGCAGCATCTCGACGACGAGGTCGACCAGCGCGTTGGCGTTGATCTCGGGCTTGCCGTCTTTCTTCAGCTGCTTGTTCTGGTCGTTCACGGCTTTGCGCACGGCACCGATGCCGCCTTCGAGCGCCTTCTCGGCCAACACGCGCTCTTCGGGCTTCAACGCCTCGAGCACGGCTGTGCGATGCGTGTTGCCCGGGCGCAGGCGAGCCGCGCGCGGACGCTTGGGCAGCTCGGGCGGGGGAGGCGTGAACTCGCGTCGAGGTGCAGCCGGGCCGCCACTGCGGGCGTCACCCTCGCGTCGCTCGCGACGGTCGCCACGCCCACCCTTGCCGCCGCGACCGGCTTTGTCGCGCGGCGGACGGTTGCGCTTGTTGGTGGAGATCTCCGTGACGGGTTTGAAGTCGGCACCCGAGCCGGTGATGGTGAGCAGCGTGACGTTGCGTTCGCGCTTGGTGACCGGTGCGATGGCGGTGACGACCGCGCCGTCCATGTCGAGTTCGATGTCGGCGCGCAGCACGTCGCCGACCTTGCTGCCGTCGGGCAACAGACCGGCTGCACCCGAACCCTTCGGGGCCTTGGCACCGGCCTGACGCCAGGTGAAGGTGCCGTCGGGGCGCGTGCTGGTGACCTCAATGTCAATGCGACGCGCCATGGGTGACCCACGCTAGTAGAACTATTTCGTGCCCATCTATGCGCTCGGATCACAGACGCCGAGCATCGACGCGACCGCGTACGTGCACCCCGACGCGGTGATCATCGGGTCGGTGTTCATTGGCCCGAACTCGAGCGTGTGGCCCACCGCGGTGCTGCGCGGCGACGACGGCGAGATTCACGTCGGCGCACGCACCAGCATTCAAGACGGCACCGTCGTGCACACCACGCTGGAATGGCCGACCACAGTCGGCGACGACTGCCTTGTCGGACACCTCGCACACCTCGAGGCATGCATCCTCGAGAACGGTTCGCAGGTGAGCTCGGGGGCCATCGTGCTGCACCGCGCCCGCGTGTGCACCGGCGCGATCGTCGGGGCCAATTCGGTGGTACTGAACGACACGCTGGTGCCGGCCGGGGCCCTCGCCGTGGGCAGCCCCGCGGTGATCAAAGAGGGTCGTGCGCGGGCGCAAGACATCGCGTACGGCGCCAAGAATTACGTGCAGCGCACCGCGCGATTCAAGCGCGACTTGCGACGACTCGACTAGTCGCCG
>DAIPHP010000015.1:16374-23826 GCA_036771295.1 Ilumatobacteraceae bacterium
GACGACTCGACTAGTCGCCGACTACTTCGAGCAGCGGCTTCAAGTTGAGGCGGGTCGACGACTCCAGGTAGCCGTGGGCGGCATCGCGGCGAAACTGCGCGCAGAGGTCATCACGGAAGAATCGTGCGCCCTCACGGATGACGTAGTTGAGAATGAATATGCGGTACGCGTACGGCAGGAATTCGATGTCGCGGCGCGAAAGCGGATTCACCTCGTGGTAGGCCCGCACGAATTCCACGAAGCGCGGTTCGGTCAGCGTGTGCGGCGAGTAGGTGAACGACGTTCGGTCGCCGGTGCTCGACGACACTCTCGACAAGAAATAGAAGTCGAGCAGGCGCGACTCGACGCGGAACCAGTCGTAGTCCCACCGCGAGAAGAGCCGCACCTCGCCGTCTTCGCGAGTGACGCTGAAGTTGCCGAGGTTCCAGTCGACGAGAATCGGGATCTTCGTCCACTCGTCGTAGTGCACGGCTTCGAGCCGCAGCAAGAGCTCGTGGGTGAAGCGCGCCAGCACGCCGATGTCTTCGGGCGGTAGGTCGAAGTTGCGCGGCGCGAACGGGTTCGTCAGCTGGTCGAGCAGGTGGATCGCGTCGCCTTTCACCGAGTTCGACACGGGCGGCAACGCGGGCGCGATCTCCGTGCAAGCGTGGTGGAAGCGCGCGATTTCGCGGGCGAGCGCCGAGACGTCGGAGGTCGTCAGCACGCGGGGCAGCGACTCGGCTCGTTTCACCTCGGTGTAGAACGCGCACCAGCAGCGACCGTCGTACCAGGTGTACGGGCGCTTGTCGACGACGAGCACGTCGGCCAAGAACCCGGCCCAGCGACCGTGGCGCAAGAGCGACGTGCAGCGGGCGAGTCGGTCGTGGTCTTCGGCGAACAAGAAATACGAGCCGTACGACGACACTTTGGCCACCAGGGTGGAGTCGTCGTCGAAACGCACCTGGAACACCCGGTTGGTCGACACGTGGGCGCTCACTTCGTGCGTGGCGGCGACGGTTCGTTGGTCGCCGGAGGCGACGGCGTAGTCGCGCCAGGCGTCGCGCACGACGCGCTCGGCGTCACCGAGCAGCGGGTTGATGAGCGTGGTCATCGGCGAACGCTGCCGATGCTCGGCGCGGTGATGAGGCCGGCTACGCGCGAATGCCGACGGGGGCGATCAGGCGATAGCCGGCGCTGTGGCGCTGCTCTTCGCTCTCGCCACCCCAAAAGCCGTACTCGCGGTGCTGGCGGGCAAAGTCGCGGCATGTCTGCAGGACCGGACATTCCATGCACACCTTACGAGCCTTCTCTTCGCGGCGCAGACGCGTTTGCGGACGCTCCGCGAGGGGAGCAAAGAAGATCTCGGAGAGCCCGCGGCATGCGCCGTGCTCCATCCATTCGTCGTCGGTCTCTATCCGGAACTTGAAATCGAGCGTGGTCATTGCTGCTCCTTGCGGAGAGTCGCAACCCGCCGCAACCAGGAGCGTAGACCAGAACTAACCGACCAGTCAATTAGAACGAGGAGCCGGCAGACCGAGCCCCGAACTAGGCCCCGGCGAGTGCCGCGTCGACGCCGGCCGCAAAGGCCGCCACATCGTCGGCCGTGACGTCCCAGGCCGTCATCCAGCGCACTTGGTGGGCGGCGACGTCCCAATCCCAAAAGAACGACCACTCCTGCAGACGGCTCTTGGCGGGATCGCGCAACGTGGGGAAGAGGCTGTTCGCCGCGGGGGGAGTGGTGAGCCCGAGCGAGGCGTGGTGTCTGGTGGCCTCAAAGAGGGCCCGGGCAGCACCGTTGGCGGCCCGACCGAGATCGATGAACAGATCGTCGGCGAGCAGTGCCTCGTACTGGGCGGAGATGTAGCGCATCTTGGAGTGCAATTGCGTCACGTTCTTGCGCAGGTACTCGGCTCGCAAAGCGCGGCGCGGGTCGAACCACACCACGGCCTCGCCGAACACCACGCCTGCCTTGGTGCCGCCGAACGACAGCACGTCGACTCCTGCATCAACGGTGAACGATCGCAGCGCTTCGCGCGTGCCACCGAGTGCCGCGGTGGCGTTGCCGATACGCGCGCCGTCCATGTGCACGAGCATGCCGTGCTCGTGCGCCACGTCGCAGATCGCGCGAACTTCGGCGGCGGTGTACAGGGTGCCGAGCTCGGTGGCCTGCGTCAGCGACACGACGCCAGGTTGGGCGTGATGGGGGTTCCCGCGCGCTGCGGCAGCGGCACGCACCTGGTCGGGCGTCAGCTTTGCGTCGGCGCAGGGAAGATCGAGCAGCTTCGCTCCGAGCACGCGCTCAGGCGCACCGGTCTCATCCACGTGGATGTGCGACCAGTTGGTGCACACGACGCTCTCTGCTTGCTGCAAGACCGAAGCAAGGGCGAGCACGTTGGCACCCGTGCCGCCGTACACGAACAACGTCCGCACGTCGCGATCGAACAGTTCGTTGAACGCCGTCTCGGCACGTCGCGTGTACTCGTCGTCGCCGTAGGCGAGCGCATGACCGGCGTTGGCACGAACCAACGACTCCATCACCAGGGGATGAGCACCAGCGGCATTGTCGGATGCAAGCATCCGCGACGGGGCTGCAGGCATCGAAGATGCGCGCGCCATGGCGTTCATCCTAAGATTCGTGGCGGGGGTTTCGTCATGACGAAATCAGGCAGAGAGCGACCGCGGTGCGAATGGTGCCGCACGCCCTTGCCACAACGCGACGGGGTAGGCAGACCGCGCCGGTTTTGCTCGCAAGCCTGTCGACAATGGGACTGGGTGGCCAGGCAACGAGCCAGCGAACTGAAGCTCTCCGAGAACGAGCTGGTGATGACCCGCGGCGAGCTGAACGCGTTACGCGACCAGATCTTCGTCTTGAAGTGCGCCATCGACGACGTCGAGAAAGATCTCGACCCGAGCATCGATCCGACGACACGCGACTACAGGGCAGCCCTGAAATGGCTGCTGGAAGCCGCCAAGCCGGTCGTGGCCGAACCCCTTCGTCCCAGTCACCGCCCATAATCATAGTTATGTAAAGTTGAGAGAGACCAATGAACACAGCCCGAAATGACTCGTCGGGCGTTGCCCCTCGCCCGCCCGCAGGTCAGCAGCACCTACCGGGCGCCGGCGGCACATCAGGCTTGCCGCAACACGGCTGGAGCCCGCAAGAGACCCTGAGCCGCCTCGAGGCGCTGCGCGACCGCGACGTGCGCTGGAAGGACGGCCGGGTGTTCTCGCTCGCCTATTACGCCAGCCCAGAGGCCCACGAGCTCGCCACCGAGGCCTACCGACGGTTCTCCGGCGAGAACGCCCTCAACGTCGACGCATTCCCGTCGTTGCGCACCATGCAGGCCGACGTGCTGGCGATCGTCGCCGGCTGGCTGCATGCTCCGGCAAGCGCCCGCGGCTTCTTCACCAGCGGCGGCACCGAGAGCATCCTCATGGCGGTGAAGGCTGCCCGCGACCAGTTCCGTCAGGCGCCCGGCGACCAATTTCGTCACGACGAAACTCGGGGCTCTGCCGCCGACGCAGCCAGGCGGCCACGCACAGTCACCCGGCCCAACGTGGTGCTGCCGACGTCGGCCCACGCTGCATTCGAGAAGGCTGGCGCCTACTTTGACGTCGAAATGCGGCGGGTCGCAGTTCGTGGCGACTGGCGCGCCGACGCCCACGCGATGGGTGCTGCGGCTGACGACGACACGATCATGTTCGTTGCCTCTGCCCCGCAGTATCCGCAGGGCGTGGTCGACCCTGTCGCCGAAGTCGCCGATGTGGCCGCAGCGCACGGCGCGAACTGCCACGTCGACGCGTGCATGGGCGGTGTCACGCTTCCCTACCTCGCCAGACTCGGCGTCGAACTGCCGCAGTGGAACTTCGCAGTCGACGGAGTCACTTCGATGAGCGTCGATCTGCACAAGTTCGGCTACGCAGCCAAAGGTGCATCGGTGGTGATGTACCGCGACGCTCGACTGCGCTCGTTCCAAGGTTTCGTCACCGACAACTGGCTGGGCGGCATGTACGGATCGTCGGGCATGCTCGGCACCAAGTCGGGCGGCCCCATCGCCGCGGCATGGGCCGTGCTGCACCATTTGGGTGACGACGGGTATCTCGCGCTCACGCGCAGCGCGCGCGACACCACGCTCGCAATTGCAGCTGCAATCAACGATGATCCCCGGCTGGAGTTGCGCGCCTCACCCGACACGACCCTGTTGTCGTTCGGGGCGGCACTCGACGCGAGCACCGGCCGACCACAGCTCGACGTGTTCGCGCTCGGCGACGCGCTTTCTGCACGCGGGTGGTACGTCGACCGCCAGGCTCCCCCGCCGTCGTTGCACCTCACGGTCAACGCCGTTCATGCGGGCACGCACCAACGGTTCATCGCCGATCTGCGTGCCGCAACCGACGAGATTGTCGCCCAAACGAGCGCAAGTAGCGGAACCGCCGGTTCGTACGGCACGCTTGAGTAGCACCATGACGCCCCCACGTCGAGAAGCCGACACCGCGGCGCCGAGACCGGCATCGTTCCCCTCACGTCGGCGAACGGAAACACAGCTGCGCAACGCCGAGAAGTTGCTCGACGCGATGGTGGCCGAAACCGACCGTCACGGGCTCGACGATTTGCGATCGGCGCGAGTGGCCAAGGCCGCCAACCTCACCACGGGTGCGCTGTACAGCCGTTTCGAGAACGCCGACGAGATGCTCGTCGGTATGTGGCAGCAGCGGGTCGGCGAGCCGTTCCTCAACCACGTGCGTGACACCGTGCGATACGTGCAGGGTGGCCTCGACGAGCGCCATCCCGTGCAGCAAGCGGTAGAACGACCCTCTCCCCTTCTGCGTCTAGGGGCCGAGTTCTGCGTCGTCGCGTCGCGCAACGCCACCGTGAGCGAAGTGATCACACCGGCGATTCAAGAAACCCTCGCCGAACTAGGGCTCACCGCCGACTGTGATCCGCTGTCCGGCGCGATCGTCATGGCCGGTGCTTCGGCAGCCGTCGGCACCGCCTTGCGAGCGATCGTGACCGAGACCAACTTCGACTGGCCGTCATCGTTGCGCGCGCTGCGCACCGCCACCAACCGAGTCGAGCGCCTGCCGTTTGAGCCGACATCCGGCGACGTCGCCCCCGACCCCATCAACACGGGCAACCCGGTGCGCGACGCGCTGCTCATCAGTGCCAAGCGCGTCGTGGCCAACGTCGGCTTCCAGCGCGCCACGGTGAGCCGCATCGCGCGTCGCGCCAGCCTCACGCAGAGCGCGATCTACCAACTGTGGCCCGACAAAGAAAGCATGCTCGACGAAGCGATCCGCGAAGTGTCGATGCTCGACTACGGGCAGAACTCGCGCGCCAAGACCGACGCGTTCGGCCGACAACGCGCTGACTTCGGCTTCACCGACAGCTGGTACTTCGGGTTGATGCCGTCGCGCCGCGCGCGGCTCGACTTCCGCCTCGAGTGCGTGATCGCCTCGCGGTATCGCAAGTCGACGCGCGAAGAGCTGCGTCGCGCGATCCAGAATTCCGACGCCATTCTTCGCGCGGCGTTTCCGCAGCTTCCGCACTCGATGACCACGATGATCATGGGGATGGAGCAAGCACTCGGCTACGGCTTCACCGCGTTGAACAAGTACGCACCCGAACCCCAGCGGCTGGACTACTACTCGCTCATGTGCGCGCTGGCCAAGCTCGGCCCGCTCGCATAGCGCCGCACGCCAAACTCGGTCCGTTCCCGCAACCCGGCACGCCAAACTCGGCGCGCCGTCTCGTCGACGCCCTTTATTCCCCTGTCTCTCCGTCGACAGCTTCGCGCAGCAGGTCTGCGTGACCGTTGTGCCTCGCATACTCCTCGATCATGTGCACGAGAATCCATCGCAGCGACGGCTTTTCACCGTTCGGCCACGATCGCTTCGCGAGCACGCCGAGCGGGTCGGAATGCTTCGCGGCCCGTGCTTGCTGCAACGCGTCGTGTACCGCTGCCCGCGAGCGCTCGACGGAGACGCTCCACTGCGCGCGCACGGCATCGGGCGGCTCGAGTGCCGCTGACTCCCACTCCCAATCCGGCGTTGCGGCCCAGTCGACCTCGGCCCACGGCGACATGCGCGGCATGTCGTGCAGCATGCCGCTGAACCAGTGGTCTTCGACGTACGCCATGTGCTTCAGCAACCCGGCGAGCGTCATGCTGCTCGAGGCGATCGTGCGCCGCAGACCGTCGGCACCGAGGCCACGGGTCTTCCACTCCAGCGTCGCCCGCTGGAAGTCGAGGTAGCCGAGCAACGTGTCGACTTCGTTCGCCGCGACAGGAGGTTCAGGACGACCCTGATCGTCGATGTGCGTCACGGCAAGACCCTAACCCGCCGATGATTCGAGGCGCATGCGGATGCCGTACGGTGTCGTCATGCCCACGCAAATCGTGACCGTGTTTCGCAGCCGACTGAAGCCGGGCGTCGACGCCGACTATGCAGTCGTCGCACGTCGCATGAACGAGCTCGCCACACAGATGCCCGGCTACGTCGATCACAAGTCGTTTCGCGCCGACGACGGCGAGCGCGTCACCATCGTCACGTTCGCCGACCGCGCCAGCCACGACGCATGGCGAACTCACCCCGAGCACCTGGCGGCTCAACTCGAAGGTCGCGAGCGCTTTTACAGCGACTACTCGCTCCAGGTTGCCGAGGTGCGCCACGGCAGTCGGTTCCCCGGCGCCTGACGTACTGTGGCGTCATGGACCCACGCATTCAACGCCTCCGCAAGCTCAACGTGTTCGCGGGGTTGTTGCACCTCGCCTCGCTGATCGCGATCCTCGCGCTCTCCACCGACGTGTCGCTACCGGTGCGCGCCACGTATCTCTCCGAAGCCCCCGGCACCGGCAACTTCTCCGATCCCGTCGATCTCTTCAGCCTGAACATCTCGTGGATGGTGGCCGCGTTCATGGCGCTGTCGGCGTTCTTCCACTTCTTGGTCGCCTCCCCCGTCGGGTTCCCCCGCTATGCGGCGGGCCTCGCCAAGCACATCAACGTGTACCGCTGGGTGGAGTATTCACTGTCGTCGTCGATCATGATCGTGCTGATCCTGCAACTCAACGGCGTCGCCGACTACGTCGCGCTGCTCGCGGTGTTCGGCGTGAACGTGAGCATGATTCTCTTCGGTTGGTTGCAGGAGCGCTACACCACGCCCGGCGACGGCCAATTGCTGCCGTTCTGGTTCGGTTGCATCGCCGGTGCCGTGCCGTGGGTCGCGGTGCTGATCAACGTGTTCTCGCCGAAAGGGCCGCCGAACACCACGGTGCCCGGGTTCGTGTACGGCATCGTGATTTCTCTCTTCATCTTCTTCAATTGCTTTGCGATCGTGCAGTGGCTGCAGTACCGAGCCAAGGGCAGGTTTGCCGACTATCTGGTCGGTGAGCGCACGTACATCGTGCTCAGCTTCGTTGCCAAATCGCTGCTCGCGTGGCAGGTGTTCTCCGGCGCGCTCATCCCGCCCGCCTGACC
>DAIPHP010000016.1:0-7947 GCA_036771295.1 Ilumatobacteraceae bacterium
CGGCGCTGGCGCGTCTAGACGCCGAACACGCGGCGTTGCAGCTTGCGCATTCCGCCGATCCACCGTGCGTGCTCGGTGGCCTTCACCTTCATGTATTCGGCCACTTCGGGGTGCGGAAGGATGAAGAACCGCTCTTCGACGAGCGCGTCGTGCACGAAGTCGGCGACCTCCGCCGGCTCGAGCACGGCACCCACGGCGCGCACGACGTTGCTCTCCGTCGGCTCGCCACTGGGTCGGTCGGCGCCGCGCAACATCGCGGTGTTCACGCCTTGCGGGCACAGGCAGCTCACGGAGATGCCGCGCGAGCCGTACGTGATCGCAAGCCACTCGGCGAACGCGACAGCGGCGTGCTTGGTGACGGAATACGGTGCCGAGCCGATCTGTGCGAGCACTCCCGCGGCGCTGGCGGTGGAAGCGAAGTAACCCTTGCCGGCGGCCAGCCACTCGGGCATCAGATACTTCGCGGCCCAGCGGTGCGCGTGCACGTTGACGTCGAACGAGACGTTCCACTCAGACTCCGACGCGCCGAGATCCGTGCCCATCGCCACTCCGGCGTTGGCGAAGAACAAGTCGATGCGTCCTGCCAGGCGTCGTGCCTCGGTGACCAATCGCTCGTTCTCCGATTCTCGAGACACGTCGGCGACCACTGCGAACGCCGAGCCAGGCCGTTTGGCATCGAGCGAGGCCGCGAGTGCTTCCACGTTCGTGCCCGCTCGATCGCTCAGGACAACCGTCGCGCCGGCGTCGTGAAATCGTTCACCAAGTGCCGAACCGATGCCGCCGGCCGCGCCGGTCACCACCGTGACTGCGCCGTCAAACTTCACAGCACGATGCTACGACGAACGTGCGTATCCGACAGAGTGGGAAAAGCCGCGAGTAGCCTCTCGCAGCAACAAGGAAGAGGAAGGACCACCCGATGACCGAGACGATTCAGCGCAACGCTTCACACGATCTCGTCGTCATCGCGGAGGCGATCGAGGTCATCGACAAAGCACTCGCTGAAATCGGTCAGCGTCAGCTGGTGACCACCACCGAGGTGGCCGACTTGTTGCTCGACGTTCGTCAGTTGCTCAGCGAGAAGGCCGACTCCACCACGACGGCTTCCGCTTCCACCACTTCGCCCGCGAAGTAGTCGCGGCAGCCGGCACGGCCGGTGCAGGAGCGGCGGCGATCAGCTTGTTGAGCGAGCGCTCGATTTCGTCGCGAAGCAGCTCGGGTTGCTCGACCGCCGCACTGTCGATGTGGATGCCGATGTCGAGCGACCCGTTGTACGACAACAACGTCGCGTTGAACGCCACGCCCCCGAGCGGCCCGACGGGGTAGTTCTCGGTGATGAGCCCGCCGGCGATGAACAGCGGGATGCCGCCGCTTCGCACGTTCGACGTCGCGAAGTCGATGGACTGGCTCTGCGTGCGGGCGATTCGCGTGAGCACCGAGGTCGGCAGGCTCGCCGAGAGCGAAGCGAGCGTGTCGAGCGACGCGGTCTTGGCACCCTCGCGCGCCTGGCTGAGGGCTTCGTGCACCGCAGCGAACCGCTCGGTGATCGGCATGTCGCCGGTCGGCACGAGCAACTTCGCCAGCGAGAACGCGTTGCTGCCGGACTCCTCGGTGCGCGTGCTGATGGCGATCGACGTGCGAAGCGATTCGACCGGCGCGCCGAGTTTGCGGTGGTAGGCGCCCGCGGCGTCAGCCGCAGCGGTGACGAACGCAGTGTTGAGCTTGCCTCCGAGCGCGCGACTCGCGTCGAGCAGCTCGCGGTACGGAACCCGGACGGTCTCCAACCGGCGCTGCAACGAGCGCCGCTTCCACAACGGCGAGCGCGCCGGGTCGACCTCGCCCATCTGGGCGATGAGCCCGCGCAGCGAGTCGTTGGCCTGCGTGGCAATCGACGGCAGTCGAGCCGGATCGGCGAGCGCGTTTCGCACTTGCTTGAGCAGTCCGATCGGCACGCGGAGCGCGTCGGTCATCGAGGATCGCAGCAGATCGACGGGGTCGTCGTCGGGGATCGAAGGCTCGGGTGCCGGTTGCTGAGGCAGCGGCGGCGGCAGCGGCGCGTTGCGTTCGAGGTCGATGAACTGCAGCGAGAGCAACACGCCGCCCTGGCCGTCGGCCACGGTGTGGTGCAGCTTCACGATGAGCGCGCCGCGCCCTCCGGCGAGACCGTCGACGGCGAAGAACTGCCACAGCGGTCGCGTGCGCTCGAACGGATCGTTGACGATCAGCGTCGCGAGGTCGAGCAACTGGCGCAGCGTGCCGGGCTGCGGCAGGCACACGCGACGAACGTGGTAGTCGATGTTGAACTCGGGGTCGTCGATCCACTTCGGCGCGCCGAGTGCCGTCGGAGTCGGACGCACTTTCTGGCGCAGACGCGGCACGGCTGCGGTGGCGCGCTCGAGCCGTTGCTTGAACGCCTCGAAGTTCAACGGCCGATCGAGCACGGTGACGTTGCCGAACGTCGAAGTGAGATACGGATCCTTCTCGAGCCTCCACATGAGGCCCTCGGCGTCGCTCATTCGCGTGTCGAAACGCGGCAGCTGGGAGTCGAGTTCGGGGGAGATCGGGTCGGTCGTCACGTGATGGTCGCGGTGAACTGCACGGCGATGGTGCCGAGCAGTGCGCCGACGAGAGAGCCTACGACGATGTCGCTCACGTGGTGAATCCGAACCACCACTCGGCTCAACGCGATGACGACGGCGACGACGAAGAACGTGACGACCCAGCCCGTGCTCGCCCAACCGCTCAAGATGACCGCGGCAAAGAAGGCAGAGGATGCGTGTCCGCTGGGAAAACTGCTCGTGAGCGGACGTCGCACCGTGAACCGGTCGTCGCCCGCAGCCGTCGGGCGGGTGCGCCTGAAGATGCGCTTCACGCCCTGATTGAGCAGCAAGCTCTCGGTGCCCATCAAGGCGGCGAGAGCGACGGCCTGGCCCCAGGAGAGCGCGCCGTTCAGCGCGCCGACGACGCCGATGACGTGCCAGATGGCGCCGAAGTCGCCGACCGCGCTCGACGTGTTGAAGACGTAGACGAGCGGTCGCGAGTTGCGCAACGGCTCGAAGTAGGCGTCGAGGCGCTCGTCGAGTCGATCGACGCGGGAGACGAACGAACTCACGCCGACTCCGGCAGGCCGACCTCGCGGCGACGCATCTGCACGCGAACGGTGGCTTCGCCCTTGGCCTTGCTGATGTCACCGCCGTGCGCGGGGCACCACTGCTTGAAGTCGCACCAGTCGCACAGTCGCGTGACGTTGGTGGCGAACTCGCCGGTGGCCTTGCCCGTCTCGATCGCGCCCCAGACGCGTAGAGCGGTGTCGCGCACCTCGTTGAGGCGATCGGTGGTGACGGTCTGCGACACGACGCGGGCGTCGCGGGCGTGCTCGTCTTTGCCGCCGCCGAGGTAGTACACGCGCACCGAGTGCGGGGTCTCGTTGAGCTGCGCCTCGCACATCAACGCGTAATACGTGAGCTGGCGGAAGTTGTCACCCGAGTACTGCGGTGGTTTCGGTGCGCTCGTCTTGTAGTCGCTGACGACGAGCCCGCGGTCGTCGCGTTCGAGGCGGTCGATGAAGCCGGCGACTTCGAACTCGCCGAGCGGCGCCGACACCCACTTCTCGAGATGCACGATGTTGGCGTCGGTCGGTCGTTCGATTCGGTAATAGGAGCGCACGCACTCGCGAGAAGACTCCCAGAATGCTGCTTCGTCGTTGTCGTCGAGACCGAGCAGCCGCCAGTCGTCACGTTCACGAAACTCGTGTTGCGCGGACTCGAAGTCGCTGCGCGCAGCATCGTTGGTGCGCTCGTCGCGATCGCGAGTGAGCAACAGCTCGAGCACGCGGTGCACGAACGATCCGCGAACCATGGCCTCGCTCGGCAGCGTCGGCACCGATTCGACGTATTGAAAGCGGTACTTCATCGGACAGCCGACGAAGGTGTTGATTCGCGAGGGGGAGAGGCGCGGCAACTTGCTCTTCGGTGCGGGCATGCGCTCGCCAGCGTAGGCGTGCGGTGTGGCAGCGGTCGGCAATGCGAAAGTTCGGTCAGTTGCGGCGCGACGCCGCGACATCGGCGATGAACTGCGCGAACCTCGCCGGATCTTCCAACGGCCCGAAGTGCCCCCGATCAGGCCATTCCACGAACGTGCAGCGCGGCATCAACTCGGCGATGCGCGGGGCGATGGCCGCCGGCGAGTTCGGCGCGTGGGCGCCCGCGAGCACCCAAGTGTCGACCTGCAGTTCGCCGAGCCGTTGCCACGTGTCGTGCATGGCGCCCATTTCGTAGGTCTGCGCCTCGAATTCGGGGTCGCACTTGATGTGCACGGCACCGTCGCGCGACTTGAAGCCGTGACGAACGTAGGCGTCGAGTGCGGCGGGCGCCAGCGACGACAGCGGAGGCTTCGCGGCGAAGTTCGCCAGCGCCTCGTCGAAAGAGGCGAACGAGCGCCGGCGTCGTCTCGTGACGTCGGCCAGCGGGTTGGCTCTCCCGGCTTGACTGCGCACTTCGGGCGGAAAGATGATCGGCTCGAACAGCACGAGCGCGTCAAACAACTGGGGGTCGCGCAGTGCGGCCATCACGAGGCCCGCACCACCCATCGAATGCCCCACGCCGATCACGCGTCGACCGTCGTGCAGTGTCACGGTGGCGCGCGCGACGGCGAGCGCATCGTCGCCGAAGCCCTCCCACGCGAGTCGCCATCCGCTCGGCGGCACGGTGTCTCCGTAGCCGCGGTAGTCGAACGTGGTCTGGTCGAACGCCGTGAGATGCTCGGCGACCGGCGCGAACACTCGGCCGTGAAACCCGGTCGCGTGCGAATAGAGGATCGTCGCTTCGTCGGGTGTCGCAGACGGACTCGCTGTCGCGTCGGTCGCCGACGAAGGTCGCGCCGGCTCGTCGTACGTCGCGATCATCACGCCGTTCGACGACGCAACCGAACGCGTCGCATGCCCGAACATCGCCCTCAAACTACGCTCTCGAGACATGCCGACGGCGAGCGGATTGTTGCCCGGTGACGACGACCCGTTTCGTCGTTCTCTCCGCGAATGGCTCGAGCAACACCCGAACCCGGATGCCCGTTCGCTCGCACGCGCCGGCTTCGTCGCGCCGCACTGGCCGCGACCGTGGGGTCTCGATGCGTCGCCGATCGAACAGCTGGTCGTCGACGACGAACTGCGCCGCGCAGGTGTGAAGCGGCCGTACAACCCGATCGGCATCGGGTGGGCGGGCCCGACGATTCTCATGGCCGGCACCCAGCGACAAAAAGACGACTACCTCTTCGACGTTCTGTCAGGCTCGGCATTTTGGTGCCAATTGTTCTCCGAGCCCGAGAGCGGCAGCGACTTGGCGAGCCTGCGCACTCGCGCCGAACGCGACGGCGACGAATGGGTGGTGAACGGCCAAAAGATCTGGACCTCAGGCGCGCAGATCGCCGCCTACGGCATCCTCCTCGCGCGCACCGACCCGAGCGCCGACAAGCATCACGGCATCACGTACTTCGTGTGTCCGATGAACCTGCCCGGCATCGAGGTGCGTCCGATCAAGGAGATGACCGGCGGCGCGACGTTCAACGAGGTGTTCTTCACCGACGTGCGAATCCCGCACGCGAACGTGGTGGGTGAAGTGAACGACGGTTGGCGCCTGGCGCGGGTGACGCTGAGCAACGAGCGGGTGTCACTGTCGTCTGGCGGTGCCCTGTGGGGCATGGGGCCGACCGCGCTCGACGTCGTTGACGCGTGTCGCCAGCACGTGCGAGCGGGCGGCACGTTCGACTCGCTCACTCGCGACGCCGTGACCCAGCTGTACGTCGAGCACAGCATTCTCGAATTGGTGCGGGCGCGGACGTTGGCCCAGCGCCTGGCCGGCCGCGAGCCCGGGCCCGAAGCCAGCGTGCGCAAGATCCTGGCCGACGAGCACGGCCAGCGAGTCATGGAAACCGGCCGCCGACTCGTCGGGGCGGCTGGAATGCTCGCTACTGCGGCGTCGGGAACGGTGGCTCCGCAGTTTCAACCCTTCGCCGAAGCCGGATGGACCCACGGCTATCTCTTTGCTCGCGCATTGACGATCGGCGGTGGTACTGGCGAGGTACAGCGCAACATCCTCGCAGAACGCGTGCTCGGGTTGCCCCGTGACGCCGCACCTACTACCTTGTCTGCGCATGGCAACCAAGCGTCGTAAAGCTCCGAAGAAGTCCAAGAAGAAGGCAGGAAAGAAGAAGCCTGCCAAGAAGCGCAAGCCGGCAAAGAAGAAAGCCGCCAAGAAGAAGCCGGCGCGCAAAGCCACAAAGAAGAAGGTCGCGAAGAAGAAGCCGGCGCGCAAAGCCACAAAGAAGAAGGTCGCGAAGAAGAAGCCGGCGCGCAAGGCAGTAGCCAAGAAGGCGTCGGCACCAGCGATCACGACGGTCGCCGGAATCATCCGTACTCACGCCAAGAATCTCTCCGGCAAGGTGTCGCTCGTGCAGGGCGACCGTGTGCAGACCTGGCAAGAGCTCTACAAGCGCTCGTCGCAGGTTGCGCAGGCGCTGAAGGCGGCCGGAGTCGGCAGCCAGGACCGCGTCGCGTTCCTCGACAAGAACTCGATCGAGCACTTCGAGGTGTTCTACGGCTGCTCGTTGCTCAACGCAGTGAGCGTCGACGTCAACTTCCGACTTGCTCCGCCGGAAGTCGCGTACATCGTCAACGACGCGCGCGCGAAAGTGTTCGTCGTCGGCCCCGACTTCGTGCCCGTGCTCGACGCGATCGCCGGCAACCTGCCGCACACCAAGAAGATCGTCGTCATCGGCGGTCACCCGACGCACGAGTCGTACGAGTCGTGGGTGTCGCGATACCAACCAGTCGACCCGGGTGCGGACGCCAAGAAAGGCGACGTCGCGTTCCAGCTGTACTCGAGCGGCACGACGGGCCGCCCGAAAGGCGTGATGCTCACGAACGAAAACTTCATGGGCATTCTCCCCACGTCGCGAGATTTGTGGGCGATGGACGAGCACGCGATCAACCTCATCGCGATGCCGCTCTTCCACATCGGCGGCAGTGGCTGGGCCACCGCGGGTCAGTACAACGGATGCAAGTCGATCATCGTTCGCGAAGCCACCGACGTCGGCGGTCTCGTCAAGTTGATCGGTCAGCATCGCATCACGCACGCCTTCATGGTTCCGGCCTTGCTGGCGTTCACGTTGATGGTGCCCGACATCGACAAGGCCGACTTCTCGAGCCTGAAGCTCATCGCTTATGGCGCGTCGCCGATCTCCGAGCAGGTGCTCGCTGCGTCGCTGAAGACGTTCAAGTGCAACTTCGTGCAGGTGTACGGCCTCACCGAGACGACCGGCGTGGTCACCATGCTGATGCACGAAGACCACGACGTCGACGGCCCGAAGAAGCACTTGCTGCGTTCGTGCGGCAAGCCGTCGATGGGCATCGAACTGAAGATCGTCAACGAGCAGGGCAAAGAAATGCCTGCCGGCGAAGTCGGCGAGATCATCATTCGTTCGGAGCAGGTGATGAAGGGCTATTGGAACATGCCCGAAGAAACCGCCAAGGCGATCCGCAACGGCTGGTTCTACACCGGTGACGCGGGCTACAAGGACAAAGACGGCTACGTCTACATTCACGACCGCGTGAAGGACATGATCGTGTCCGGCGGCGAGAACGTGTACCCGGCCGAGGTCGAGAACGCGCTCATGAAGCACCCGGCTGTCGGCGACGTTGCCGTCATCGGCATTCCCGACGATCGTTGGGGCGAAGTGCCGCTGGCCATCGTGGTGCGCAAGCCGAACGTCGAGGTCACCGAGGACGACATCGTCGCTTTCGGTCGCACGCAGCTGGCCGGCTTCAAGACTCCCAAGAAGGTGGTCTGGGCCGACGCGCTGCCGCGCAACCCGAGCGGCAAGATCTTGAAGAAGGATCTACGCGCGCCGTACTGGGAAGGTCGCACCCGCCAAGTCAACTGAGCCGCTTCGTCGGCG
>DAIPHP010000016.1:8047-23147 GCA_036771295.1 Ilumatobacteraceae bacterium
CGCGCCGTACTGGGAAGGTCGCACCCGCCAAGTCAACTGAGCCGCTTCGTCGGCGTTCGCTAGGTTCTCATCACCATGAAAATCAGCATGATGATGAGTTACTCGGGCGGTTTCGTCGAAGGCGCGCGTCGCGTCGCCGAATTGGAGAAAGCCGGGCTCGACGTCGTCTGGATTCCGGAGGCCTACAGCTTCGACGCCATCTCGCAGGTCGGGTATCTCTCGGCGATCACGTCGCGCGTCGAGATCGGCACCGGCATCATCAACGTGTACTCGCGCACGGCGTCGCTCACTGCGATGACCGCCGCAGGTTGCGACTACGTGTCGGGTGGTCGCTTCATCCTCGGTCTCGGTGCGTCCGGGCCGCAGGTCGTGGAGGGCTTCCACGGTGTCCCGTACGAAAAGCCGATGCAGCGCATCAAGGAATACATCGAGGTCTGCCGCGAGGTGTGGAAGCGCGAGAAAGCGTTGTCGTACCAAGGCCAGACCGTCAACGTGCCGCTGCCGGCGGGGCAGGGCACCGGGCTCGGCAAGCCGCTCAAGTTGATCAACCATCCCGTGCGCGCCGACATCCCGGTGTGGTGGGCGTCGCTGAAAGGTCTCAGCGTCGAAGCGACGGCCGAACTCGCCGACGGTTGGCTGCCCGTGTTCTTCGTGCCCGACAAGTTCGAGAAGGTGTGGGGTAAGGCGCTGAAGAAAGGCGCGGCGAAGCGTTCGGCCTCGTTGAAGCCGCTCGAGATTTCCGCTGGCGGATTGCTCGCGATCGACGAGTCGCTCGTCGGCGAGGCGAAAGACAAGGTGCTCGACATGGCGCGACCGAACGTTGCGCTCTACGTGGGCGGCATGGGTGCGCGCGGCAAGAACTTCTACAACGACATCTGCCGCGAGTACGGCTACGAAAAAGAGGCGACAGAGATCCAAGATCTCTACCTCTCCGGCAAGAAAGACGAGGCCGCCCGTGCGGTGCCGCGCGAAATGCTGGAGCTCACCAACCTGGTCGGCCCGGCCGGCTACGTGAAAGAACGTGTCGCTGCGTTCCGGGCCGCCGGCGTGACGATGCTGTCGGTGAACCCTGTCGGCAACGACCAGACCGGGGCGCTGTCGAAGCTGCGTTCGTTGATCGACGCCTGAGCAGTCGTCAGGCGGCGGCGCGAAGTTTCGACGTGAGCGCCAAGTAGACGAGCGAGCTCCCCGCAGCGATCGCGCCGAACACCGCGACGGTGCCGCGCGCGCCGATTTGTTCTGACACGATGCCGGCGGCCACGCTGCTGACCGCGAGTGTCAGCGTGATGAGCGCGAAATCTCCGGCGAGAAGGCGACCGCGCATGTCGTCGGGGGCCCGTACCTGCAGCCCGTACGTCGAGAGCGTCCACTGCGCGCCTCCGCCGAGATGGGCGAACATCACGCACGCCCCGGCCACGAGCAGCAGCGGTGCGGCTGACGCAGCGAGATACCCGACCGAGAAGATCATCCCCGACACACCGCACACGAGCAACACGCGTCGCAGGTCGCCCTTGGCGAATCTCGCGCCGATGATCGGACCGATGCCAGACCCCACCCCTCGTGCGCCGAGCAGAAGCCCACGGCCGGCGTCGCCAGAAGAGAACGCGTCGGCGGCGTACACGGCGAGCTGGCTCACCACGCCGGCACCGATCGCGAACGTCATCTTCGAGGCGAGCAACGCCATGATCATCGAGTCGCGACGCGCGAGTTGGATCGCCTCGCGCATGTCGGCGATCGGTCGAACGGGCACACGTTGCGAGCCGCGGTCTTCTTGCATCGGTCGCTTCACCATCGCGATGAGCGCGGCGGCGACGACGAACGTCGCGATGTCAGCGATGAACGCTGCTTGGCGTCCGAAGACCTCGGCGAACACGCCGCCGAGACCGGCGCCGACGGCCAGCATCACGCCCCAGCTCGAGCCGAAGAGGGCGTTGGCACTGCGAAGTTCTTCGGGTGAGCGCGCGAGGTTCGGCACCGCGGCCTCGACGGCCGGGCGCACGAACGCGGCGAACGCGGCGATCAGCCCCTGCGACACGAACGCCAGCCAGATCGCAGAGTCTCCGATGAAGAGCAGCCCGCACGCTGCGAGGGCTTGCGCCATCGAGACGATGATCAGCACCGTGCGTCGGTCGTAGCGGTCGGCGACCGGCCCGCCGATGGGCGAGGCGAGAAACGACGGCAGCGAGAACGCGACGAGCAACAGCGAGACGAGCAAGGCGGAGTCGGTGACGTCTTGCACCAGGCCGGCGAGCGCGACGAACGTGAACCAGTCGCCCATGAACGACAAGTTCTGGGCGATGAAGAGCAAACGAAGGTCTCGGTTCGAACGCAGCACGTTGGGCATCGATGGTCTCGTTTCTTGGTCGGTGTTGGTGGTCGATCGGCCCGGCGGAGGTCGATCAGCGCGTCGAGAGTTTTCCGACGCGAGCGAGCACGGCCGCGGCCTCGTCGACGATTCGTCGCACGAGCACGCCGGCAGGCACGAGTTCGCTGATTGCCCCGACACCCTGGCCCGCCGGGTAGAACTCGCGCGAGGCGTCGACGTCGGTGCCGGTCGGATAACCGAGATGGTTCACGCCGGCCTGCATCGACGCGATCGCCTGCTGCGGGAACGGCTTGAGATCAGCGGGGTTCTTTTCGTAGTGGCGCGTCCACTCGTTGGCGACGACTCGACACGTCTTTCCGGTGTACGCGCGAGAAATGGTGGTGCCGTCCTCGCCGGTGGCGAGCAAAGTGTCTTTGTAGCCGTTGACGGCGCGGGCCTCGGGTGTGGCGATGAAGCGCGTGCCGATCCACACTCCGTCGGCGCCCAGCGCGAGCGCTGCCGCGAGCCCGCGACCGTCGAACAATCCGCCTGCGGCCACGACCGGAACCTTCTCGCCGACCGCGTCGACGACTTGCGGCACGAGCGCCATCGTCGCGACGGTGCCCGTGTGCCCGCCGGCCTCGGTGCCTTGTGCGACGACGAAGTCGCAGCCGCTGGCCACCGCGGCGACGGCGTGCTTCACCTTGCCGCACATCGAGCCGACGAGCACGTTGTTCTTGTGGAGGTGGTCGATCACTTCGCGCGGCACGCCGAGCCCGGCGACGAAGATCGACGCGCCGCCGTCGATGACTGCGTTGATGCCGCTGTCGACTTGGTTGGGGAGAGCCGTCAAGAGGTCGACGCCGAACGGTTTCTTGGTGCGTTCGCGCACCTTGCGCATCTCTTCGGGAAGCTCGTGGTCACGCATCGTCGATGCCCCGAGCGTGCCGATGCCGCCTGCTTCGCTGACCGCGGCGACCAGCTCGTGGTACGACACCCCGCCCATGCCGGCCAGCATGACCGGGAAATCGATGCCGAACATCTCGGTCAGGCGCGTGCGCATGCAGGCGAGAGTAGTTGCTTCGTGCCTCGCCGGCACGCTCGCGTCGGTCAGCCCGACTTGTGTCGGTCTGCGTACGCGCCGTGCGCGGAGAGAAAACCGCGGTGCCAGCGCCGCGGTGTGAGTGCGATCGCCCGCGGCTCGTCTTCGAACATCCAGCGCACGAACTTGTCCTTGCGCCAGTCGCCGTTGCCGATCACGCGTATCGCGCCGCGCGCAAGTTTTTCGCTGCCGAGCACGCGACCCAGCACGCTCGACATGCGATGGTCGGCGAAGAACTCGCGCCGCATTGCGCGCCGGTAGGCGCGACCGGGTTCGCTCTGTGCGGCTGCCTCGCCGGCGAGCATGCCCGAGAGCAACGCTTGACCGATGCCTTCTCCGGTGAGCACGTCGGTGACGCAGGCTGCATCGCCGACGAAGAGCACATCGTCGACGCAGAGGGTCGCCGACGTGACACGAGCCGGGATCGGCCATGCACTCACCTTGTCGTCGATGATCGCGCCGTTGCCGAGCGCGTTGCGCACGTGTTCGCGAGTCAGCACGGTCTTCCACAGTGCTTTCATGTCACCGACTTTTTGCGAGGCACCGCGCAGAATGCCGAAGCCGAGGTTGGCGCGACCGTCAGCGAGCGGAAACGACCACGCGTAGCCCGGCAGCAGTTCCGGTTCGAACCACACGTAGAGTCGCGTGCTCGCCGGACCAGTCACGTTGGTGGCGTACTGACGCAATGCGTGCCACTCGCCGAGGTACGGCGAGCGGTCGGGTTGCAGCGCCTTGCGAACGGGCGACCACATGCCGTCTGCAGCCACCACCACGCGCGCGTCGAAGGTTCCGCCGCTCGTCGACACTCGGTAGCCGTCGCCGTGTCGCTCGACGCCGGCGAATGTGACGCCTTCGGATATTTCGACGCCCGAGCCTCTCGCGTGGTCGACGAGCGCAGCGTCGAGATCGAAGCGCGTCGCGATGGCGGCGAACTGACCGTCGCCGGGCAACCGCAGTTCGACCTCGCGTCCCGAAGGGGAGCGCAGCGTGACGTCGCGGCAGGGAGTCCAACTCTTCACGGTCTCGGGGCGAAGACCGAGCGTTTCGAGCAGCCGCAAGGCACCCGTGGTGAGGCCGTCACCGCAGCACTTGTCGCGCGGAAACGTCGCCTTGTCGATCACTCGCACGCGAAGCCCCAGTCGGTGGGCGGTGAGTGCGGCAGCGACGCCGGCCGGGCCTGCGCCCACCACGAGCACGTCACTGTGACTGGTCACGCGCGCAAAGACTAGATTGCGTCAGCGTCAAACGTCCGACGAAAACGTCGGGAAGGAGTCACGGTCATGGCCAAGTTGTGCGAAGGACGAGTGGTAGTGGTCACGGGAGCGGGGCGCGGCATCGGCCGCGAGCACGCGCTCAGCCTGGCCCGTCACGGTGCTCACGTCGTAGTGAACGACCTCGGTGCTGGAGTCGACGGCAGCGGTGGTGACGCGTCGCCCGCCAATCAAGTCGTGAAGGAGATCGAGGCTCTCGGCGGCAAGGCGATCGCCAACGGCGACGACATCTCTTCGTTCGAAGGCGCCGAGCGACTCATCAAGGCAGCAGTCGACACCTTCGGTGATTTGCACGGCGTGGTCAACAACGCGGGCATCTTGCGCGACCGCATGATGGCGAACATGAGCGAAGCCGAGTGGGACGCGGTCATCAAGGTGCATTTGAAGGGAACCTTCGCGCCGGCGCACTTCGCCGCGGCCTACTGGCGCGACCAGTCGAAGGCCGGCAAGCCGGTCGATGGTCGCATCATCAACACCACCTCGGTGTCGGGCATCTACGGCAATATCGGCCAGGCCAACTACGGAGCAGCCAAGGCGGGTATCGCGGCGTTCACCGTGATCACCGCGCTCGAGTTGTCGCGCTACGGCGTCACCGTCAACGCGGTCGCGCCGGTCGCTTTGACCCGCATGACGGAGAATCTGCAGCCGACGCCGCCCACCGACGAAGAGCGCGAAGCCCAGTCGCCGCGTTGGATCGCGCCGATCGTGACGTGGCTCGCTTCGGCCGAGAGCAAAGGCGTCACCGGACGGGTGTTCGAAGCCAGTGGTCGCACGTTTGCGATCGCCGAAGGTTGGGTGCGCGGTCCGTCGCACTCGCCGGTGGACGACCCCACACGTCTCGGGCCGATCGTCGAAGAGCTACTCGGCAAGGCACGCCCCAACTCGGGGATGGACGGCCGCCCCGGCAGCTGGCCGCAACCGCAGAAGAAATAGTCGCGTTGCCGGCGCGGCCCACCGCGCCGACGGCAACGGCGCCAGGTGCTGACGCGCCGTTCAGGCGAGTCGTTTTGCCAGCATCGCGACGACGAGGCCGGGCTTCGACTCCTGCTCGCCGACTTGCTCGAAGCCGAGCCGTGCGTGGAAGCGCAGCGAGCCGTCGTTGCGCGGTCGCAAGTTCACCTCGCAGGTGAAGAGCGTCGTCTTTCCATCTTCGAGAATGCGGCGCTCGACTTCGCGGTAGAGCGCCTCGCCGAGCCGCTGCGAGCGGTGCGGCGCGTCGATCACGACGCGGTCGAGATAGACGAAGTCGGGGTAGCGCTCGGTGAACCACTGGTAATTGACGCCGAGGTCGCGCGTCAGCCCGCTTTCGAACGTGACGCAAAAGCCCTTCACGACGTCGCCGCCGGCCACGAGCGCATGTTTTGCCACCGTGAGGTCGGCTTCGAGCTCGTCTGGCTCCAACCACGACACGGCCGGGTCGTTCTCGTTGTTCATGCGCAGCACTTCGTCGAAGTCGGCGGGTCGAAACTCGCGTACTGCGCTCAGAACAACCTCAGTTCATCCACTCGTTTGCCGCGCAACTCGTCGTAGTCGACTTCTTTCCACGACAACCCGCGAGTCTCGGCCAGCGTGCGCGCCTGCGGCTTGATTGCTTGCGCGACGAACACGCCGCGCAACACGCCGAGCGACGAGTCGGCTCGCAGGTACTCCAGGTAGCGCGTCAACTGCTCCACGCCGTCGATCTCACCGCGACGCTTCACCTCGACGGCGACGGTGGTGCCGTCACTCGCTTTGCAGAGAAGGTCGACGGGCCCGATCGCGGTCGGGTATTCGCGCGAGATGAGCACGAGTCCGTCCTCGATCACCGTGGGGTCGGCGGCGAGCAACTCTTGCAGGTGGGCCTCGACCCCGTCCTTCGACAGGCCGGGGTCGTCACCCAAGTCGTGCGAGCTGTCGCTCAACACCTCGTGCAACACGACGGTGAGTTTCTCGCCCTTGGGGTTGGTGATCTCCCATCGATCGGGAAACTCCTTCACTTCGTTCGGCGCGTTCATCCAGTTGAGCGGCTTGTACGCGCCGCCGTCGGCGTGGATGGCGACGCAGCCGTCGGCCTTCACCATGATGAGACGCACCGCCTCGGGCAACGACGCTTCGAGGCGCCCGACGTAGTTGACGGTGCAGCGAGCCACGACGAGACGCATCGGTCAATACTGACAAATCACGGGCCGCGAAAAAAAGCGAGCCGTGCCGTCTGGCCGCCGAAAGACCGGGAACGTGTCAGCGTCCGACGTGGTCGCGCATGCGCTTTTGAATGAGTTCGCGGCGCTTCTGCAGGTCGCGGTACGTCATCCGGTTCACGTCGCTCGTCACGCCGAGACCAGCCTTCACGCTGTCGAGATTGATTTCCACCTGCGTGTGGTCGATGCCGAGCTCGCGACCGAGACGCTCACCGTGGCGCTGGGCAAACAGCATCGAGATCTGCGCGATCTCGCCGAGCAGGTCGAGGTCCGGAGCGAGGCGGGCGATCGCGCCGTCGAGGAACACCATGTTCTTCACGTAGAGCATCAGCTCTTTGGGCATCCGTGCGCCGTAGGCGAGCAGGGCCTTCACCACTCGTTGCACCTCTTTGACCAACTCTTCGCCCGAGAGCGTCGTCGGATCGATGGTCGGCTGGTCCAGGCGCAGGTCTTTGATGACGGCATCGAGGTCGGTGTCCATCGGCAACGCCCCGAGGTCGCGCAGCGCGGTGATCTGTCCCTTCACGTCGTTGGTGGTCGCCGACAGCATCAACCGCAAGAAGGCGAGCCGTCGGGCGCCGGTGAGACGACCGACGATGCCGAAGTCGAGCAGCGCGGTGCGCCCGTCGCGCATCACGAACAAGTTGCCGCCGTGCAGGTCGCCGTGGAACACGCCGTACAAGAGGGCGCCTTCCATGAAGGCGACCATGCCCGTGCGGATGACGGCTTCGGTGTTGATGCCGGCGTCTTTCATGCCGGCGACGTCGTCGAACTTGAATCCGGCGAGACGCTCCATCACGATGATTCGTCGCGTCACCAACTCGGGGTGCGGACGCGGGATCACGTATCCGTCCTGCTTCAAGTCGGCGAGGATGCTCGCGATGTCGAGCATGTTCGACGCTTCGAGGCGGAAGTCGAGTTCCTCCACGATCGTCTCCGCGAACAACTCGACGAGTGCCGGCGGGTTGGCGAGCGCGGCCACCTTGATGCGTCCGACCAAGAACGGTGCGATCCACGCCATCACTTTCAGGTCTTTTCGAACGAGCGTTCCGACGCGCGGACGCTGCACCTTCACCACGACCGCTTCGCCGGAGCGGAGCACGGCGGCGTGCACCTGGGCGATCGACGCTGCGGCGATCGGCGTGGTCTCGAACGAAGAGAACACGTCTTCGAGCCGGGCACCGAGGTCTTCTTCCACCACGCGGCGAACGTCGGCGAACGATTCGGCGGGCACTTGGTCTCGGCAGCGTTTGAACTCCTCGACGAGTTCGGCGGGGAAGAGCCCCTCGCCGCTGGAGATGATCTGCGCGAGTTTGATGTACGTCGAGCCGAGGCGCTCGATGGCGTGTCGCATGCGCAACGAAAGATCGGCGCGCGACGCTTCGGGCGACTCGTACTTGTTTCGTCGGCGCTTCCACCACCACGGGCCCAACGCCACGCCGAGTCGGAACACGACGACGATGAGCCGCGCGATCGGCGGCACGCGCGGTGCCGACATCAACGACGGAAGTTCTTCGCGGGCCTGCGCGCGGATGCCTTCGACGAGTCCGCGCCAACGCACGGCGTCTTTGCGCAACACCCACGGCGGCGTCTCGCTGAACGCGCCCCACTCGCGGTCGGCGGGTGCCAGTGCGGCTGCCGCGCCTTCGTGCGAGGGTGTGACCGCGTTTTCCACCCTCGCAGTCTGCCGATGAAGCGCGTGGGCGAGTCGCGCCGAGCCGTCTATTGGGCTGTGAAGTTGCGCACTGCCCGCAGGATGTCGTCAGCCAGGTGCTGCCGACACACGAGCAGATCGGGCAGCCAGGTGTCGCGTTCGTTGTAAACGAGCGGGCTGCCGTCGATTCGACTGGTGTGCAGTCCGGCGGCCCGGGCGACCGCGATCGGCGCGGCGGAGTCCCACTGGTACTGGCCGCCTGCATGGAGATAGACGTCGACATTGCCGAGCACGACCGCCATGGTCTTTGCCCCGGCAGAACCGAGGCGCACACCGTCGAAGCCCAGTTCGCGCGCGACGAAAGCGGCGACGGCCGGCGTGCGCGAACGCGACACCACCATCAGCGGAGTGCGTTCTGTTTTCGCCGGAGCGGCGGGGGCGGGGTTCGTCGACAGCGTGAGTCCGAGCGCCGGCAAGCCGACTGCGGCATCCGTCAGTTCGCCGTGCGAGGTCGCGCCGCCTCGGTCTGTCGTCGCGTGGCGCTGCCAAAGCGCGATGTGCACCGCCCAGTCGTCGCGGTCGCCCTCACCGAACTCGGACGTGCCGTCGAGCGGGTCGACGATCCACACTCGGTCCGCGGCGAGTCGTCTCGGATCGTCGGCGCCCTCCTCGGAAAGAATCGCGTCGTCCGGTCGTTCGCGATGCAGCGTGTCGACGATGAAGCGGTGGGCGAGCGCGTCGCCGGCGTCCATCATGTACCAAGGCGAGGCGCCTTCGCGAAGCATGCGCTCGCGCAACTCCATGAGGCGTTCTCCGGTTTCGCGCGCGAGACGCGCGGCGAGTTCGGCGTCGGTCATGTAGTGCGCCGACCGAGGTCGATCGCGCGGCGCACGAGATTGCGAACGGCGGATTCGTCGGCGCCGTCGTCGACCAAGCGCCGGATGCCGTGCTCGAGAATCTCGGCGTCGGCATCGTCGAACTCCGCCATCCGTCGTTGGGCGGTGACCGTGCTGACGGCAAGCAGCACGATCGCGGCGATCGCGCTGATAATGCCCGCGGTGAGCACCGCGCCGATGTTGTTGTCGGCCAGCGAGGCGACGATCATCCCCGCGATGCCGCCGACGAAGCACAGGATGCACACGACGCGAATGACGCGAACCGCGGGCGAGGTGCTCATTTGCGAACGAGCGGCTTGTATCGCAGGCGCTTGGGTTGTTCGGCGTCGACACCGAGTTCTTTGCGGCGCCATGCCTCGTAGTCCTGGAAGTTGCCTTCGAACCATCGCACCTGGCTGTTGCCCTCGAACGCCAGCACGTGAGTGGCGATGCGGTCGAGGAACCAGCGGTCGTGGCTGATCACCACGGCACAACCTGGGAAGGCCTCGAGCGCCGACTCGAGCGCGCGCAAGGTGTCGACGTCGAGGTCGTTGGTCGGTTCGTCGAGCAGCAGCACGTTGCCGCCGCTCTTCAGCAGTTTCGCGAGATGCACTCGGTTGCGCTCGCCACCGGACAACTCGCCGACCTTCTTTTGTTGGTCGCTGCCTTTGAAGTTGAAGCTCGCCACGTAGGCGCGCCCGTGGATCTCCCGCCCGCCGATCTTCAGCGTGTCGGCACCGCCGGTGATCTCTTCGTACACGGAGTTCTCGGGGTTGAGCGAGTCGCGACTCTGGTCGACGTAACTGAGCTGCACGGTGTCGCCGACGGTGATGGTGCCGGCGTCCGGCTTCTCCTGCCCGGTGAGCATGCGAAACAACGTGGTCTTGCCGGCGCCGTTGGCGCCGATGATGCCGACGATGCCGGCCGGTGGCAGCGAGAAGCTCAGATCTTCGATGAGCAGGCGGTCGCCGTAGCCCTTCGACATGTTCTCCACTTTGATCACCGTGTCGCCGAGTCGTTTGCCGGCAGGAATCGTGATCTCCAACTTGTCGGGGCCGCGCTCGGCGGCCTGGGCCTCGGCATGCAACTTCTCGTACGCGGCGAGTCGTGCCTTGCCCTTTGCTTGACGGGCCTTGGGTGCCATGCGCACCCACTCCAGCTCGCGCTGCAAGGTGCGACGACGGACTTCGTTCGACTTTTCTTCTTGGGCGAGACGTTCTTGTTTCTGCTCGAGCCAGCTCGAGTAGTTGCCGCTGAACGGAATCCCGCGGCCGCGATCGAGTTCGAGGATCCACTTGGCGACGTTGTCCAAGAAATAGCGGTCGTGGGTGATGGCGATCACCGTGCCGCTGTACTCCTGCAGGAACCGCTCGAGCCAGTCGACGCTCTCGGCGTCGAGGTGGTTGGTCGGCTCGTCGAGCAACAATAGATCCGGTCGCGAGAGCAACAGTCGGCACAACGCCACGCGTCGACGCTCTCCACCCGAGAGCTTGGTGACGTCGGCGTCGTTGGGCGGGCAGCGCAGCGCGTCCATGGCGATCTCGACGTTGCGCTCGAGGCTCCACGCGTCGGTGGCGGCGATCTTGGCCTCGAGCTCGGCCTGGCGCGCGCCGACCTTTTCGAAGTCGGCGTCGGGCTCGCCCCACATCGCGGTGACCTTCTCGTATTCCGCGAGCAAGTCTCGAATCGGGGCGACACCGTCCATCACGTTGCCGAGCACGTCCTTGGACGCGTCGAGCTGCGGCTCTTGCGCGAGCAATCCGACGCTGAAGCCGGGGGTCAGTCGCGCCTCGCCGGAGTAGCCGTCGTCGAGCCCGGCCATGATGCGCAGGAGGCTGGACTTGCCGCTGCCGTTGGAGCCGAGCACTCCGATCTTGGCACCTGGATAAAAGGAGAGCGAGATGTCAGCCAACACCTGGCGGTCGGGCGGGTAAAAACGTCCCAACTTGTAGCAGGTGTAGATGAATTCGGCAGTCACCGCCGTACAACCTACTTTCCACTACCTTCGAAGTGCGAGCGACGATCGTCGCTTGAAACACATCACTCTTCGGAGGTCACACAGTGGAACTCTTCTCAAGCGACTACTTCCTCAACTTCTTCATGCGCTACCTGCACGTGCTGGTGGGTATCGCCTGGATCGGCTTGCTCTATTACTTCAACCTCGTGCAGGTTCCGGCCCTCGCGTCGTACGGCGACGAGGCCAAGGCCCGCAACATCACCCTCGACAAGCTCGCGCGTCGCGCGTTGTGGTGGTTCCGCTGGGCGGCCATCGCCACGCTCGGCACCGGTCTCTTGATCACCGGTCAGCCCGACTACTGGCAGAACTTCCTCGGTGACGGCTCGACCGCCGGTATCGGACACAACGCCGCGATCTCCGTCGGCATGATCTACGGCATCACGATGGCCGCCAACGTGTGGATGGTCATCTGGAAGAACCAGAAGGTCGTGCTCGCCAACGCCGTGAACGTGCTCGGCGGCGGCCAGGCCGACCCGAACGCCGCTGCGGCGGGTCGTCGTGCGTTGCTCGCCTCGCGACAGAACATGATTTTCTCCGTCTCGATGCTGTGGTTCATGGTCGGCGCCGCGCACTTCTACAGCGGTGCGTACGCCGAGGCCACGCCGAGCAGCGCGTCGACCTACGTCATCATCGCCGTCGTCCTCGGCGCGATCCTGCAGTTGAACGCGCTCGGCAAGTTGGGCGGCACCGCGCCGACCAACAAGTTGCTGTGGCCGTACGAGTCGCACAAGAACGCGCTCATCACGAGCGGAATCCTGTGGCTGGTGCTCTGGCTGCTGTCGGAGTTCATGCTCGGCTGAGCCGTTTCGGCTCCTCGCTGACGAAGCGACGAGCCGACTGCGCCAACGTCGACCACGCCGCTGAGCGGCGGGTGTCGCAATAAGTACGCTGGAGCCGTGAGTTCGCCCACGAACACGCCCCCTGCCGCCGCGTCGGGCGACGACTTCGGCACGAACTCGTGGCTTGTCGAAGAGATGTACGAGCGGTTCCGCGACAACCCGTCCGCGGTCGGCCCCGAGTGGCGTGAGTTCTTCGCCGACTACGTGCCGGGTCGGGCGCCCAGCCCTGCTCGCGCAGTGCCTGGTGCCGCCGTCGCGGCGAATGGTTCCGCGTCGAACGGCTCAACGAACGGCGCGAAGACGGGTGGCACGAGGGGAGTCGACGACACGTTCCCGGTTCGCCGGCCGGCCGGCATCACACCGACGCAAGAAGCCGAAGCGCCGCAGCCCGCGGTGTTGACCGCGCCGGGCGAGCCTGAACCGATTCGCGGTGTCGGCGCCGCCATCGCCGCGAACATGGACCGCAGCCTCAGCGTGCCGACCGCCACGAGCGTGCGGCAGATGCCCGCCAAGCTGCTCGAAGTCAACCGCCGCGTGATCAACGGCTACCGCTCGCGCACCGGCCAATCGAAAGTGAGTTTCACGCACATCATCGGGTACGCCGTCGTGCGCGCGATCGTCGACGCGGTTCCGAACATGAAGAACGTGTACGTCGCCGACGCCGAGGGCAAGCCGCAATTGCAGCGGCACACGAACGTGAACATCGGTCTCGCCGTCGACGTCGACAAGGGCAACGGACAGCGCACGCTCGTGGTGCCGGTGCTGAAGGGCGCTGACACGCTCGACTTCATGGGCTTCGTGCGCGCCTATGACGAGATCATCCGCAAAGTTCGCACGAACAAGCTGACCGTCGACGACTTCCAGGGTGCCAACGTGAGCCTCACCAACCCGGGCACCATCGGCACCAACCAGAGCGTGCCGCGCCTGATGGTCGGCCAGGGCGTCATCGTCGGTGTCGGATCGATCGACTACCCGGCGGAGTTCCAAGGCAGCGACGAGCGCGCGTTGGTGCAGCTCGGCGTGTCGAAGGTGGTCACGATCACGAGCACCTACGACCACCGCATCATCCAAGGCGCTGAGAGCGGTCTCTTCCTCAAGTACGTGAGCGAACTGTTGCTCGGCGAGCACGGCTTCTACGAGCACATCTTCCGCAGCGTCGGCGTGCCGTACGAGTCGGTCAAGTGGCGCACCGACACCAACGACCTCGAAGGCGCCGACCTCCAGGCACACAAGCAGATGCAAGTCGCGACGCTCATTCGCGTTCACCGCGTTCGCGGCCACTTGATCGCCGACCTCGATCCGCTGCGCTGGAAAGAACCGCGCATGCCGCGCGAGCTCGACCCGCTGACGTACGGTCTCACGATCTGGGACCTCGACCGTCAGTTCGCCACCGGCGGAGTCGGCGGCGTGCAACGCTCGACGCTCGGTGAGTTGCTCGGCGTGCTGCGCGACGCGTATTGCCGCACGATCGGCGTCGAGTACATGCACATTCAGAACACCGACGAGCAACGCTGGGTACAAGAGCGCGTGGAAGGTTCGGGCCTCGACGACTTCGAGCCCGATCCGATGGTGATTCTCGAGCGTCTCAACGCAGCCGAGGCGTTCGAGCGGTTCCTGGCCACCAAGTACGTCGGCACGAAGCGCTTCGGTTTGGAGGGCGCCGAATCGGCGATTCCGATCCTCGACATGATCCTCAACCTGTCGGCCGACAACGGCCTCGACGGTGCCGTCATCGGCATGGCGCACCGCGGCCGGTTGAACGTGCTCGCCAACGTGGTGGGCAAGAGCCTCGAACACCTCTTCGGAGAGTTCGAGGGCCACGTCGATCCGCACGCCGTGCAGGGTTCGGGCGACGTGAAGTACCACCTCGGCGCGAACGGGAAGTTCCAGGCGCGCAGCGGCGCGTTGCTGCCGGTCGAGCTCGCTTCCAACCCCAGCCACTTGGAGACCGTCGACCCGATCGTCATCGGCACGGTGCGCGCGATGCAGGACCAGATCGACCCGCCGGGCGCCTACAGCGTGTTGCCGTTGCTCGTGCATGGTGACGCCGCGTTCGCCGGCCAAGGCGTGGTCGCCGAGTGCCTGGCGATGAGCGACACCAGCGGCTATCGCGTCGGCGGAACGATCCACCTCATCATCAACAACCAGATCGGCTTCACCACCGCGCCCGAGTACGCGCGCTCGTCGCAGTACTGCAGCGACATCGCCAAGTCGGTCGGCGCGCCGATCTTCCACGTCAACGGCGACGATCCGGAAGCCTGCGTGCGCGTGGCCAAGATGGCGTTCGACTACCGACAGGCGTTCCACAAAGACGTCGTCATCGACATGGTGTGCTACCGACGCCACGGCCACAACGAGGGTGACGACCCCAGCTACACCCAGCCGCTCATGTACAAGGCCATCGCCGAGCGTCGCAGCGTGCGCAAGCTGTACTTGGAGACGCTGGTCAAGCGCGGCGTGGTGACCGTCGAAGAAGCAGAGAAAGTGCTCGCCGACTACCAGGGCAAGTTGCAGTCGGCCCTCGACGAGACCCGCGCCCACGCGCGCGAGGTGACCAAGGTGCCGCCGCCGCCCAAGCCGGTCGGCGTGTTGCCGCACGTTCCGACGGGTGTCGAGCGCTCGGCGCTCGACCGGGTGTTCGCCGCGATGAACAGGTACCCCGAAGGTTTCACGGTGCACCCCAAGTTGCTGCGACAGTTCGAGAGCCGCAACGAAATGTACGAGCGCGACGGCGAAGTCGACTGGGCGACCGCCGAGGCCCTCGCCTTCGGTTCGCTCGTGCTCGAAGGCTCGCCGGTGCGTCTCGCCGGCGAAGACTGCCGTCGCGGCACCTTCAGCCAGCGCCACGCGGTGCTCGTCG
>DAIPHP010000017.1:0-13659 GCA_036771295.1 Ilumatobacteraceae bacterium
ACACGAAGATGAGCGCGAAGAGCACTCGTCCGATGATCATGATGATGTCCATGTGGGTTCTCCTTGTGTGGAATTGCCACGGTAAGGCATCTTTGCGGCACATGTGTGCATAGTCGCGTCGTTAGCGTTGACGAAATGCCAGAGATGCAAATGTTTCCGCCAGAACCCGATTACATGCGGATTCACACCCGTCGTTACGAGGTTCGCGCTTACCACATGGCCGATGACCGGCTCATGCTGCGCGGCGTCGTCGTCGACGAAAAGCCGGTCGGCTTGTACATCGAGAAAGACCCCGAGCCGCTGTGGATGCACCACATGATCCTCGACCTCGAGATTCACTTTCCGTCGCTCGTGATTCAGAAAGCCAACGTCACGTTCCGCGAGCACCCGCATCTCGGATGCACGAACATCGTCGATCATTACAAGAAGCTCGAAGGAATGTCGATCACGCGCGGGTTCAACGCCAAGGTAAAGGAGTTGTTCGCCGGGCCGCGCGGCTGCACGCACACCACCGCGTTGCTGCAGGCGATGGCCCCGGTCGCGGTGCAGAGCATGTGGTCGATGCGCGTCGCTTCGGCTCGCACCCGCGGCGTGTCGCTTGACGAGATGGGTGACGGCCCGCAGACCGCGAGCCCGGTGAACACCTGCCATATGTGGGAAGAGAGCAGCGATCTGGCCGTCGCGATGCGCGAAGGTCGGGAGATCGAGATTCCGCTCTCGATATCGAAGCGACTTCGCAAACTCGGCCTCGCCGACGACGTGTGGCGCGAGTGACCGACTCCAACGTCGGCACACCCGGTGCCGGCAACACCGGCGCTGGCAACACGGGCACCGAGCTGTCGGTCCGGCGACTCACGCTTGCGGTGTGCGTGCTGTTCTTCGCCAACGGCGCCGTGTACGGCAACTGGTTGCCGAGGCTGCCCGAGATTCGTGACCGGCTCGACGTGAGCAACGCGGGGCTCGCCGTCGCACTATTGGGCGGCGGAGTGGGCGGAATCGTCGGCTCGATTGCCGTCGGTCGGGTCATGACACGGCTCGGCAGCCGACGGCTGGTGCTGTGGTCGCTGCTTTTCTTGCCGATGTGCATGACGTTGATTGCTTTCGTCGGAGAACCGTGGATGCTGCTCGTCGTGCTCGCGCTGATCGGTGTCACCGACGTGCTGGCTGACGTCGCGATGAACGCGCAAGGCGTGATCGCCCAAGAGCGGCTCAAGCGATCGATCATGAACCGCCTGCACGGCCTGTGGAGCCTCGGTTTCGCCACCGGCACGTTGGTGGGCTCGATTTGTGCGGGCCTCGACGTCGACCTGCGCCTGCAAGTGGTGTCGGTCGCGGTCGTGCTCATCGTGTCGTCGCGCGTGGTGGGGCGGCACCTCTCCACCACCGATCCGCGGCACGACGAGTCGGGAGAAGCCGCACCCTCGCGCCGTCAACTCGGCATCGTGGCCGTTGCGCTTGCCGTGGCTGGTGCCGGCGCGATCTCGCTCGAAGGTGCGCCGAACGAGTGGGCCTCGCTGCTCATGCGCGACGAGTTCGGCATCGGGTCGTGGGCCGGTTTCGGCACCGTTGCGTTCGGATCTGGCATGTTGCTCGGTCGATTCTCCGGCGATCACGTGCAAGAACGCCTCGGTTTCGACCGAATGTTCCGGTTCGCGACGGTCTTGATCGTCGTGGGTCTCGCCGCGGCGATCGTCACCGACGTCGTCGTGCTCGCACTGCTCGGGCTGTTCGTCTCGGGCGTCGGCCAGTCGGTCATCTTCCCGCGGTTGTACTTGGTGGCGGCACGCGTGCCGGGGCTGAGCGCGGGTGCCGGCCTCGGGGCGCTGATGGTGGGTCTGCGCGTCGGCGGCATGGCGACCACCCTGTCGATGGGAGCGATCTCCGACGCCACCAACCTGCGCGTGGCACTCGCGGTGGTCGGGGTCGTCGCGTTGGCGGCACTGCTGGTGTCCAACGCCGCCGTCGCGCGTCGTGTCGTGTAGTACCTTTCAGCCGTGCACATACGCAAATTCGTCGTCACCAGCGAGGAGATACTCGCCGAGCAGGGTCGTGACGTCGGGCGACTCGTTCGTCGGGCGGTGTGCAGCGCGGTGATCACCAACCCGCTCGCCGGCAAGCACGGGGCGGAGCTCTCGGACCTCGAGAAGATGGGTGCAGAAATCTCCGCCCAGCTCGCCGAGCGCGCACTCGCGGCACTCGGTGTGGCCGCCGGCGAGGTCACCGCGTACGGCAAAGGGGCGATCGTCGGAACTGACGGCGAGATCGAGCACGCGGCTGCGTTGATTCACCCGAGATTCGGAGCACCGGTGCGCAAAGTGGTGGTGAAAGGCGACGACATCATCCCGTCCACCAAGAAAATCGGCGGTCCAGGCGCGCACATCACGCTGCCGATCACCAACAAAGACGACATCTGGTCGTTCGACGAGATGGACGCCATCGACGTGTGGATACCCGACGCACCGCAGGCGCACGAAATCGTCGTGAGCGTCGCTCTGGCAGTGGGCGGTCGCCCGTTCGCGCGAACGAAGAAGCCCTCATGACGTCGGTGGGTCGCCCGTGAGTTTCAAGGCGATGATTCTTCTCACTCGTCGTGCCGACATGACGCACGAGCAGTACGAGCACTGGTGGCTGAACGTGCACGTGCCGTTGGCGAAGCAGTTGCCCGGTCTGCGTGCGGCGACGTTCAACGTGGTGCAGAACCCGTCAGCCGGAGAGCCGGACGGCATCACGGAGCTGTGGTTCGACTCGCGAGCCGACTTTGATGCGGCGTACGCGACCGAAATCGGCAAGCGCGTCGTGGCGGACTCGATGGCGAACGTCTCCAGCCGAGTACGGCTGTTCGTCGACGAGCACCGCGTCGTCGGCTAGTTCGTCACGCCTCGGCGTTCGTCAAATCGGGCCCAGCCACCACGCGACCCGCGAAGTGTTTGGCTGCTTGGCCGATCCACTCGTTCTCCTGGCCGGGCTGCATCGCCGGCACGTAGTGAGTAAGCATCAACGTCTTCACTCGCGCGCGAGCCGCCGTCTTTCCCGCGTCTTCGACGGACGAGTGGTAGTCGAGGATGTCGTGCAGACGCGGGGCTTGTGCGGGAAGCATCTTCTTCATCGCGTCGACCAAGTCGGGTCGCAGCACCGTCTGCACGTAGATGTCGGCCCCGTCACACAACGCGTCAAGCTCGGCGCACGGCACCGTGTCGCCGGCGAGCGCGGCGACTTTGCCCTCCGCCTCGAATCGGTATCCGATTGTCGGTTGCACGGGACGATGGTCGGTGCGACCCACCTTCACGCGTACGTCGCCGATCGAGAACTCGTCGCCCGGCGACACTTCATGCACCTCGATCTGCATACCCGGCCCTGAACGCAGGTCGGCGTGGTGGTCGAGACGGTACTGCGCGTCGAGCTCCAGCATGGTGCGCAACCCGGCTACGACCTGCGCGGTACCGACTGGGCCGTAGATGTGCGTCACGATCGGATTCGGCGACATGATCCATCGCGACGTGACGATGTCGTTCAGGTCGCTGATGTGGTCGCTGTGCAGGTGCGTGAGCAGCACCGCCGAGAGAAACGGGGGAAACACTCCCGCGGCGGTGAGGCGCATCACGCAACCACGACCGCAGTCGACCACGATGTGCTGACCGGCGGCCTGCACGAGCGTGGACGGCCCGGCGCGATTCGGATCTGGTATCGGACTGCCGGTGCCGAGCAGAGTTACTTTCATGGGTCTGACGGTACGTCACAAGGAGACAAGGAACCTCATCGGAGCGAGGTTGCGTAATCTTGTAATCGCATGACGCACAGAGCAGTTCGGTTGTATGAACACCAGTTTCTTGTCCGTGGGGTTCGTGAACCCGTTCGCCGGATTCTGGTGGGGGAGCGCTGGGTTGATGTCTGGATTCCATCTGTTGCGCCGAGCGGGCTGATCGTGGCGCACGATGGTCAGAACGTGTTCGACGATCGAGCCGCCATGCATCATCAAACGTGGGATGCCGCGCGCGCGGCCATGCGGGCGGCGCGACGTGTCGGGGTGAATCCGCCGGTCGTCGTGGGCGTGTGGAACGGCAGTACGAGTGAGCGACCCTCGCAGCGCGGTTTTGAGCTTGCGCCGCAGAAGGTGCTGAGTTCTGGAATGACCATCGACCCGCGTGTGGCTGGGTGGTTCGAGATGGACCGAGTGGAAGGCGACCGATATCTGAGCGAGGTTGCCGATCAAATTGTGCCGACGGTCAAGCAGATCGTTGGCGCAGATCTACCGGTCGCAATGATGGGTGCGAGCATGGGTGGACTCGCGACCATCTATGCGCTCGGTGAGCGACCAGACGTCTTCGGATGTGGGCTCGCGTTTTCCGTGCACTGGCCGTTCGCCGGCGACCCGCTAGTCGACGGATTGATTGACCGCTTGCCAGCACCGGGTCGCGTCCGTTTGTGGATGCAGAACGGAACAGGTGGGCTCGACGCGTCGTATGCACCGTTTCAGCGTCGAGCCGACGCACGGCTCATCGCGCGCGGTTATCGACCCGGCCGCGACTTTGTGTCGCGAGTGTTACCTCGAAGCGGCCACAACGAATGGTCGTGGGCCAAGCGGCTGCCCGACGCGATTTCTTGGTGGCTCCGCGGCCTCTAGGCGGCTGCGAGGTGCTTGGTGAAGAAGTCGAGAATGATCTCCGCGCGCTGCACGCGGTGTACCGGCGAACCCGAACGCGACAACTCGTGCGTCTCGCCGGGGAATCGGTAGAACGTCACGTCTTTCCCGAGAATGCGCATGGCGACGAACAGTTCTTCGGCCTGGCTGATGGGGCAGCGGAGGTCGTCCTCGCTGTGAATGATGAGGAACGGCACGTTGATGTTGCGCACGTGACGAATCGGGGACATGCGCTTGTAGTCCTCTTCGCCGTCCAGATGGTTCGGCCCGTGCTCGACGCGAAAGACGGTGCCGATGTCGCTCGACCACTCTTCGCTGAGCATGTTGTTGACTGCTCGTTCCGAGCAGATCGCCTTGAATTTCTCGCCGTGACAGCCCGCGAGCATCGTCGCCATGTAGCCGCCGTAGCTGCCGCCGAGCATTCCGACTCGGGCGGCATCGCAGAACGAGTACTTCGCTAGCGCGCCGTCGAGTACTGCAAGCACGTCTTTCACGTCGGCATCACCCCAGCCGGTGCCTGGTGCGACTGGATGCTGTCGACCGAGGATCGCCTGGCCCCACGCCTGCTCCCGACCGCTCGAACCCCGCGGGTTGCTCATCAGCACCACGAACCCTGCGGCAGCCTGCATCTGGGCTTCGTCGAAATACGTCTCCCCGTATTGGGTGTGCGGGCCACCGTGCACGTTGAGCAGCACGGGATACTTCTTCTGCGGATCAAAGCCGACGGGCTTCATGATCCACGCGTCGATCTCCGCCGGGCCGCCTGCGTACGTCGAACCCGTCGGCACGGTGAAGTGCTCCCACGTCTGTGGCGAAGTCTCGGATACCAGGTTGTTGCTGAGGTCGCTGAGTCGGCGCTCCTTGCCGCCGGAGATGGCGAACAGTTCCGTCAACTGGTTCACTGCGCTCGCGACGAAACCGATCGTGCCTGCTGCGGCGTGCACGCCCTTCACGATTCGTCGGCCCGTCGTCACCCACTCGGGTGCCTTCTTGCCCGCGGGGTCGACTCGCACGACATGTGCGGTGCCGCGGTCTTCGGCGTACGCGAGCAACGAGCCGTCACTCATCCAAATAGGTTGCACGCTTCCGGCGGTGGTGCCGAACGTGCGGTCAAGCGCGCGCGACACCCACTGACGTTTCTTGGTCGCCAGTTCGAGAACGCCGATGTGGTCGTTCTGGGGCGAGGTGAGCGGGTCGTCGAAGCCGATGAACGCGACGAGTTTTCCGTCGGGGGAGACTGACGGTTGGTAGTACACGCCTTTGCGGTCGGTGAGCGTGGTGATCGAGCCGTCGAGTTTCACGACGTGAAGGTCGGTGGCGAGGTCGATGTCCCAACCTTCGTGCAGTGCGCCGCTGGTGACCACGCCGGATGAGTCGTGCAGCCACGACGGCTGGGAGTGCTCGTACTTGCCGGGCGTCAGGTTTCGCGGCGCGACGGTTCCGTCGCTCGGCACGACATAGACGTGTTGCGGTCGGTCGAAGACGAAATCTTCCCCGTTCAGACGAGTGAAGAACGTCTCGATCTTGCGCGGCGACATCCATGAGACGTCGTCCTTCGTGTAGCGCTCGTCCTGCGTTCGCGAAGTGAACGCGATCCACTTGCCGCACGGCGACCACTTGAGAGAGCCGACGCCGTCAGGCATCGAGGCGATGGTACGAATTTCTCCGCTCGAACCGATCGGGATGATGCAGAGCGTCGTCTCGCCCTTCTTCTCGCTCCGGCCGCTGGTGAACGCCAGCCACGTTCCGTCGGGTGACCAGCTCGGGTTGCCATCGCGCTTTTCTCCGGCGGTGAGCGGCCGCGGTGGGGTCGATCCGTCGGTTGCGGCAAGCCACACCTGCGAGCGGTACTTGTTGGCCTTGTAATCGATTCGTGTCACCACGTAGGCGACGTGCTTGCCGTCGGGCGAGACGGCGGGCGAGGAAGCGCCGATTTGCCTCGAGACGATCTTCTCGGCGAGTTCGGCGTGCTTGGTTGCAGTTTCGGCAGTGCTCATCACGACGACGCTAGTTGTTGGGGTGATTCGCCCTCTCTACGGAACGAATTCGCAGACGGCTTCGATCACTCGCTGTTGATCGCTCGTCGTCAGCGTGTTGTAGAGCGGCAACCGCACCAGGCACTCGCCGGCCTGTTCGGCAACCGGGCACTGGCCGGCGCGGCCCCCGAAGTGCTGACCAACCGGCGATGCGTGCAACGGCTGGTAGTGGAAAACGCACGAGATGCGTCGCTGCTTCATGTGGTCGATGAATCGGGTTCGTTGGTCACCGGTGGCGAATCGTAAGTGGTACACGTGGCCGACGTGCTCGCATCCGTCGGGAATCACCGGTAGTTGCACGCCGTGCCCTGCGGCCCAGGCGGAGAGATGAGAGTGGTATCGGTTCCAGATCTCGACGCGGCGCGAGTTGATCTCTTCAGCTCGCTGCATCTGGCCCCAGAGAATCGCTGCAAGCAGGTCGCTCAGCACCCAGCTGGATCCGATGTCCACCCAGGTGTACTTGTCGACTTGGCCGCGCAAGAACTTGCTTCGATTCGTGCCCTTTTCGCGAAGCGTCTCCGCTCGTTCGACGAGCGAGGCATCGTTGATCAGCAGGGCACCGCCCTCACCGCAGGTGATGTTCTTGGTCTCGTGGAAACTCTGTGTCGCCATCGCGCCGAACGAGCCGAGATACTTGCCCTTGTACTTCGCAAACAGACCGTGTGCATTGTCCTCGATCAGCGTCAAGCCGTGCTTCGTTGCGAGGTTCGTAAGTGCCTCCATCTCGCATGCCACCCCGCCGTAGTGCACCACGCACACGGCGCGCGTCTTGGGCGTGATCGCTTGCTCGACGAGCGACGCGTCGATGTTCAACGTGTCATGGCGAGAGTCGACGAACACCGGCTTCGCTCCGAACATGGCGAACGCACTCGCCGTCGAGACGAAGGTGTAAGACGGAACGATGACCTCGTCTCCGGGTTGCAGCTTGCTGAGGAGGGCTGACATTTCCAACGCGTGCGTGCACGACGTCGTCAGCAAAGCGCGCCGCACACCGAGGGTGGCTTCGAGCATCTTCTCGGTGCGCTGAGTGAAGACGCCATTGCCCGAACTGTGACCGCCGGTGATTGCGTCGGCGAGAAACGACCGGTCATCCGACGTGATGTCGGGACGATTGAACCGAATCTCTTGTTCGGTCATTCGGAAATTCGGTCCGTTCTGTCGGCGATGGTGTACGTCGGCTTGTTCATCACGCGGAAGTGCATGCGACCGATGTACTGACCCAGGACACCGAGAACGATCAGTTGTACGCCGGAGAAAATCGCGATGGTCGCAGCGAGAAACGGAAAGCCCGGCACCGACTCGCCGGTGAAGAGGGGGCGCCACAAGACCCATCCGAGAATGCCGAGGCTCAACGTCACGGTGACGAGCCCGAGACTCGTCGCGAATCGCAGCGGAACCGTGCTGTAGCCGGTCGCGGTGTCGAGCATGAATCGAAGGAGTTTTCGGAAGTTGTAGTTCGACTCGCCTTGCGCGCGAGCGTCGTGCCGAACTTCGACGGAAGCGAATCGCGTGGTAGCCCAATTCAGCAGCGCGTCAAGAGACACGCCTGGGCCGAGGTCGCGGTCGAATGAGTCACGCAGTTTCGTGCGAAACACGCGAAACGCGGAGATGTCGGTGGCTCGCAGGAAGCCGAGCGTGTATCTCATCAGCGCTTTCGAGCCCACCGAGCTGATGTTTCTCCACGTCGACTGCTTCGCCCGAGTCGGCAGCCCGTACACGACGTCGACGTCTTCGGTGAGCGCTTGCAGCAGGTTCGGCACCTCTTCGGGCGGATTCTGCAGGTCGTCATCGAGCGTGACGATGACGGGGTTCTTGGCTTGCCGCACGCCTGCCAAGAGTGCCGCGTGCTGACCAGAGTTACGCCCGAGACGAAAGCCGCGCACTCGCCGGTTCTGCCGAGCCAACTCTCCGATCACGTTCCATGTCGAGTCGAGATTGCCGTCGTCGACGACGATGATCTCTGAGTCGTTGGTGAACCACGACGAAGCGCACACCCGTTCGACCAAGCGGGGGAGAGTCTGCGGCGACCGGTACGTGGGAACCACGACTGAGACGGCTACTGACATCCCGGAACCACCTCATACTCGGTCGTCGACACGTCTTTCAGTGTACGAATGACTCGGTGCCCATTGGTCGGTTCGTAGTCTGAGGTCAATGATTTCCGACTTCTTTGAAGGCCGTGCGCTCGCCCTTCAAGAGTCAGAGTCCGAGACTCGTCGCTTCGGTTTCACGGTGACACGCGCGACGGTACCCATCGGTGACGTTGCCAGCGACGACGACGTCGTGACTGCAGTGACGTCATCCGCGAGCGATCTCATGATCGTACGATTCGACGAGCGGCGGAAGGCACTCGGCCAGCTTCTTCGGCGAATCCCAGGTGTCGAGTGCATTCATGCCGACACGCTCGTCTACTACGAGTGGAACCTCCGACGCCTTCAGTCACCTGCCGCGAATCGGTGGAACCTCACGATCATGCAAACCCGATCGCTCGACGACATCGCCGGCGTGCTCCGCGAGTCGTTCAAGGACTACCGCAACCATTACTCAGCCAACCCGCGACTCGCTGCCTCGGTGACCGTCACGGCATACGAGGAGTGGGCGTCAAATCTTCTGCGAAACGAGACGAGCCGCGCCTTCGTCGCTCGAGACGAGACCAGTGGCGAGGTGACCGGTTTCGTTCTCCTGAGCCTCGCCGAGACCGACCGCATCGCAGAAGTGGCGCTCAACGCGGTGCGTCCGGCTGCCCAACGGGGCGGTGTCTATAGCGCATTAATGCGAGCCGCCGCCGAGTACCTCGTCGGTCTCGGGACGATCGATCGGCTCTACATCTCCACTCAGAGCGAGAACCTCGCGGTGATCGCGGCGTGGCAAAAGCTCGGTCTCAAGCCGTTCCTCTCTCTCGAGACGCATCATGTGATGCGTCACCGCGACTGACTCGAGACTTACGCCAGGGCTCTGATTACTTCGCAGCTCGCAACGCGGCGTAACGCGGTTTCACGATTTCGTTGATGATCTTGAGGCGCTCTTCGAAGTGCGCGAATGCGCTCTTCACGGAGTTGACGGTCACCCATTGAAAGTCGTCGAGGGTCCACCCGAATGCGTCGGCACACTGCGTGAACTCGCGAGTCATCGAGGTGTTGCTCATGAGCCGGTTGTCCGTGTTGAGTGTCACGCGAAAGCGCAATCGTCGCAACATGCCGATGGGGTGCTCGGCGATCGACTTGCACACGCCGGTGTTGACGTTCGAAGTAGGGCAGAGCTCGAGCGGTATTCGACGGTCGCGCACGAACTCCGCCAGTCGGCCGAGCACCTCGCTGCCGGGTTCGCCGGTGATGTCGTCGACGATTCGCACGCCGTGGCCGAGCCGCTCAGCGCCGCAGAATTGCAGCGCCTCCCAGATGGACGGCAGACCGAAGGCCTCTCCGGCGTGAATCGTGGTGTGGAAGTTCGAACGCTGGATGTACTGGAACGCATCGAGGTGCCGTGTGGGCGGATATCCGGCTTCGGCGCCCGCGATGTCGAAGCCGACGACGCCTTCGTCGCGAAACTTGACGGCGAGTTCGGCGATCTCCTGGCTGCGGGCGGCGGTTCGCATCGCCGAGAGAATCGCGTAGATCGTGAGGTCGGTCCCCGCCGAGCCACGCCTGAACCCTGCCAGCACTGCTCGAACCACTTCTTCGAGTGACAGACCGTTGTCGGTGTGCAACTCGGGAGCGAAACGAACCTCGGCGTACACCACGTTCTCGGCAGCAAGGTCTTGCGCGCACTCGTAAGCCACTCGCTCGATTGCGTCGCGGTGCTGCATGACTCCGACGGTGTGCGCGAACGTCTCCAGGTAGAGCACCAAGTCGTTTCGCTTGGCGCCGCGGTGGAACCACTTCTTCAAATCGACGAGGTCAGTGGTGGGAAGTTTCGAGTATCCGAACTCGCGCGCCAACTCGATGACCGTCTCGGCTCGAACCCCGCCGTCAAGATGGTCGTGCAAGAGGGCCTTTGGCGCCTTGGCGAGAAGAGCGTGCAGGTCGTTCGCTGCTGCCGACATGAGAAAAGTCTAAGGACGCACGCTCGTCTATCGTCGCTGTTGTGACCAACGAGGCACGAGTGCGCCGTGATTCCGCGATCAACGAGGAGCGCATGGCTCGCCGGCTCGCACAACTCACTCGCGAGGAAAAGTGCAGGCTGCTCGCCGGTGCATCGTCGTGGCGGATGAACCCGATACCTCGGCTCGGCATTCCCCAGATAAAGATGTCGGACGGCCCCAACGGCGTGCGGGGTGAGTCGCACGGTGCGAACCGTACGCCGGGACTGTGCATCCCTACCTCGATCGTGATCGGTGCCTCGTGGGACGTCGATCTTGCACGACGCCTCGGGGTTCTCCTCGGCCGTGAAGCCCGCCGCAAGGCGGTGCATGTGGTGCTCGCGCCGACCGTCAACCTGCATCGAACGCCGATCGGAGGCCGCACGTTCGAGTGCCTGAGCGAAGATCCCGAGTTGTCGGCGCGCCTGGCAGCCGCCATCGTCACCGGTGTTCAATCGCAGGACGTCGCGGTCACCGTCAAGCACTTCGCCGGCAACGACACCGAGGTCGACCGCATGACGGTGGACGCCCGAATCGACGAAGTCACCCTGCGCGAGTTTTATCTTCGCCCGTTCGAGAGCACCGTGATCGACGCAGGAGCGTGGGGCGTGATGAGCAGTTACAACAAATTGAACGGTGCCCACGCGGCGAACAACCGCGAGTTGCTGCACGAGATTCTGCGGGTGGATTGGGGATACGACGGATTTGTGGTCTCCGATTGGTTCGGCTCGCACGACACCGTCGAGTCGATCCGGGCCGGTCTCGACGTGCCGATGCCGGGGCCTTCCACCATCTACGGCAAGCGCCTGATGCGCGCTCTCGAGGACGGGGAGGTCACCGACGCAGAAGTCGACGCCCGTGTCGCGACGGTACTTCGACTCATCGAGCGCACTCGCGCCGACGAGCGACCGGCATCTTCGCTCGAACGAACCGTCGACGACGCAGACGAGCGAGCGATCATCCGCGCGGCCGCCGCCGCCGGAACGGTGCTGGTGCGCAACGTCGACGATGCGCTTCCGCTCGACTCGGGTTCTCTCCGATCGATCGCCGTTGTGGGGCCGAACGCCGCAGTCACCCGCACGCAAGGCGGCGGGTCGTCCAGCCTGCAGGCGATCGAGACGAGCACCATCCTCGACGGGCTCCGTGAACGATTCGGCAACGGCGTCGTCTCGTGGCGACGCGGAACGTCGATCGACAAGCTGGCACCGATCGTCGAATCCGGGCAACTGCGCACGCCTGACGGCAAGGTCGGCTGGCGAGTCGAGTATTTCGACAAAGACGACGTCTCCGGGTCGCCACGCCGGACCGATGTGACGTTGCGCTCGGCGCTCACGTACTTCGGCGCGGCACCACAGGGCGTCGACCCGTACGACTTCACCGTCGTGGTGACAGGCGACTTCGTGCCGGAAATCGACGGCACGCACGACGTGTCACTTGTGCTCACCGGCATGGGCTCGTTGAAAGTGAACGGCGAAACGTTGGTCGACGACCCACTCGGCACGTTGCCACGGAGCCGCGAGTACTTCGGTTTCGGCAGCGAAGAACAGGTGCATGCGGTGCCGATGCGAAAGAACGTGCCGATTCGCTTCGAGGCACGGATGCGTACTCGCGCAGGCTTCAGCGCGCTGCGTATCGGTGTGCGCGCTCCCGACGACCCGAACGAGCTCGACCATGCCGTCGCGATCGCGAAAGACAGTGACGTGGCGATCGTGGTCGTGGGCACGAACGACGAGTGGGAAACCGAGGGCCACGACCGTGACACGATCGCGCTCCCTGGTCGGCAGGACGAGCTCGTATCGCGTGTTGCGGCAGTGAATCCGCGAACCATCGTCGTCGTCAACGCGGGCGCACCAGTCGCCATGCCGTGGATCGACGACGTTCAGGCGGTGCTCGTCGGATTCTTCGGGGGTATGGAAATGGGTCGGGCGATCGCCGACGTAATTTCTGGTGATGTCGATCCTGGCGGGCGACTACCCGTCGCGTATCCGAGGCGTCTCGAAGACTCTCCGGCGATGCGCGACTACGCGCCGGTCGACGGGGTTCAGCGTTATACCGAAGGAGAGTGGTTCGGATGGCGCGGCCAGGCCCGTGACGGAATCGCGCCGTTGATTCCCTTCGGTCACGGGCTCAGTTACGGCGAGGCTGCGTGGGGTGCTGCGCGAGTCAACATCGACCCTTCGTGGCCGCGATGCACCGTTACGGTGCCCGTCAGTTGCGTGTCGTCGCGAGCGGCCACGGTGGTCGTTCAGTGTTACGTGCGTCGCGCTGGCGACCGCAACCCGCCGAGATTCGCCGGGTGGGCGAAGGCAGAGTTGCCGCCGTCGTCGTTCCGGGAACTCGAGGTCAACGTGCCCTGGACCGCGTTCCGACGGTGGAATCCGTCGACGCGATCGTGGCATGTCGCCGCCGGCGCATGGGAAGTTCAGGTCGCTGCATCGAGTCTCGACGTTCGCGAGACGTTCATCGTCGAGATCGACGAATCCGTATCGGCCCCTTCGCGCGGCTCGGATCAACCACCCGACCGCCTTGGGTGATTTCCACCAGACCTCTGGCCACCAATCGTCGCGCCGCCATGCGGGCGGGCTCCATCAGTGTCCGCCAATCTTCCGCAGCGACGTGTCGAGCGGCCTCCGACGGGCAAATCGACGCATCGCGAGAGCGATCCTCAAGCAATTGGAGAATCGCCTGCTCGAGTTCGTCATCCGTCGCTGTCGCTCGCGTTCGACGACACGCGTCGGAGCAGTACTTCACTTGCTCCCAGTTCCTTTCCCACTTGGCGCGCCACTGCATGGTGCGCCCGCAGCGCACGCACGTCTTCTCCGCCCGCTCAGCCATCGAGCTTCCAAATGGTCCCGCTCAGGGACAATACGTAGAGGTCGGAGCCGACTCGCACGATGGCTGACAGT
>DAIPHP010000017.1:13759-21168 GCA_036771295.1 Ilumatobacteraceae bacterium
CCCGCTCAGGGACAATACGTAGAGGTCGGAGCCGACTCGCACGATGGCTGACAGTGCGTCCACGTTCTCGAAGTGCAACGTCATCGCCGGCGAAGGTTCGTCGGTGGCGATCGACCACACTCGTCCACTGCAGTAGTCGCCGAACACATAGCGCCCGCGCAGCGCACCGCTCGTCGCCACGGCACCGCCGCTGACGGAACATCCGTCGTCGCCGTGTTGGTACGCCACCACGGGGGGAGTGTGGTTCGGGCTCGATTGATCCTCATTGAAACGCATGTTGGCTTCGTAGGCGCTCCACCCGAAGTCAACGACGTTCGACGTGCCACCCAGCGCCGCACCGTCGCGGAACGGGACGCCGACTTGTTTCGAGACGCGTTCGAGCACGCTCACTTCTTCCCATTTGTTTTGGCCGACGTCGGCCAGCCAGAGACGGTCTTCGAACAAGTCGACGCGCCACGGGTTGCGCAATCCTTTGGCGATCACCGACACCGAACCGTCACGAGGGTCGAGTCGCACCACCTTGCCCAACAATGTGGTGTCGTCGAGCGACAGTCGCTGCGGGTCGTCGGCAGAGCCGCCGTCGCCCATCGGCACGAGCAACGTGCCTGCAGGCTCGACGACGAGGTCGCCGGCGTTGTGGTTTCGAAACGGCTGTTCGATGGTCAACAAGACACGCAGCGAAGCGCGATCGAAGCGGCCGGATTCGTCGACCGACAGCAACGCGATCGCCGTGTCGCCAGCTGAGTCGGTGTAGTTGACGTAGGCGGTCGTACCGTCGGGCGAGAACGCAAGGCCAAGCAGTCCGCGTTCGCCGGAGCCGTCGGTGAGGTCAGAAATGTCGAGCACGGGATCCGGCTCGAACGAGCCATTGACCATGCGCCAGATGACGCCGCTGCGCGAAACGAAGTAGACAGCGTCGTCCCCGGCGCGCGACGAAACGTCGACGGGTTGGTCGAGCGTTCCGACTTCACGGAGGCTGACGTTCGAGAATTCTGTATCGCCCGAGGAGACAGGTTCGATGGCTCCGTCATTCGACGCACCTACCGACGCCTCGGAGTCGCGCCGATCTCCGGCCACCGGTGAAGGGGCGTCGACGCGTTGCGCACCGCATGCTGCGACAGTGCCGAGCGTCGCGGCAAGCACGCCCAGCCAGACGATGCGCGCACGTCGCCGCATCTCAGGCCTTCGCCGTGTCGAGCCCCTCGAGCAACGTGTTCCATCCGAGCACTGCGCACTTGATTCGAACGGGGTATTTGACGACCCCCTGCAATGCTTCGATGTCTCCGAGTCGAACGTCGGCGGGGGCTGAGCCGTCGTCTTCCTCGATCGTCATCATTTGTTTGAACCGCTTGGCGACTGCACGAACCGCGTCGACGGGCTTGCCTTTCACGGCGGCCGTCATCATCGAGGCCGACGCCTGGCTGATCGAGCAACCGTGACCGCTGAAGCGCACGTCTTGCACCACGCCGTCGCGGACGTCGAGAAAAATCTTGATTTCGTCGCCGCACAACGGATTGGCTCCCTCGGTGCACGTTGCCGGAGGCGGGAGCTCGCCTTTGTTTCGCGGCGTGCGGTAGTGGTCGAGAATCACTTCTCTGTAGAGATCTTCGAGATTGCTCATCGTCGTTGCCCGCTGGTCGTCATGGTCGAGTTTCCGCTGTCCTCACCTAGAAAATACTGCTCACGTCGTCGAGGGCCTCGACCAGGGCGTCGACGTCGGCTTCGTCGGAGTACAGGTACATGCTCGCGCGTGCCGTGGCGTTGGCGCCGATCAGGCGCATCAGCGGCTTCGCGCAGTGGTGGCCGGCGCGGACGTACACGTTGTGCTGGTCGAGCACTTGGCTCACGTCGTGCGGGTGGACACCCCGGAACGCGAACGAGAACGTCGCGCCGCGCAGCTCGGGGTTGACCGGGCCGTGAATGGTGATGTCGTTGCCGTACCGCTCGGTGAGGGCACGGTAGGCGTAGTTGGTGATGTCGATTTCATGGCGACGAATCTCGCCCATACCGATTCGTTGCAGAAAGTCCACTGCGGCACCCAAGCCGATGACCTCGACGATCGGGGGAGTTCCGGCCTCGAACTTGTGCGGCAGTTCTGCGCACGTAAAGTCGTCCAGCCGCACTTCGCTGATCATGCCGCCGCCGCCGAGAAACGGTGGCATCGCATCGAGCAGTTCTTCGCGGGCCCAGAAGACTCCGACACCGGTCGGGCCGCACATCTTGTGGCTGCTGAAAGCCAGCATGTCGGCGTCCCATTGGCGGACGTCGGTGCTCATGTGCGGAACTGACTGGCACCCGTCGACGATCGCGATTGCGCCAGCCGCGTGAGCAGCTGCGCAAAGTTCGCGCACCGGATTGATGGTGCCCAGCACGTTCGACATCGAGGTGAACGAGAACGCCTTGGCGCCGCGCAGCAGCTGGTCGAGAGTGGAGAGGTCGAGCTGGAAGTCGGGAGTCAGCGGCACCCAGCGGATCTCGAAGCCCCTCTCCTTCGCCAGCATTTGCCACGGCACGATGTTCGCGTGGTGCTCCATGTGCGTGAGCACCACAGCATCGCCCTTGCCGAGGTGTGCCCGGCCCCACGACTGAGCCGCGAGGTTCAGCGACTCCGTCGCATTCTTCGTGAACACCACTTCGCGCGCCGCGCGGGCGTTGATGAAGCTGGCCACTTTCGACCGCGCTGCTTCGTAGAGATCGGAGGCCTCCGAAGCGAGCGAGTACGAGCTTCGACCGATCGGGGAGTACGACTCGCGCATGAACGACGACATCGCGTCGATGACGCACTCGGGCTTGTGCGAGGTGTTCGCGCTGTCGAGATAGTGGATTGGTTTGCCTCCGACTTTGCGGGAGAGCATCGAGAACTCTCGACGAATCGCGGCGATGTCGAGGGCCATTGTCGCTACTTGCGGAACGAGTCGTAGCCGGACTTCTCCAGCTGCTCCGCAATCTCCATTCCGCCGGTCGCAACGATGCGGCCGTCGACCAACACGTGCACGTAGTCGGGCTTCACCTCGTCGAGCAGGCGCTGATAGTGGGTGATCAGCACGATGCCGAGCTGCGCACGCGAAGCGCGCACCTCGCGGATGCCCTTGGCGACGATCCGCAATGCGTCGATGTCGAGGCCCGAGTCGGTCTCGTCGAGAATCGCGAGGTCGGGCTCCAGCATCGCCATCTGCATGATCTCGTTGCGCTTTTTCTCTCCGCCCGAGAAGCCCTCGTTGAGGTGTCGATCGACGAACTTGGAGTCCATTCCCAATCGCTTCATCCAGTCCATCGCCGCGAGGCGGAGTTCGAGGATCGACAGGTCAATGCCCTTTCGCGCCGACAAGGCCTGTCGCAAGAATTGCAGCACCGAGACCCCGGAGATTTCTTGCGGGTACTGAAAGCCGAGAAAGATCCCGCGCTTGGCTCGCTCGGTGGTCGAGAGATCGGAGATGTCGTCACCCTTGTAGAAGATCTTCCCGCTGGTCACTTCGTACGCGGGGGAGGCCAGCAACGTGTTCGCCAGCGTCGACTTGCCTGAACCGTTGGGGCCCATGATCGCGTGAACTTCGCCCTCGCGGACGGTCAGCGAGAAGCCGCGCAAAATGTCGTTGTCACCCTCGGCGGCTTTGGCGTGCACCTCGTGCACTCGCAGCAGTTCGGGGCGTGGTGCGCTCACCCCCGCAACGCTATTCGCGGGGGCGTATTTCTCCTACGCCGATAGGGGAAATTCGGCTGCCGCGTAACGCACGCCACAGCGCACGCCGGGCATCACCCTGCGCGTAGCGCCTTCCAGATCGAGCGGTACGTGGGGTACTCGAGCGAGTCGGTGAGATAGCCGGCACGAACGAGCTCGCGGTGGTACGAAGGCAGCGACCGGAACGGAATCCCGGCGTCGACGTGGTGAGAGAGATGAAAGCCGATGTTGAACGGCACGAGAAAGAATCGAGCGGCAAGCGACTGTCGCACCGAGTGAGTCGCGATGCGGCGGTCGTCGCCACGACGCATGCCGCCGTGCTCGGCTACCGAACGCAAGCGGTTGATCACGCGCCAGACGGTGAGAAACGGAAGCAGCCAGAGCACGACGTACGCCTCGGGGGCCCCGAGCACCACGCTGGCGGCGAACAGCACGACTTGCACCGCCAAGATCTTGCGCTGTGACGCCCGAGTCAAGGGATCCGCGCCGCGCAAGCCACCGAACTGCTGCTTGAGCAGTTTCCAGCCGGTGCGCCCCGCGGCATCCCGCAAGAGTTTGCGCCGAAAGCTCTCGCTGGTGATCGGGTAGTTCGCGTAGAGCGGAATGTCCGGCTCTTCTGGGCCGAACTCGTCACGGTGATGTGCCATGTGCACTCGTCGGTAGGCGTCGGTGTTCGTGAACGCGGGGTAGCCGATCAGCCATCGTCCGGCCCAGTCGTTGATCGGCTTCTTCGTGAAAAGCAGTCGGTGCGCTGCTTCGTGCATGAGCGACATGAACTGCGCGTGCGCGCGCCCCATGAGTAGCACGCCGAGCACCCACGTGACAGGGTGATTCAACCGCAAGGTCAGGCCGATCACGAGCGCAGCCTGCGCGTACATCGACACGATGCTCGCCACGTTGCGAAGGTTCGGAATCTGGCGAAGCTCTTCTCGCCACGCAGTGTCGGGCCGAGCATCGCCTCGCAGTCGAGTGCCGACGAAGTTCGGCTCCGGCAACGCCGACGGGGTCATGCCACCCAGGCGTGGGGTGCTCATCACCAACCGCGCCTCACCCACTCGTCGATGTGCGGTCGCTCGGTACCGATCAGCGTGTCGGCGCCGTGACCCGGCAACACGATCGTTTCGTCCGGAAACGCGAACAACGACGTGCCGATCGAGGCAATGATCTTCTCGAAGTCGCCTCCGTCGAATTTCGTGGCCCCGGGTCCGCCCGGAAAGAGCGTGTCACCAGTGAAGAGAAGCGGTGTTCCGGCCACGTGAAAACAGATCGAGCCCTCGGTGTGACCAGGCGTGTGCACGGCGTGCAGACGCAGGCGTCCGACCTCGATGACTTCTTTGTCGTCGAGAAAGACGTCGTAGCCGACGTCCTTCAGTCGCGGCGCGTCGAGTGCCGTGACCGCTACTTCGTACCCCGCCTCGCGCATCGCAGGCACGGCCTGGATGTGATCCCAGTGGCCGTGGGTTTCGAGCACCTTGCGAACGCCGAGCGCCGTGCACAGCTCGAGCAATTTTTCGTGCTCGTTGGCGGCGTCGATCAGCACGGACTCTCCGGTAGCGCGACAACGCACCACGAACACGTTGTTGTCGACCGGCCCGACCACCAGCTTGTGCACTTCGACGTCACCGTCTCGCCAGTGCAGGGTGGTCATGTCCCGATTCTCGCAGCCGCCCACCAACCGCGCCGCCGTCCGCACGTTGTTCCTGCGGCTTCACGCGCTGCCGGCTCGCTTCCTGGAGACGCCGAGACATGCGGATGGACGGATTCAGCGAGACCAGCAAGGCACGGGCGGGGCAGGTGGCGTGGCGCAGGTTTTTGCTCCGATTGGCGGTTTTTGCCCTCCGTCCGACAGTATGAGGGGCATGAACTTTGCCTTCACCGAAGAACAAGAAGAACTCCGCAAGACGGTCCGCGCATTCCTTGACTCAAAGTCGCCGGAGACCGCCGTCCGCACCCAGATGGAGACCGAACAAGGTTTCGACAAGGCGGTCTGGGAACAGATGGGCTCGCAGATGGGCCTCATGGGTCTGCACATCCCCGAGGAGTTCGGCGGCATGGGCTTCTCGTACGTCGAGCTCGGCGTAGTGCTCGAAGAGATGGGTCGCGCGCTGCTGTGTGCGCCGTACTTCTCCACGGTGGTGCTCGCCGCCAACGCGCTGCTGCAGAGCGGTGACGACGCGGCGAAGAAGAAGTACCTCCCCGGCATCGCCGCCGGCGAGACCATCGCAACGCTCGCGTCGACCGAGCCTTCGGGCAAGTGGGACGAAGCAGGCATCACGATGACCGCGAAGGGTTCGGGTTCGAAGTTCACGCTCGACGGCACGAAGATGTTCGTCATCGACGGCCACACGGCCTCGCTCATCATCGTCGCTGCGCGCACCGCAAAGGGCGTCTCGCTCTTCGCAGTCGACGGCAACGCAAAGGGCCTCACCCGAACCGCGTTGTCGACGATGGACCAGACCCGCAAGCAAGCCAAACTCGAGTTCAAGGGCGTCGAAGGCGAGCTCATTGGCACCGAGGGCAAGGGCTGGGAGGTCTTGTCGAAAGTGTTCGATCTGGCCGCCGTCGGTCTCGCCGCCGAGCAAGTCGGCGGAGCCCAGAAGGTTCTCGACATGGCCGTGGAGTACGCCAAGGTTCGAGTGCAGTTCGGTCGTCCGATCGGGTCGTTCCAAGCCATCAAGCACAAGTGCGCCGACATGCTGCTCGAGGTCGAGTCGGCGAAGTCAGCCGCGTACTACGGCATGTGGTGCGCGAGCGAGATGAACGAAGAGCTCGCCTCGGTTGCTTCGCTCTCGAAGGCGTACTGCTCGGAGGCGTACTTCCACGCCGCGGCGGAGAACATTCAGATTCACGGCGGCATCGGCTTCACGTGGGAGCACCCGGCCCACCTCTACTTCAAGCGCGCCAAGTCGAGTGAATTGTTGTTCGGCGACCCGGCGTACCACCGCGAGCAACTCGCACAGCGCATCGGCATCTGAACCCCACTCGTCGGCGGGGCCGAAACGGCAGGTTCACGTCTTGAGCCTCGTATCGGTGCTGTTCGCCGTCGTCTCGGCGACGCTGGTGTTCGTGATCGCCGCCGTGGCGATCGGCCGCGAGGCTCGTCGACTCGACGCGCTGGCGCCGCGAGCCGTCTACGAACTCGAGGACGCCGTCGCGTTCGTGGCCGCCAAACTGCCGTCGTCGTCACAGGCCCGCCTGACCTTCGACGAAGTGCGAAAACTCCTGGTCGCGCACATGCGCTGGCTGCACGCCAAGGGCCTGCAGCCCCGAGACGTGGTCGACCGCCGGCAAGACATCGACGAGGAGCTCGTCGTCAGCGAAGAGACGCTCACGGCGTGGCTGCTCGGTGAAGCCGAGAGGTTGAAGATCGAGCTTCTCGACGACGTCGATGCCGTGCACGTGGTGCAGGCACACCTTGCCTATTTCGACGAAATCGGCGCGGTCGGGCCCAAAGCTTCTTCGTAGCTGCGGTCGGTGTGGAAGTCCGACCGCCACATGTTGATGTAGCGCTGCAATCGAGGATTGAAGTACGGATCGTCATCGAGAATGTCACCCCATCGATGGCCGAGTTTGGCGACCTCGGCTTCGATGCGCAGGGCGACGCGCGTCTTTGACTCGAAGTGGTAAAACTTCGCGTACGGAGTGAAGAGCACTCTGTACCCGGCTTGTTGCACTTTGAGCGCGAAGTCGATGTCGTTCCAGTTGCCGGGAAACTGCGTGCTGAGGCCGC
>DAIPHP010000018.1:0-2797 GCA_036771295.1 Ilumatobacteraceae bacterium
CGGTCTCGCCGACGTACTTGTTGAGCAGTTCGGGGCCCTTGATGTTGATGAAGTAGCTGCGGCCCTTGTCGGCGCCAGTTCGCGCGGCGACTTTCTTGGCGAGCGAGTTGGCGACGGCCTTGGCGATCAACGTCTTGCCGCAGCCCGGAGGCCCGTAGAGCAGGATGCCTTTCGGTGCCGGCAACTGGTGCTCGGCGAACAGGTCGCCGTGCAAGAACGGCAGCTCGACCGCGTCGGCGATGGCCTCGATCTGCTGGTCGAGACCGCCGATGTCGTCGTAGGAGATGTCGGGCACTTCTTCGAGCAGCAGGTGTTCGACCTCGGGCTGCGCGAGACGCTCGAGCAGAAGGCCGCTTCGGGTGTCGAGTCGCAGCAGGTCGCCGGAGCGCAGGTGCACGCCGCGCAGGGCGTCGGCCAGCTCGCAGACCCGGTCGTCGTCGCCGCGGCCGGTGACGATCGCTCGGATGCCGTCTTCCAGCACTTCTTTGAGTGACACCACTTCGCCCGTGGCCTCGGCGCCGCGGGCCATCACCACGTTGAGGCTCTCGTTCAGCACCACTTCGCTGCCCCGCTCCAGGGCGTGCACGTCGATGTCGGGGTGCAACGACACCCGCATTTTGCGCGCATTGGTGAGCACGTCGACGGTGCCGTCGTCGTTGGTGCCGAGCACGATGCCGTACGCCGACGGCGGCTGGGTCAGTTTCTCCACTTCCTCGCGCAGCGAGGCCACGTGATCGCGCGCTTCGCGCAAGGCATATTCCAACTTTTCGTTTCGTGCCTTGGATGTCGCAAGTTGACCCTTGGCTTCGAGCAGACGCTCTTCAAGTGCACGAAGTCGCGCAGAGGTGTCGTCTGCCATGCCCTGAACCTAGTGGGGTTCCGTGTATCGTGAAACCCCATGAAGGTATGGATCGACCAAGACCTCTGCACCGGTGACGGACTCTGCGAGGAAATCGCCCCCGAAGTGTTCACACTGCTCGACGACGGTCTGGCCTACGTGAAGGAAGGCGACAAAGTGTTCGCCACCGCGAAGGGAAATCCGCAAGGCGCCGAGGGCGTCGCCAACTTCGACGACAAGCATCTCGATGCCGTCATCGAATCCGCCGAGGAATGCCCCGGCGAGTGCATCTTCATCGAGCCGTAGAGCTCGCGCGTTCACTTTCGTCGAGCCACAGGGCTCGCGTCTTCGTCATCGTCGAGCCGTAGGGCTCGCACGGCGATGCGTTAGCGCGAAGTCAGAAGGCGTGCAGTCGTCAAGAACGCCGTGTGCGCCACCATTCGATGGTCGGGTCGCACCGATTCGCCCTCGATGTGCCAGGTGCGGTGCAGCACCTCGAGCGTGCGCATCGCGACCCACTCGCCTCGATTGGCAACGAGCGCCTCGCGAACCTTCACCGCCTGCGTGATGCTGGGCGTGTACGCCACCATGACGCCGCCGGCGTGCATCACCGACGCGAGATGCGGCACCACTTGCCACGGCTCGGGCAAGTCGAGCACGGCTCTGTCGAACCGCCCGGCGGCCGGAACGTCGATACCTGCGTACGAGTCGCGGATGTGCACTTCGAAGCGCGAGCTGGGCTCGTCGCCGAGGAACGATGCGACGTTCTTCTTGGCGCGCGCCGCGAAATCCTCGCGCAGTTCGTAACCGACGATGCGGGCCCCGGCGCGCAGCATGGTCATCGACATCGCGCCCGAGCCGATGCCCGATTCGAACACCAAGTGTCCCGGCGCGATGTCGGCCAACATTGCGATCGGTGCGAGGTCTTTCGGATAGATCACCTGGGCGCCGCGCGGCATCTCCAGCACGAAGTCTTCGAGGGTCGGGCGCATCACCACGTACTTGGCGCCTTTGGTCGACTCGACGGTGATTCCCTCCTGCGAGCCGATCACCGACTTGTGCGGCACGAACCCGGCGTGGCTGTGAAACTCACCGGTGTCTTCGAGCGTGACGAGGTATCGGCGCTCTTTGGTGTCGATGAAGAGCACGCGATCGCCTGCGGCGAACAAGTTCGACATCTCAGACGCCCCTCTTCGCGGACGAGCGGTCAGACACCGTGAGGGTCTCCCCCGACTTGATGGTGATCACGCGACGCTCGACGCGAGCCTCGCGACGTCGCCACCAACGCCACGCAAAGAGCACGACGCCGACGATTGGATACCGCTTGGCGACTCGGCCGACCGCCGTCGCGCCGACGACCCGACCGGCCACACGCGACGTGCGCGCGAGAGCGCCCATCGGTCAGCGACGAATCTCGATCACGCCGCGACGGCGACGTCCGCCGCGCCGACCGAGCAGGTACGCAACGAGCAGTCCGGCTGCGACACCGGCCACCGCCAACACCGTGATGGACGACTTCTTCGTCTCGGTGATCTCCGTGACGTCGTCCTGCAGCGCCTTGAAGCGCTGCTCGAGGTCGTCTTTGGTGATCTTGCGGCGGTCGTTCATCGGCGACCTCGGTTGAGTTCGAACACGCTCACGCGCGACCACACCACGCCGGACGTGACGACACCCACGACGAGCGTCACCACGTAGGGCACGAACGAGAGCCCGTCGGCCTGGTCAGGCCACCACGTGTAGAGGATGAGATCTTGCGAGAGCCGCAGCACGGCGAGCAACAGGATGACGATGCCGACGGACATGAAGAATCCGGCGATCAACCCGAACGCCAGCCAGCGGCCGGCGCCTTTCAGCGGCTCGACGGCCTCTTGTTTCGCGTAGTCGCGAACCAGTTCGTAGGTCTCGACGGGGTCAAATTGCACACCTTCTGTCTATCGGCGAAGCACCTTCGGCTGGTCG
>DAIPHP010000018.1:2897-20565 GCA_036771295.1 Ilumatobacteraceae bacterium
TATCGGCGAAGCACCTTCGGCTGGTCGGTCGCAGTGCCGGCGAAGCAACTACGGCTGGTCGTACGCGGGTACGGAGATGCACGACCGAATGACGTGCGTCTCAGCGCGGGAGCAGTTGCTCTTCTTGCGGGCTCTCGCGGTACGTCGCGAGACCCTTCATCAGGTTCTCCCACAGCGGGCGGTATTCCGATTGGTTCGCTACGCCTGCGTCGTTCAGCACGAGCGCGAACGTGATCGAACCACCTTTGGTCGGGAAGAACCCGCTCAGCGACTTCACGTTGCGCAACGTGCCGGTTTTCGCGCGCACTCGCCCGTTGGCCGGGCCGGACGTGAGCACGTCCTTGAGTGTGCCGGTGGTGCCGGCGACCGCGAGACCCTGCCCGATGGGGCCGTCGAAGCCGTAGATGTCGAGCAGCGAAGTCAGCGTGGTGCACGTGACGCGATTGCCGGCGGCAAGGCCGGAACCGTCGGCGAGCGCCGTGCCTTCCATCGCCACGCCGCGCGCAGTGAGCACGTCGGCGACGACTCGCAGGCCCGCGACGCGAGTCGGGCTTTGCACGCGAGCAAGACCCATTTCTTTGAGCAACAGTTCGGACGCGTTGTTGTCGCTGTTGGTGAGCACGTCGGCGACCACTGCCGAGAGCGGCGCGGAGGTCAACCGCGCGAGCACCGAGCCGTCGGCTGGTGACTTGCCGCTGCGCGGATCCCCGATCACCGTCACGCCGCGCGCTCGCAACAGTCGTGTGAGCGCCGTCGCCGCCCCGACCGCCGGGTTGCTCGGTTTCAGCGGCTCACCCAACAAGATGCCGTCGTCCACCATCAACGCCGAGAGCGGGCCTGCTTCGATCGCGCGGATGCCGTCGCCCCACGTCGGCACGTAGCGCTCGGTGTCGTACCGAGACTCGTCGCCCACGACCGAACCCGACACCATCGTGATGCCGCTCGCGGCGATCTCGTCGGCGAGCGCGTCGAGATACGTCGGCGATGACGTGGAGTAACGCTGCGTCGGCGGATACGCGCGAGTCGACAGCAGCGGGTCGCCTCCGCCCACCAGCCAGAGATTGCCGACGATGCTCGCGCCCGTGCGTTCGCCGAGCAGCAGGGTCTCGAACCGGAAATCGGGGCCGAGCACGTCGAGCGCCGCCGCCGCGACGAGCAGTTTCATGTTGCTCGCCGGCACGAGCGGCGTGGAGGCGTTGACGCTCGCGACGGCGCGCGAATCGGCGACCGCCACGAGGCACGCACCCGCCGGCAACGTCGTCGCATAATCGGCCAGACTCGCCCGCACGTTCGCCACGCGTGCCTCGATCGCCACGGTGCGGGCCACGCGTCGCACGGAGAAGATCGGGTCGACGGGGGCCGCGGCGGTGCTCATCGGAGTGGTCAACGGTCGCGCTTCACCGGCAGCCGCATTCGTCACCTGCCACGCAGAGAACAGCGGCACGAACAGCACGGTGGCCGCGACGATGATGCTCGCCGTCGCACGTTGTGGTTCGCTCGTCACGACGTGGGCGTCGAAGCGCAGCAGGCGTTGCCGAACTCGGGCGAACAGCTGTCGTGCGACGTCGGCTGCTGCGTCGGGGCGGCGTGGCTGCGTCATTCGGCGACCCCGCGGTGGCGCGCGTAGCCGTAGGCATGCGCGAGCGCGCGCACGGCGCGCGGGCCGCTGGCAAAGCACATGCCGCCCAACGCGCGAACCGTCGCCGGGCCGGCATTGTTCGCGTCGGCGACGGCGAGTTCGGTGGCGACGAGAATCGGTTTCTTCGTCGCTTTCGACAACTCGTGTGCGGCCGTGGCGAATCGTTCGTCTTGGCGCTCGTGGTACTCGACGATGCGGGCCAGACCGTGATCTGGGTGGAACCCACCCTCGCGCATGAGCCGTGCTTGGTTCGACTGGATGCCGATGCCGAGGTACACCACGGCATCGACTGCCGATGAATTCGCCAACACCTCGAGCACCGCCGGGATCGTGTCGCGAGTCTCGCCGCCGGCACAGTCGACCGGGTTGTTGCGCGACCAACGTGCCGGCAACAGCGCGTCGAGCGCGGCCATCACGTCGTCGGGAAGTTCGGCAAGTCGCAGCACGCCGTCGCGACTCAGCGCGTCGGCTGTGACGACACCCCAGCCGCCTGCAGTGGTGAGAATCGCCACTCGCCTGCCGCGCGGCAGCGGTGCGGTCGCGAACAGCGCCGCGGCGGCGAACGCTTCGTCGACGTTCGCGGCGCGAACCACGCCGAGCTGCCGGCACATGCCGTCGAACACCTTGTCGTTCGAGGCCATCGCACCGGTGTGGCTGGCCGCGGCGCGAGCTCCTTCGGCGGACGCGCCGCCTTTCATCAGCACCACCGGCTTGCGCGTGCTGGCCAACGCGAGCGCGTCACGCAGCCGGCGACCGTTCGTCACGCCCTCCACGTACGACAACACGGTCGTGGTCGCGTCGTCGCGAGACATCCACTCGACGAAGTCGGCGACGTCGACGGCCGCGGCGTTGCCGGCCGACACCGCGCGCGCGATGCCCACGCCGGTCGAGCGGGCGAGGTTCATGAAGCTGCTGACGAAGTTGCCGCTCTGGCTGGCGATCGATATCGAACCGGCCGGCGGGAACGGTGCCACGATCTGCGCGCACAGCGAGCTCGGGGTGCTGACCACTCCTTGGCCGTTGGGCCCGGCGAGCAGCACGCCGTGCCGGGCCGCGGTCTGCACGAGCGACTCTTCGGCGTCGCGACCGGCCCCGTCGCCCTCGCCGTAGCCGGCCGAGGTCACGAACGCCGCGCGGATACCCTGCTGCGCGCATTGCGCGACGAGTGCTTCGTTGGCGGCGGCCGGAGTGCAGAAGAACGCGAGATCGAACTCGTCCTTTGGAAGCTCGGTCAACGACTCCACGGTCTGCACTCCCAACACCGTCTCGCGCGAGAGATTCGTCGCCGCCACCTTGCCGCGGTACCCGCTGGCAAGCAGGTTGTGCAGCGACACGAAGCCGAACTTGCCCGGGTGCGTCGATGCACCGAGCACCACCACTCCGCGAGGGTCGAACAACGCGCGGAACGAGTCGTCGCCGTGGCGCGGCAGCACGCCGGTGGTGTCTGATGGCGCGTCGGTCGCGTCGGCAAGCTCGACAAGAGCGTCCACCACCACGGCGTCACCCGACGGCGTGACGATCACCGGGTTCAGGTCGATCGACGCAACGTCGGGTCTGTTCGTGGCGATCGTCGCGACGGCGTCGACGATCTTCCACAGGGCTTCGCGGTCGACGGGCCGCTGGTTGCGGAACTCGCCGTACACCGACTTCGTCGCGAGCGAGTCGAGCATGTCGTCGAGATCGCGACGAACGAGCGGGGCGAGTCGCATCTGTGTGTCGCCGAGCGCCTCGGCGGTCACTCCGCCAGCACCGATCAACACCACTACTCCGAACATCGGGTCACGCACCATGCCGACGATCAGTTCGCGCGAACCGCTGACCTGCTCGGCAACGAGCAGCGCGACATCCCCGTCGTCGGGGCGGCGCTTGGCGAGCAGCTCGACGGCTGCCGCGGTCACGGCGCCGGCGTCGCGCAGCCCGAGTTTCACCAGCCCGCGTTCGCTCTTGTGCGACAGTCTTTCGCCGACCAGCTTGAGCACGACCGGAAACCCGATCGATTCGGCCGCCTTCGCGGCTTCTGCTGCGTCGGCGACCACGACTTCTCGAGCGATTCGCGCCGCACCGCCGCCGAGCAATTGTTTCGAGTCGTGCTCGCTCAACGTGCGACGACTTGCCACGAGGTTCAACGGTAGTGTTCCACGCTCATGCACATCGTCGCAGCGTTGTTCGTCGAAAACTTCGCGATGCGCCAAGTGGAAGGCCCGTCGACGCGCATCGACTTGACCGGCGTCTTTTTCTCCCAAGTCGCGCCGCAACCGGTGCCGTGCACGCTCTCGCCGCACCTCGTGGTGTTGGTGTACTGCCCGGCGAACCATGCCGGCGACGGCATCTTGCAGGTCGTGTTTCAAAAGCCGGGAGTCGACCCCGAAGCGACGCCTCCGCTGGCACAGAACGTGTCTCCGTTCCGCGTCGAGCCGGGCAAATTCACGTACCGACTGGTGCGCGCAGAACTGCCGATCGACGACTACGGCCAGGTGCTCGCCCACTGTCGAATCGGCACCGGTGCGTGGATGGCCGTGCCGCTCACGGTGTTGCCACCCGTCGCGTCGTAGCCGTCGCTCGCGTATCGTCTCGCGGCAACCGTCGCACGACGGCTGTCGCGCCAACTATCGTCGCTTGCCGTGGCGACGGGGCTGACGAAAGAACAGGATCGTCTCGCCGTCGCGATGATCCGCGGGCTGGCGATGGACGCCCCGCTCGCGGCCAAGAGCGGTCACCAAGGCACGGCGATGGCACTCGCCCCGCTCGCTCACGTGCTGTACAGCAGGGTGATGCGCCATGATCCTGCGCAACCTGAGTGGAGCAACCGCGACCGCTTCATTCTTTCCAACGGGCACGCGTCGATCTTGCAGTACGCCGCGCTGTACTTGAACGGCTACGGACTCGAGCTCGACGACCTGCGCCAGTTTCGCCAGTGGGGGTCGGCGACGCCAGGACATCCCGAGCGCGGGCACACTGCCGGCGTCGAGGTGACGACCGGTCCGCTCGGCCAAGGGTTCGCCAACGCCGTCGGCATGGCGATCGCCGAACGTCATTTGCGCGCGCGCTTCGGCGCCGAGTTGCACGACCACCACGTGTTCGTGGTCGCCGGTGACGGTTGTTTCATGGAGGGCATCAGTCACGAGGCGGCGTCGCTCGCCGGCCACCAGAAACTCGACCGGCTTATCTGCGTGTTCGACGACAACAAGGTCACCATCGACGGCTCGACCGACTTGTCGTGCAGTGACGACGTGTCGCAGCGCTTCCGTTCGTACGGTTGGAACGTCGTCGAACTCGGCGACGTCGCCGACGATCTCGACCGGCTCGAACAGGCGTTGAACACCGCCAAGTCGCACCGCGGTTCTCCGACGTTGCTCGTCCTGCGCACGCACATCGGCACGCCCTCGCCCGACTTCACCGACGCCCCCGAAGCCCACGGCAACCCGTTCGGGGCAGCCCACGTGACCGCGACCAAGAAGGTGATGGGCATTCCCGACGAACCGTTCTGGGTCGATGCCGCGACGGTCGAGGCAGTGCGCGGCCACGCGCGATCCCGCGGTGCCGCAGCGAGCGCGCAACACGCCAAGATCGCGGCTCGCGCGCCGAAGGAGTGGCACGCTGCGTGGCAGCCGCCGCGCAGCGAAGCGTGGGCCTCGACGCCGCCGGTGTTCGACCCTGCGACGAGCGTCGCCACTCGTGTCGCGGTGCAGAAGTCGATCGATGCGTCGCGCGACGACCTGCCGGGCTTGCTCGTCGGTGCCGCTGACCTCACCGGCAACACGGGAGCCAAACTTTCCGGTGCCGTCGCGCTCTCGGCGGAGCATCCCGAAGGTCGGCAGTTGTTCTACGGCGTGCGCGAGCACGCGATGGGTGCGATCGCCGTTGGCATGGCGCTGCACGGCGGCATCTTGCCGGCAGTCGGCACGTTCTTCGTGTTCGCCGACTACATGCGCCCCGCCGTGCGACTCGCGGCGTTGTCGCGAGCAAAAGTGATCTTCGTCTTCTCGCACGACTCCGTCGGCGTCGGAGAAGATGGCCCGACGCACCAGCCTGTGGAGCAGCTCGCGTCGCTGCGGGTGATCCCCGGCCTTCGCGTGGTGCGGCCGGCCGACGCCAACGAGACCGCGCAGGCGTGGCGCCAGGCGTGCGATCACGACGGGCCGACCGCGCTGATTCTCTCGCGGCAGAACACCGCGGTGGTCACCGACGGTCGGGCCGTCGACCGCGGAGCCGCGATCGTTCGCGACACCGACGGGTCTCCCCGGCTCATCATCGTGGCCACGGGTGCTGAAGTCGCCGTGGCTGTCGAGGCGGCTCGCGTGCTCGGCGAGGACGGCATGCAGGTTCGCGTGGTGTCGATGCCCTGCCCCGAGCTGTTCGCCGCGCAAGACCCCACCGTGCGCTCGCACGTGCTGCCGATCGGGGTGCCGGTGTTGTCGGTCGAAGCGGCCAGCACGTTCGGCTGGAGCACCTTCGCCGACGATTCGATCGGCATCGACCGGTTCGGCGCCAGCGCGCCGGGCAACGTGGCCCTCGCCCGGTTGGGAATCTCCGTCGACAACGTCGTGGCACGTTCTCGCGAACTGCTCGACGCGTTGGGAATGTGACCGTGAACCCGCTGCGACGACTCTCCGCCGAGTTCGGCCAGAGCCCGTGGCTCGACAACCTGCGTCGCGGGTGGATCACCGGCGGTCAGCTCGCCGCCTTGCGCGACCGCGGGGTGCGCGGCCTGACGAGCAACCCGACGATCTTCCAGAAAGCGATACAAGGGTCCGCCGACTACGACGCGCAGTTCGAGTCGCTCGCCCGCAAGAAGGCCGAGCCGATCGACGCGTACTGGCAGATGGTGTTGAGCGACATCGACGCCGCGCTCGACGTGTTCGAACCCGTTCACAAAGAGTCGAACGGCGGCGACGGCTACGTGAGCGTTGAAGTCGATCCGTCGCTCGCCCACGACGGCCCCGGCACGCTCGCCGCGGCACGCGAACTGCACCAGCGCGTCGCGCGACCGAACGTGATGATCAAGATTCCCGCGACGGTCGAGGGGTTGCCCGCGATTCGCACGATGATCGCCGAGGGACGCAGCGTCAACGTGACGCTGATTTTCAGCCTCGAGCGCTACGCCGAGGTGCTCGACGCGTACATCGGCGGACTGGAAGACCGTCTCGCCTCCGGCGTGCGCGATCTTTCGAACATCGCCTCGGTCGGCAGCTTCTTCATCTCGCGCGTCGATACCGAAGTCGACCGCCGGCTCGACGCGATTGGCTCACCGGCAGCGCTCGCGTTGCGGGGTGAGGCGGCGATCGCCCAGGCGCGGTTGGCATATGCGTTGTACCGCGAGAAGCACGAAGGCGCCCGCTTCCGTCGTGTCGCCATCTACGGGGCGCGCGTGCAACGGCCGTTGTGGGCCTCGACGTCGACGAAGAATCCCGCGTACCGCGACACGTTGTACGTCGACGAACTGATCGGCCCGAACACGGTGAACACGTTGCCCGACAACACGCTCGAGGCGTTCGACGACCACGGCCGACTGGCGCGCACGATCGACGCCGACGTCGCCCGCGCCCGTCAAGTGTGGGCCGATCTCGGTGGTGCGGGCGTCGACCTCGGCGACGTGGCGGCGCAGCTCGAACGCGAAGGCGTGTCGTCGTTTCAGAAGAGCTTTGACGAGCTCATCACGGCGCTCACGACCAAAGCGGCGGCGCTGCGCGGCGACCGCTGAACCGTTGCGGGACGCCGAGGCGACCGGCGCGACTAGTCGTCGGTGTTGCTGCGTCCCTGCAGCCGCTCGAGCACGGCGATCGCCTTTTCCACCGCGCGGCGCGCCTGGGTGAGCGCCCGCTCTTCTTCTGGTCGCTTGGTCTCGCGCGCCCGCGAGGCTTCTGACAGCACCGCGATGGCGCGGTCGGCCAAATCGTCCGACACCGAGCGCAGGCGGGCGATCAGGTCGTCGTAGTCCGACATGTCGGGAGGGCTCTAGTTGCCCTTCTTGTTGGCGCGGCGTCGGTCTTCGAGCCCCAGCCAGCGCTTGCGGATGCGAATCGACTTCGGCGTCACTTCGACGAGTTCGTCGTCGGCGAGCCATTCGATCGCCGATTCGAGCGAGTGAATCACCGGTGCCGCCAGCTTCACGCCGTCGTCGTGGCTGTGGGTGCGGATGTTCGTCTTTTCTTTCGCGCGCACGGCGTTGACGACCATCTCTTCGCCGCGTGCGCACTCGCCCACCACCATGCCTTCGTACACCTGGTCGCCGGGCTCGACGAACAGCGTGCCGCGCAACTGCAGGTTGTCGAGCGCGTACGCGGTGACCTGCCCGATGCGGTCGGCGATCATCGCGCCTCCCAAGCGGTGCGGAACGTCGCCGGCCCACGGCTCGAAGCCCGCGAAGCTCTGGTGGATCAGCGCGGTTCCGCGCGTCACCGTCAGCAGCAGCGAGCGGAAGCCGATGAGACCGCGCGACGGCGCGGTGAAGTGCACGATGGTTCGACCGGCGTCGCCTGGGCGCAGGTCGGTGATGCGTCCGCGACGCGGCGCGAGCACCTGCGTGACGGCACCGACGTGCTCGTCGGGCACGTCGATGGTGCCGCGCTCGAACGGCTCGTGCGTCTTGCCGTCGACTTCTTTCGTGATGACCTCGGGGCGACTGACCTGGAGTTCGTAGCCCTCTCGGCGCATGTTCTCGATCAACACCGCGAGCTGCAGTTCGCCGCGGCCGGCGACTTCGAGCACGTCGGGCGAATCGGTCTCGCGCAATTTGATGGACACGTTGCCGAGAATCTCGCGCTTCAGACGATCGAGCAGGTGCCGGCTGGTCACGAAGGATCCCTCGCGACCGGCGAACGGCGAGTTGTTGACGGAGAAACTCATGCGCAGCACCGGCTCGTCCACCTCGAGGCGAGGCAGCGCGACCGGGTTCTCGGGGTCGGCGAGCGTGTCGCCGACTTCCACTTCGTCGATGCCCGCCACGATGAAGAGGTCGCCGGCGGCGATGGTGTCCACTTCCGTGCGGCCGATGCCGGTGAACTGCGAGAGGTGCGAGATGCGACGCTTCAGCACCGAGGGCTGGCCCTCGACCGGCTTGGCCAGCAACGCGATGGTGTCACCGCGGCGAAGCGTGCCGGCGTGCACGCGACCGATCGCGAGACGGCCGAGGTAGTCGCTGGCGTCGAGGTTGGTCACCAACGCCTGCAGCGGCGCAGCGGCGTCACCGCTCGGTGCGGGGATCGTGTCGAGAATCGCGTCGAGGAGCGGCACGAGGTCGGCGTCCTTGCCGGGCATGCCGACACCCTTCATCGCGCGGCCCTCGCGCGCCACCGCCGAGATCACCGGGAAGTTGAGGTGTTCGTCCCTGTGCGCGAGATCCAAGAAGAGGTGTTCCACGTCGAGCAACACTTCGTCGGGACGCGCGTCGCTGCGGTCGACCTTGTTGATCACCAGCACGACGGGCAAGTCCTGGGCGAGCGCCTTGGAGAGCACGTAGCGGGTTTGCGGCAACGGTCCCTCTGCGGCGTCGACGAGCAGCAACACGCCGTCGACCAGCGCGAGTGCGCGTTCGACTTCGCCGCCGAAGTCGGCGTGACCCGGCGTGTCGACGAGGTTGACCTTCACGCCGCGCCACTGCACGCAGGCGGCCTTGGCCAAGATGGTGATGCCGCGCTCGCGCTCCTGGTCGTTGGAGTCCATGACACGCTCCACCACGTTCTGGTGCGCGGCGAAGGTTCCGGTCTGGCGCAGCAGCTCGTCAACCAGCGTCGTCTTGCCGTGGTCAACGTGCGCCACGATGGCGACGTTGCGAATGAGTTCGTTCAGGAGGAGGTGTCCTCGCTGTCGTCTGCGGCGATCTCGCCGTCTTCGTCGAACACCACGCCGTAGCGCTGGGCGATTTCGGCGAATTCGTCTTCTTCGCTCTTGGTCGACTTCTCCGAGGAGATGCCGAGGTCCTCAGCGGTGGGGCCTGACTGCTTCAGGCGGCGCGCTTCTTCGAACCGACGATGTCGTCCCTTTTTCACGAGTGGGCTCCGTATGTAGTAGCGGAGCCACGAGGGCCATCCGCCTAGGCGATGGACATTGACTGAAAGTTTACTCGCGTTCTTCCTCTTTGGCAGGGATGAGTCGCAGGCGGCCGTCGCGGTCAAAGGAGAGGCCGGTCTCCCCTTTCAACAGGCGTTCGATGTCGTGCCCGACGAGTTCGCGGCGCCAGCCGTGCGCGAGACGCGAGTCACCACCAGCGAGCAGGGCCACGATGTCGCGGTTGGTGGCGACCAGCGTCGGGTCGATCTCGTGCTGGTGCGCGAGTTCGCCGATCCACGCGGTCACCAGCGTCACCGCGGGTCGCAGGCGCTTCTCCAAGGGGTCGTGGCCGTTCGACTCCACCTCCACCACTCGCTCGCGCCCGTCGCGAACGGCAGCCAGGATCTCGCGCGACAGCGAACCGCCGAGGTATCGCTCGTCCACCCCGCGCGCATGAGCCAGCGACTCCGTCGACGTGGGCAGTGCTTGGGCGATGCCGATCAGCGCCATGTCGCTCATCACACGACGCAGCGGAACGTTGGTCGCCATGGCCCGTCGCTCGCGCCATGCGGCGAGCGCCTGTGCGGCGCCGCGCGACGCACCCTTCAGGGCGCGCGCGTCTTTGATTCGCAGCCACGCGTCGTCGGGGTTGCTCTCGCCCCACGGACGCAAGCGCATCTCCTCGCACGCTTCTTGCACCCACGTGGTGCGGCCAAGTTCTGCCAATCGTGTCGAGATGCTGTCGTGGAGCATCTCGAGGTAGGCCACGTCGCTTCGCGCGTACTCGCTCTGGCTCTTGGTGAGCGGTCGGCGCATCCAGTCGGTGAGACGGTCGCCTTTCGACAACGTCACCTTCAGTCGCGACTGCACCAGGTTGGCGAGCGACGGAGTCGAGTAGCCGATGAACCCGGCGGCAAGCTGCGTGTCGAACATGCGGCTGGGTACGCAGCCCACCGCGTATTGCATCACTTCGAGGTCTTGTTGCGAAGCGTGCAGCACGGCGAGGCTGCCGCTGCGCAGCAGCGGTGCCAGGCCGCGGGGGTCGACTGCCAGCGGGTCGACCAACACGTTCGTGTTGCCCCACTGCAGTTGCACCAGGGCGAGACGCGGAAAGTACGTCCGCTCCCGGTGGAACTCGGTATCAAGGGCGTATAACGGGGCTTTTGCGGCCTCGGCGACGACGTCGGCCAGGGCCGCATCATCGTCAACGAAGTGCTCGGCGAGGTTCACGCCGGCACCCCGAATTTCACGGTTGGTCGCCGCTCGTGAGTTCGTTTCCGAGCGCGGCGAACCCCATCGTTCCGCCCGCGACGTTGACCACGTTGGTGACTCCGGCATCGTGCAGGAACTCGCAGGCACGCATGCTGCGACCGCCGCTGAGACAAATCACGTACACCGGCACCGGCTTGCGAAAGGCGTCGAGCGACTCCGGCACCTGGCCGAGCGGAACCGACTTGGCGCCCGGCACGTGACCCTCGCGATACTCGTCGGGCTCGCGCACGTCGACGACCACGCCGCCACGCTCCAATATCGTCGACAGTTCTCCGGCAGAGATTTCTCGTATAGACACGGCGGGTGAGCCTAGCCACGATCGCTCGCATCATCGGTGATGAGTGCGGCGAGGTCGTCGCGTGTGTTGACGTTCGCGAACTCGCGCTCGTCGACCGGCACGCGGCACACGCGCAGCGGCGCGAACGCGCGATGCATCGCGCGATCACCGTCGCGCAGCGACACCCGCAACCGTTCGAGTGCTCCCGATCGCACCGCGATGCACGACCAGTGGTCTCGCGCTCCCCTCGCGACGGCGGCGTCGAAGCGTGAGTCCTCGCCAGAAGGTTCGGCGTCGCTGCCGAGCGCCGACAACACGCGCGACACGGTGTCGCTGCTCGCGAGCGGCACGTCGCAGGCGAGCAACATCACGCGAGACCAGCGAGGTGCGGCGTGCTGCAACGCGGCCACGACCCCGCGCAGCGTGCACTGCGGCGTGTCGGGCAGGTCGGCGACGTGGGTGGCTACGAGCTCGAGCCCCGCTCGTGGTTGTCCGCCGACATAGGCGAGGTGCGCGAGACCGGCACGTTGCAACGTGTGCAACGCGGTATGCACGAGCGACTGCCCGCGAAACGACGCGGACGCCTTGTCGCTGCCGAACCGGCTGCTCGCGCCGCCGACAAGAACGACACCGAGGACGTCGTCGATCAGCCGCGTCCTCGCGGGTCGCATTGAACGAGGAACTGCCGGCAGCGAACCGCCTCCGCCTCTTCGCCGATCACGCCTGCGTTGACGGCCAGCCCTTCGAGGCACTCGAGAAAGCCGCGGTTCGACTCGTGCTGCCAGCGAACGAAGCCGGAGCCGCGCCAACCGCTGCCGCGCAATTGGTCGAGACCTCGGTGATACCCCACGCGGAAAGCCATGTAGGCGTCGATGCCGGGCTTGCTGTTTCGTCCGAGTGCGGCCCACGCGTGCAGGCAGGTGGGATGTTTCGCGACGACGGCCGCGACCGCGTCGCGTCGGGCCTCGGGTGCCGCCGCGAGCGCCTGCTTCAGTTCGTGCATGATCACGGCGTCGACGGCGGGCAACACGGTCTCGGGCGGGCCGCTGCGCGACATCGAGATCGGCTGGTCGCTCATATGCGCATTCTACGAATGCATCGCTGGCAGAATCGGAGTCGGCATGGACCTCTCGTCATTCGACGCGCAGTCCGCGCGCGACGCGTCGCTGATCGCGATGGTCGTCGGCGTGCTCGGTGTGTTGCTGGTGCTGAAGTTCGTGTCGTCGGTGGTGACGAAACTGCTGCTGATGGGAGTGTTCGCCGCGGTGATCTACTTCGGGTTCAACCAGCGGGATGCGTTGTCGGCCTGTATCGCGACGATCCAAGCGAAAGTCGAGTCGGGCGACGTGAGCGACGTGACCTGTAGTTTCTTGGGGCGTGACGTCACGGTCCAGCTCCCGTTCAACAACCAAGGCGGCTAAGCCGCGCCGTAAGGCGAGCACCAAGCGCGAACCGGCCGCCGATCGCGCTGCCGCCGCGCTCGACGCGGTCATCGGCGATCTGAGCGCCTTCCTCGACTCGTCTCCGACCCCGCACCACGTGGTCGCTACGGCGGCGCGGCGCCTGCTCGACGCCGGCTTCGTGTGGTTCGACAACGCGAGCGAACTTCCCGACTTCGCCGGGCGCGCCACTCGGGGCTTCGTCACTCGCGGCGGCGCACTCGTCGCCTTCGTCACGTCGGGCACGGTGAACGACCGGTTCCGCATCGTCGGAGCACACACCGACTCTCCCGGGCTGCACCTCAAGTCGAACCCCGAAGGTCTCGCCGCCAACTTCGGGACGTTGGAAGTCGAGGTATACGGGTCGCCGCTTCTGAACTCGTGGCTCGACCGCGACCTCGACATCGCCGGACACGTCGTGAACCGTGACGGCTCCGTCGTGCTGTTTCGCTCAGCCACTCCGGTTGCGCGGTTGCCGCAACTCGCGATTCACCTCGACCGCGGCGTGAACGAGAACGGTCTCGTGCTCGACAAGCACGCGCACCTGCGACCGGTGTGGACCACCGGCGAAGACGTGTTGCCCGTGCGGGCGGTGGCGGCGCACTTGTCCGGCGTGTCGCTCGACGACGTGGCCACGGTGCACGCGCAACTGGTCGACCACGAGCCGGCGCGGGTGCTCGGTGCCGATGCGTCGCTCTTGGCGTCAGGTCGTCTCGACAATCAACTGTCGTGCTGGGCGGCGGTCGACGCGATCAGCAAACTCGGCGGCAACGACGGCGTCGCGGTCGTCGCGCTGTTCGACCACGAAGAAGTCGGCAGCGACAGCACCACCGGCGCCGGCGGGCCGCTGCTCGAGCACCTGCTCGAGCGCGTGGCGACCGCGCTCGGCAAGTCACGCAGCGAGTACTTGACGATGCTGCCCAAGTCGGCGTGCTTGTCGTGCGACAACGCGCACGCCGTGCACCCGAACTACCAGGAGCGACACGACCACAAGCACGCGCCGTTCATCAACCGGGGCGTCGCGCTGAAGTCGAACTCCAATCAGCGGTACGCCACCTCGGCTGCATCGGCCGTCGCCTTCTTGTCGGCGTGCGAGTCGGCCGACGTGGCGCACCAGGTGTTCGTCTCGCGCAACAACATGCCGTGCGGCTCGACCATCGGCCCGATCACCGCCACGCGGCTGGGCATCGACACGGTCGACGTCGGCGTGCCGCAGCTCTCGATGCACTCGGCCCGCGAAGTGTGCGGCGTCAACGACGCAGCCGACTTGCCGAAGATCGCCCGCGCGTTCTTGCGCGGCTAGTCGCCGGCGCGACGACGAGCGTCGTCGAACACCGTTTGCAGGCGGTTCGCCAATTCGGCGGTGATCTGGGTCATCCGCTCGCGGTCGACTCGCCCGTTGCCGCCATGCTCGACGTCGATCGGTGAGCCGATGGTGACATGGCACTTGTGCGGCCAGATCATTTTCGAGCCTTTTCGCATCACGCGCTCCGTGCCGCCGATGCCGACCGGCACGATCGGCACGCCGCGTTTCAGCGCGACATAAGCCGGACCTTCGAACAGCGGGTGCAGCGTCGCGCCGCTCTGGCGGGTGCCTTCGGGGAACATCACGAGCGGCTCACCCGCGTCGAGCACCGCGACGCAGCGCTTCAGCGCTTCGAGGTCGGCCGCCCCGCGCGTGACGGGAAACCCGCCGAGCAACGAAAGAAACGCGCCGACCTGCTTTTGTTTCCACAGTGAGTCTTTGCCCATGAACCGCACGCGCCGACGCGTGACGAACGCCGAGAGCGGCGTGTCGATGTTCGAACGGTGCACTGGAGCAATGATGTACGGGCCCGACTTCGGCAAGTGCTCTCGCCCGCTCACCGTGACGCGAAAGTAGAGCTTGCACAAGACCAACAGCAGGTCGCGAACGAGCACGTAGGCAACTTTGGTCGCGAAGGACTGCCCCACGAGCCGCGCACGGAATTTCGTCATGACGATATGCCTCGCACCGGAATCATGACGACGCACCGCGCGACGCGAGAAGCCGACGAATCTCGGCGATCACTTCGGCGACGCTGCGCTCGCTCGTGTCGACGACCACCGCGTCGGGCATCTGGCGAAGCGGGCTGTCGTCGCGGGTCGAGTCGCGCTCGTCGCGCTCGGCGATGGCGCGAGCGATCTCCTCGACGTCTCCCCCGTGCTGGGCGACGCGCCGCTTGGCACGCACGAGCGGCGAAGCCACGAGGTACACCTTCAGCGTCGCGTCGGGAAACACCACCGAGCCGATGTCTCTTCCCTCGACGACTCCGCCGCCGTGGTCGGCGATCCACTTGCGCTGACGAGTGCGCATCTCTTCGCGAACGGCCGAGTTGGCGGCCACCTGGCTGACCGCTGCGTCGACTTCGGGCGAACGAATCGCCGCCGTCGCGTCAACGCCGTTGACCTGCAGGCTGTCGCGCGTCTGCACGAACTGCACCGACCGCGCCACGCGTGCCACGGCGTCGACGTCGGCGGCTTCGAGGCCGCGCTTCAACACTTCGAACGTGACGCCGCGGTACATCGCGCCGGTGTCGAGGTACTCGATGCCGAGGTCGGCGGCCAACGCCTTGGCGATCGTCGACTTGCCGGCGCCCGCGGGCCCGTCGATGGCGACGACGACTGCGGTCATCACCAACTGGTGTCGATCGGGCGACCCTCGTCGTAGCCCGACGCGCTCTGTACGCCGACCGTGGCTCGCACGTGGAAGTCGTTGATGCTGCGCGCACCCGTGTAGGTGCACGACGAGCGCACGCCGGCGACGATCTGGTCGATGATGTCCTCGACACCCGGGCGCTGTGCGTCGACGTACATGCGCGAGGTGCTGATGCCTTCTTCGAACAGCTCCTTGCGCGCGCGGTCGACGGCGCTCTCGGTGCGGGTACGGTTGCGCACCGCGCGGTTCGACGCCATGCCGAAGCTCTCCTTGTACAGCCGGCCCTGCGCGTCGCGCAGCGTGTCGGCGGCCGATTCGTAGGTGCCGGCCAGCAGCGAACCGAACATCACGTTGCCGGCACCGGCCGCCAGGCCGAGCGCGACGTCGCGCGGGTACCGCACGCCGCCATCGGCCCAGATGTGCTTGCCCAGCGAACGCGCGGCTTCAGAGCACTCGAGCACCGCGGAAAACTGCGGTCTGCCGACGCCGGTCATCATTCGTGTGGTGCACATGGCGCCCGGCCCGACGCCGACCTTCACGATGTCCGCGCCCGCGTTGATGAGGTCGCGAGTGCCCGCCGCCGTCACGACGTTGCCAGCGACCACCGGCAACGTGTCGACGCTGCGGCGAACTTCGCTCACCACTTCGAGCATGCGGTCCTGGTGGCCGTGGGCGGTGTCGACCACGATGACGTCGACCCCGAGGCCGAGCAACGCCTTGGCGCGCGTCGCGGGGTCGGCGTTCACTCCGACCGCGACGGCGATCATCAGGCGGCCCTGGCGGTCGACTGCCGGTTTGTAGATCGTGCTGCGCAGCGCCCCCTTGCGGGTGATGCATCCGAGCAGGCTTCCGTCTTTGGCCACGACCGGCGCGAAACTGAGACGTGCTTCCGACAGTCGCTCGAACATCGTCTGCGCGTCGAGCCCGTCGGGCAGCGTGAACATCTCGCGGCTCATCACGTTGGCGATCTGGGTGAAGCGATCGAAGCCGGCAGCGTCGTGCTCGGTGAAGATGCCGATCGGCGCCTGATCGTCGTCGACGACCACGATGGCGCCGTGCGAGCGTTTGTGCACGAGGCTGAGCGCCTCGCCGACGGTGTCGTGACCCGACATGGTGATCGGCGTGTCGTAGACGGTGTGGCGGCTCTTCACGAAGTCGACGACCGTTTCGACGACGTCGAGCGGAATGTCTTGTGGCAAGACGACGACACCACCTCGGCGAGCGACCGTCTCGGCCATTCGCCGACCGGCGATCGCGGTCATGTTCGACACCACGATGGGGATGGTGGTACCGATGCCGTCAGGCGTGGTGAGGTCGACGTGCATGCGCGACGACACCGACGAGAGATTGGGTACGAGAAAGACGTCGCTGTACGTAAGGTCGTAGTTCGGATGGCCGTTCAGAAACTGCACGACGAACCTCCTCGAGCGGCATTACACCGACTTTCCAAGGCTACTCTTGCGATTCGCACGGCATGACTGACACATCTCGAATGGCACGGCATGACTGACACCAAGACGCCCCCGGTGTTGTTGGTGCACGGCTGGGCCGGCTCGTTCGACCGTACGTGGATGCGCTCGGGCATCGTCGACCTTCTTGCCGACACGGGGCGCACCGTCGTGCCCTACGACCTGCCGGGTCACGGCACGGCGACGAAGTCGCACGACCCCGACGACTATCGAGACCTCGCTGGTGACTTGTTGGCACGCGTCGGCGCGTCCACCGTCGGCACGGTCGGCGTGGTTGACGCCGTCGGGTTCTCGCTCGGTGCCATCACTTTGTTGCGCGCGCTGATTCGCTCGCCGCAATCGTTCAACAACGTGGTGCTCGCAGGCATCGGCGACGGAGTCTTTTTTCCGCACGACCCCGCCCGCTCGGAGCGCATCTTGTCGGGGCTCGAGGGTCGCGCCGAACCCGGCGACATCACGGCACGCATCTTCGGCAAGATCGGCAACGAATCGCACAACGACCCGCTCGCCCTCGCGGCGGTCCTGCGTCGCTCGCGCGAAGAGCCGATGACGAACGAGCAGCTTGCCGCCGTGCACAACCGCGTACTCGTGGTGCTGGGCGACAAAGACTTCTCTGCTCCCGCCGACAAGTTGGCCGCCGCGCTGCCGAACGCCGCGCTGCGCTCGCTGAAAGGCATCGATCACTTCCGCACGCCGGAGTCGTTCGAGTTCATCGACGCGGTGCTCGCGTTCTTGGGCGAGCAGTGAGCCGCATCGTCGCCGCCGACGCCCGCGGCATCAACGATGCCGTCGCCGCACTCCGACGGGGTGAAGTCGTCGGGTTGCCGACCGAGACCGTATACGGTCTCGCAGCAGCCGCGCCGAACGCCGATGCGTTGCGTCGGGTGTTCGACGTGAAGGGCCGTC